>NZ_JAJENU010000627.1:0-14186 GCF_035615495.1 Lyngbya sp. CCY1209 | reverse complement strand
AAACCCTGATGTCGAGGGAATTTCCCCTCCCTACACCCTACACCCTACACCCTACACCCCCTCTAGCAGCGCTATAAATCACTGTGGAGGCAGGCCTCTGTGCCTGCCTTTCCTCTTAAATATTAGGACTGTGGGGGCAAGGCTCTGTGCCTGCCTTTCCTGTTAAATATTAGGACTGTGGAGGCAGGCTTCTGTGTCTGCCTTTCCTATTAAATATTCGGGTTGAACGACAACGTAAAACTCTTAATTATCAATTATTAATTGTTAATTATTAATTCTTGACGGATCTCGCGCCACAAGTCGCGGTACTGTTTCAGAGTCGATTCCGGCAGAGGGAGCAGAAATTCGCTGCGTTCCAAAATCTCGGCATCGGGGAGCAGTTGGGGATTGTCCCGCAAATCCGGCGGCAAATCCGCCCGGTTCGCACCCCAGACGATGGGAGAGGTGGCCCCGGTGAGCAGGGACATCTGGGCGGCGATGTTGGGTTGCCAGCAGAAATCGATCCACTCTCGGGCCAAGTTGTCGTCTGCGGCGGGGGCGGCTTTCGGCTTCACCCACAGATCGGTCCAGAGGGCGGTTCCAGACCGGGGGATGGCGATTCCCAGGTCGTGTTGCCGCTGGACCGCGGCGGAAATGTCGGTGGACCAGCCCAGGGCCAGCCAGGTGTCGCCTAAAATTAACGGTTTGAGATAGTTGTCGGAGTCGTAGAGGCGGACGTTTTGCTGGAGTGCGAGCAATTCTTCTTTCAAATTGGGGACGGTATCGAGATCTGCGGTATTGTAGGAGTACCCCAATTTTTTCAGCGTCAGGCCGATGACTTCCCGGGGTTGGTTTAGCAGGGAGATGCGATCGCGCAATTCTTCCCGCCACAGGTCGCCCCAGTCCGTCGGAGTCCACCCCAATTCCTCGAAGCGATCGCGGCGGTAGGCGATGGCGGTGGTGCCCGAGCGGTAGGGTGCGGCCCAAATCTGGCCGTCGTCACCCGCGACCAATTCTCCCTGACGGTTTCGCCTCACCAAATTTTGCCACCTTTGGGGGAGTTGCGGCCACTGCTGCAACTCCTCCGGATTCAGGGGTCGGAGCCAGTCCTGTTGGATGGCCCGGGTCAGCCAAAAATCGCCGATCATGACCAGATCGGCGGAACCGGTGGCGGTCTGCCGCCGGGGGATCAAATTCAGGGGAAACCGGCCCGGCTCGTCGGGGCCGGAGGAATTTTCGTCGCCCCGCAGTTGCTCGTAGAGGGCATTCAGACTGGCTTTGGGGACGAAACGGGGGGCCGATCGGCCTTCGAGTTGCCGGCGGAATCGATTCACCATTTGAATGGGGACGGTATCTTTGAGCAATTCGATCTCGAAGGCGGGGGTGGCAGAGCACCCCGACACCGCCGCTTCGAGTGCCAACAGACTGGTCCCCAACAAAAAAGATCGTCGCTTCACGAAATGCGTTTTTCCAAGTATTGTCCGATCATGATCTGCTCCCGGGCCCGGGAGATAATGGTCTGGCGAGTCCGGTATTTGTCGCCGATCTGCTTGATCTCTTCTTCAAATACAGACCCATTGTACTCGGTTCGCAGACACAATGTGTTGGGGTCGGGCATATGGTAGGCTGCCGTGATGGGTTTGGGGGTGGCGAACCCGCGATCGCGATATAAAATGTTCCCCAAGACACCGAAGCAGGTGGAACCCTTCGACTGCTCCCGTCCCGAGAGGCGATCGCTGCTTTCCCAGGTGACGTGGGAGCCGCACTCCCAGGCCATTTCGTCCGCCAATCCGTGGGCGCGGGCCAGCCGGATCAGTTCTTCGCTTCCGGGTTCGAGAAACCGGACGGTGATGTAGCTGACGATTTCTTGGGTGGAGCCTTCCGGGAGGGTGTAGTAGCGCCGTTCCGACCGCCAGTCACCGCAGGACCGTCGAAAATAGGTGGCGATCGCAGACGCCACGTCGATCTGATTCTGCCTTCTCGGTAATGTCATTTAGGATGTCCTCGTCAAAATAATCGGTGTCAATCCTGTGTCAAGCGCCCGGTCGTTGTTTCGTTACATTTCTTAATATAACCACAAATACCCGCATCCCGCAATCTATCCGACGGGCGAATTTTTCGCCGTCCGGACGATGCGATCGCCCCCGAACGGAACCGGGGAAGTCACTCAAACAGTTTGGAAAACTCTAATCACCCCACCGGGTAAATACAGTTACCCCTGTTACAAATCCGCCTCCGATCGATGGCAATTGATCACATTCTCTCTCATCGAGCGATCGCGCCCCGAATCGAAACACCCCCACTTTCGAGAGATGGCGGGGGGCGTTTCATCCGGTTAACTGATCGAAACAAGTTTCGCCGGGGTGACGATGTAAACATTTGTCAACTCTTTTCAGATTAGCCGGCTTCAATTCGGTCGAAAACTCTTCTCAATTGTTTCCGAACGGGTCCCCCCAAATCGAGCCGATGTTGGGAACAGAAGATCGGGGGATAGGCGGGCGATCGCCCGTCAATTTGTCGCCCCCCGAAGGGGAGGTCGCGGCCCCGAAATCGGGTTGAATGTGGGCGAAATCGGGGGCTTTTGCGGCCGACAATTTCGATGTGTCCGCGATCGCGATCGCCCCGCAGTCCGATGAGTGGAGCGGCTCAGAATCGGCGCGAGAAAATCCCCGCAAACCGGGCGGGGCGGTCGGTGGGGCGCGATCGCCGGAAATGTCGTCCTCTGGGGGAGCGGATATGCGATCGGTCCTCCGGCGGCGAGTATCGGGTCCAAAAACGTCCGGAGTATAACCAAAATATATGAATGTCCGATGTTCGATTAGAACAGCGGGTTCAAAGGTTAAATAATTGAGAAGTAATTCCGGATTCACTCCGATCCCGTTTTAGAATCAAAACCGAGATACCCGTTCATCGTATGAAGAGGAATATTTATGGATGTGCTGACTCAACAAGTCATCGCCTTAACTCATAAAGTAGATGCCCTCTATGAGATCGTCATGCAACTGAGTGAAAAGAGTGGCGGGCATGACGAGCAGATGTCGCTCCCTTCGCTCTCCCTCGCGGTCGAAACGCCCGAGCCGACTTCGGTGGCGGAGGAAACCGTTGGAGAGACATCTGAAGACGGCACTAGATTGACCGCATCTCCCCCGCCGGCTCAGTGGAGGGTGGAACGTCGTCGGGCGGAACACAAGGACGTTCTGATCGACGACTGTTACACCGACAGCACCAACGTCGTCCACCGGGAAGAACCCACCCTGACGGCCGACGTGCAGATCCAACGGCTGACGGCCCAGTTGACCGCCGCCTACAATCGCATCGCCGCCCTCGAAGAACAGTTACTCTCCAAGCGGACCCGCATCTGAGTCGGGCCGGCACCGGCCCAGACGGCCGGCCAAACCTTCGATCTCCCCGAGGAGTCGGGCCGAGTCCCAGCCGGCGAAGAGGTGGGAGGCGATCGCACATCCGCCGGCCCCCACCCCCTCTTTTACATATCCCCGCTCGTAGGCCCGGAGTTGGGGATATCGGGAACGGGCAAAACTGAGTTGGGTCGCCAGCAGGGGAACCGGACCGGCCGCCCGGGCCAGTCCCGGGGTGTCCCCCGTCGGGTCTTCCGCCACCCAGCGGGTGGTGCCGACCGCCACCCGGTCGGGAGTCCAGGGCAAATTTTCGCCCTCGGCGATCGCCCGGGTGAGGGCGTAGACCGCCAACATCTGGGTGCCCCCCGCCAGCAGCACCCCGGCCCTCCTGACGGCCGCGATCGTCAGGCCCGCGACGGCGATCTGCATGGGGTCGCCGACGGCGGCGACGAGTCGAAACGGGTCGGCCGCGCCGGGGTTCAAATCAGCGGCCCGCAGTCCCGCCTCCGCGATCGCCAATTTTTGACCGTGATTGCAGCGGGGGTGGCTACTATTAACTTTTCCCGCCGCCGGAATTCCCAACCCCACCAGCACCGCCAGAGCCGTGGTCGTCCCACCGACGACGCATTCTCCGATCGCGACATAACTGTTTTGAGCCATCTTTCCGAGGCGATCGCCCCAGGCCAACCCCGCCTCAAATAACGCCCGGACGACCGCCAAATCCAACGCCGCCCCCGAACTGACGCACCGGGCCGGAACCCCCCCCAGATGGATGCTCGGCACGGAGGGAACCAC
This sequence comes from Lyngbya sp. CCY1209, assembly GCF_035615495.1. Classification (GTDB taxonomy): domain Bacteria; phylum Cyanobacteriota; class Cyanobacteriia; order Cyanobacteriales; family Microcoleaceae; genus Limnospira. The sequence continues at coordinate 10,056 of NZ_JAJENU010000627.1, read as the reverse complement.
GGGAACCCCGGCATCGAACAGATACAAAGGAATCTCCAAGGTTTCGATGACGGCCCGAGAAATCAACACCGGAGATGCCCCCGCCACCAGCGGCGGCAGGGGATATTTGGGATGGGGGTTCGGGCCGTCGTGGAGGAATTCGGCGTCGGCCAGATAAGTCCGGCGGCGGTCGTCCGGCGTCGCCCCCGCCCCCGAGATCCCCGGCAGCAACCCCGTCTCGGTGAATCCCAAAACGCAGGCGAATAGAGGCTTGCAGCCCCGATACCGCTCCGACCACCTTTCCCCCCGGGGAAGTTCCGTGTAAACCCGAATTGCCGTCATTCGTCGTAGTCGAGTAAGATTTGCACCCAGCGGGGGGGGCGGGGGATGGGGGATTTGAGGCGATCGAGCATCAGCAGGGCCACCAGGTGCACCACGAAGAGATAGACGATGCTGTTGGCAAACACCATCAACACGGCGACGAGTTGGACGAAAAGCAGACTCGGGGGGGCCAGCAACCCCAACTTGATGAAGATCCACTCGGCCAGTTCCGCGATTTGCGTGGTGGCGTAGACCCACAGATCCCGGCCGAGGAGGATGGAGAGCAGCCAGTAGCGAAAAAAGAAGCCGATCGCGCCGATTAAAGCCCCGATGGCCACCGAAATCGGCCAGCGGGCGCCGCGCTTCCACAACCCGCCCAACACCACCCCCATCCAGGCGTAGGGAATTAAAAACAGAACGCTGCGCGTCGGTCCCATCAACACCGTCAGCAGCAACCCGGAGGTGAGGGCGCCCATATTGGCGGCTCGACGGTTCCAGCGCAGGTAGAGTAACGCGATGGGGAGGGGGAAAAACACCCGCAACAGCGGACCGAGGGGAAAGTAGTAGTTGACGAACCAAATCAGACTGGCGGCGCTGGCGAGAAACGCCGTTTCCACCATCATCAGCGGGGATGTCGAAGGGAGAGAATCGGGGGATTTGGGGGGGGAGTCGGCGTTGGTCTTGGGAAAATCGCTCATGCGGCCGGGAATTGAAAGGGGCAAGAGTGGGAGAGGGGAAATCGGGCGATCGCACCCAGGCCCACCCGTCAGACCAACATCCGCTCCAGGGCGTGGACGTCGGGGATGCTCAGGGTTTCGCGATCGCGCTTGATTAACCCTTTCTTCTCCAGTTTACTCAGAACCCGAGTGACCGTTTCCCGAGCCAGTCCGCTGAGACTGCTGAGTTCCCGGTGGGGCAGGTTGGGAATTTGCGTCCCCGTGTCGGTGGTTTTTCCCTGTCCCTCGGCCAAAAATAACAGGATGTCCGCCACCCGGGAGGCGCTGTCGGACTCCCGCAACCGCAACCGCCGGTTCACCTGGCGCAGGCGCCGGCCCATCAACTGGGCGAGGCGGATGCCACCCAGGGGTTCGGTGTTGATCAGTTCCACGAAATCCTGGGCGGGCATATTGCCGATGGTCGTCGGGGCGAGGGTGATCACGTCCGTGGAACGGGGCACCTCGTCGAGGGCCGCCATTTCGCCGAACAGTTCGCCCTTGCCCAAAATGTTGAGGGTGACTTCCTTGCCGTCGAGGTTGTAGGTGCGAATTTTCACCCAGCCATCCAAAATAAAATACACGGAGCTGCCCCAATCATTCTCCAACAGAATCACCTGATTGGCCGGATGGCTGCGACCCACCACATGAGCTGTCGCTTTTTCGGCCACCTCGTCGGGCAGACCCAGAAAAAACGGAGTCGAGAGAATCATGCGGGTGATATCTGATTGTGACTCGCGGGAGAAGTACCGATCTTCCATTGGGCTATCATGTTTGAAATTCGTTGAAGCTGTGGTCGGGCGGGGAGGAAATTGATGAACCGATCCAATTCACTTCACCGCAGCCCGCCACGGCGCCAACCCTAGTCCAACAATACCACTATTGTTGGGTTTCGCTACCGTTGACCAGAATACCCGGACCGGGCGAACACCCGATCGCGGGTGGAACGTTTCGGAATCGAACCGGCGGGAATCGTCCGGCCTTCGGGCCGCGGTCTGGATGGGTTCGGTCTTGATGGCGATCGCGCTCCCATCCCGGTCGGGTGCGGACTGGATGTGAGGTGGGCAACTCTTATTTTAAAGGAATTGTGAAGCAAAACGATGGCATGGGCTTACAATTCACCCGATCGCCACCATCGCTCCGTAAGGGGAAACCGAGGGGTCCAGAGTACCCGGGGACAATTCCTTGAGTTGGGTCCGATCCCTAACCTATGATGGAAGAGAACATAGGAGTTGGTTTCTACGTCGGGAAGATTTTTGAAGGATTGGAGCGCGAGCATCAGGCTTCGCAACAGGTTCACCCGGGCCGTCCGCTGATTTTTCCAGGGCAATCCGGACAGGAGAAGGGATTCGGACTCTGGATTCGGAAATTGAACTAGACCACGGCTCATTCCGATTCAAACGCTAGTAAAAATGAGGTTCCTGCCTTGACTTCTCATCAGGATCAAATTCAGGCTCTAATTGCTGAAATTGACGAAGTGCTCAGTCAACCCAGCCCGAGACTCCCCTGGGTGGCCTTCGGCGAAACGGTTACCCGGGCGCGACAGGTTTTAGAGCGAGTTCGCAACTACCTCGTATCCCTACAGCGGGAGATGGGCGACTCCCCGCGATCGCTCCTTCCCCGGGTCTCCCCCGGCGACCTCTCGTCGGCCGCGCCGTCCCCACAGCAGGAGATTTGGCAGGCGCTCCGAGAAGAAATGGGCTACCTGCGATCGCAACTGACGGGACTCCTCCAAAATGAAGTGGAAGAATTGCGACAGGAACGGCAACGCCTCGTCCAAGATATCCGCACCTTGGAAAGTCGCCGCCAAGAACATCTCACCCCCATCGACGGGGAAACCGACCGCCAACAACTGATCGCCCAATTCCTGCAAGAACTGATGAACCGCCTCCAGGACAGCCTCACCCAGCGGGTGGCGGAGACGCTCTCCCAACTCGAAGAACGGGTGATCGAGGCGGTGCTGACGGCGGAAACCGTCGATACGCCGACGCGAGGAGACCTGGAACGCTACGACCGCCACACTTCCCCGCTCTCGGAAACGGAAAATTTTGGGGATGAGTCGGAAACGTCCAAACTCTTGCCCCGGCTGACTCCGGCCGGGCGACTTGAACAAATGCGGATGTTGCAGGCTCAGTCTGATCACCTGTTGATGACCTTGGATTCGAGTTTGAGCGTCATTTTTGAGGCCCTGCAAAGTAATTTGCAAACCTATCATGAATCCCTATCCCAAAATCTCGAAAAAATGCACGGTCTGGGCAAACAGGGGGAGGTGATTTTTTCGGCTTGGATTAATCACCTGACTCAGCAGTTGAGCCAAGCCACGACGACTCAATGGCAATCCTCATTGCAACTGACGGATGAGGAACCGATGCCCCCCTCGCCCCAAAAATCTGACGCCATTGCGGACAAGCCGGTGGCGACCCCCCCGGCGGAATCTGCCCGCCGGCCGGAGGCGAAGCGGGAGGATGTCTCCGTTCCGGAAGGGATTCCCCAGGAATTTCCCGACGGGGAAGAAGGGGAAGATATCGAGAGTTTATTTCCCTTCGCCGGTGTCGAACTTCCCCTTCCGAAAAAAGTCTCTAAGACTGAATCTAAAGCGGAAAAAGAACCCGATTCAATTCGTCTAGATATGGAAGATTTAGACGTAGATGAATTCGACAGTTTTGCGACAGAAACGGAGGCGAAAATCGACGAGGAAGAAAGCTGGGATTTAGACGAAAACTTGCCGGAAGAAGAAATCGAAGCCGGGGATCATATCGGCGATTCTGAAGCAGATGCGATCGCCTGGGATGCCGAGGATTTGTTCCCCGAGGAAGAAGGGGAAGAAGGGGACGACATCACCGCTGAAGCCGCCGTGGAAGTTAACGGAGAATCGGCAGAAGAAGAGGAAGCAGATGCGATCGCCTGGGATGCCGAGGATTTGTTCCCCGAAGAAGAAGGGGAAGAAGGGGACGACATCACCGCTGAAGCCGCCGTGGAAGTTAACGGAGAATTGGCAGAAGAAGAGGAAGCAGATGCGATCGCCTGGAATGCCGAGGACTTATTTCCGGACTCCTCCGAAACCGATTCCGAAAGCGAGGATTCGGAAATAGAAGACGATGAGGAAAGACTCGATACCCAAGACTTATTCGAGGAGACGGAAGAAGAAGCGATCGCGATCGGGCAACTGGACGATCTGACAGAAAGTTTAAACGGAAGTCAGCCCGAGAAATTCGACGAATCCTCGAGGCAACAAGGAGCCGATGCCGAACTGCTGTTAGAAAATGAAGATTTAGCGATGAATCAGCCCAATTCAACCGAAAATCTACCCCGTCAAGCCTCCCCCGCGTCTCAACCCGCCGACTTCCAGGATGAAACTACCCTCGAAGACTTCGGCAATATTTTTGATTCGCTGGAATTGGATGAAGAACCCCTGGAAAATTTCGTTCACGCTTCCCCCGACGAAAACTTGCTGCCGTCCGCATCCGAAGAAGATGACGATCAAATCGACTCGCAACTTCTGATCGACAAACAAACCCTGCAACATCTGGAAGCAGAATTAGCCAGCTTGGAACAGCCGTTTTCAGAGGATGAGGAATTGGAGATTTCGGACAGTTCCGACGAATTGATCTTACCCCAAAATGAGACGGCAGAAGAAACCATCACATTTGACAACCTGTTTGGCGAATTGGAATCCGATCGCCAATCCGGCGATCGCCCGCAATCTCCGGAGTCCGAATCGGCCGACGACCCATTTTCGGGATGGGGCGATTCCGATGTCACCCTCGACGATTTGCTCGACAGTTTCGACGCATCCGAAACCCCTTCCCAACCGCAGAAAGCGGACAAAGACGAAAGGTCTGCCGGCGACGATGGCGGCGGAGATTTCCTCAGCTTGGAGGCCCTATATCAAGAAATGAGTCAAGCGAAACCCATGAATAATTCGGGGAAAAAAACATCCTAGACGGCTGAGATAAAATCCCCAAATTCCCAATTCTGAGGAGGGTAGAAAATTTGATGTCAAAAGAGCCGAAATCCGTCCCATCCGAACAGCCGACCGCCGGGAAAAACTCACCCCCGACGCCGAAAGATTTGTACTCGCGACGGTGGTATCTCGGCCTGGATGTCGGTTCGACGGGACTGGCCGCATCTCTGCTGCTTCCCGCCACTCAGAAAGTCTATCCCATTTATTGGGTGTCCGAAGGCGAGGAAAATCGCCGATTTCGCCTCCCGGGCCGGGTAAACTGGCATCCGAAGGGAACCGATGAGGCGGTGGTTTTGGACCGATTCAAACCGCATCTTTGCCGAACCATCCCCCACCATTTCGGAGCCTCCGAAACGCCCTATCCCCTCCTGCAAATCGACCCGAATCACACCCTATTTTTGGGCGAATTTCGGCGGGCTTTACAGTTGTTAATTTCGACCCTAAATCCCCATGTCGGGGCAGTCGAATTGTCTCCGGAGTCGGGGGAAAAGCTGAGTCTGCCCCGCCCCCACACCTGCGGCGCGATCGGATTGGAACCGGACGCCTTCAAAAACGCCCTCGATCGCCTCGCCGGTGTCATCGTGGGGGGCCCCGCCAACGCCTCCCACGCCTACCGTTTCAACGTCCGGGAAGCCATTCTGGAGACGGGTTTGGTGGACAATCCCGGCCAAATCTTGACGGTGGAAGATGCGATCGCGACTTTGCTGACCCCATCGGACGAACCGCCCCCGGAGGGACTGACTCTGATGATCAATTCGGGGGCAAAAACCACGGAATTGATGCTGGTCGATTTTGCGGAAAATATCGCGATCGGGGAAAGTATCGCCTACGGCGGAGATGACCTGAATTGGGATATCATTTATCAACTGATCCCCCAAGATTTGCTCGCCGGAGACAATCCCAATTTTCAATCACCCCTGTTCAATCTGATTGAAAATAATAAAAACATTTTACAGCAGGGAAAAAATCTAACTCTCCCCCTCAAAGGAACCGAAATAAAATTGACTCAAGCGGATTTCAACCGCCGGGTGCTGCAACCCTTCATCCAAACCTTAAACCGGGAACTCAACCAATTGATGAGTCGGGTGGGAACCTCCCCTGTAGCAGTCAAACGGGCGATTTGTTGGGGGGGAAACGGCTCTTGGCCGGCCTTCACCCAGTGGTTACGACAAAAGCTCCCCAGTGCCGCCGTCATGCAAACTCCGAACCCCGGCGAGTCCGTGGCGTCGGGATTGGCTAGAGTGAAATTATATCCCCAATTCTTCGATTTTGCCCGCCAACAATACGGGGATTATTTCCTACTCGGAGAACTGCTAAAGGTGTTCGGAGATGTACCCCTATCGGCGAAAGTGGTGATGAATCGTCTGGAGGAACGGGGGGTTAATACTCGCGCCTGCGAAGCCCAAATTTTGGCAATCCTCGACGGCCAACTCCCCGCCGGATTCGTCCCCTCCGAGTCCGATTGGGCGCTATTCGCACCGGAATCGCGATCGCACCCCGACATTGAAATGATCAGTCAGGGGGCGCTTTTTTACAAGGACGTGGACGGCAGTTATTTTATTAACCTAGAACGATCCGAGCGATCGCGCCAATACTTGCATCAACTCTCCCAAGGACACCGCCAGAGCTTGGACGAACCGTTGGCGATCGGAGAGTTTGATGGGGGAGTCGGGAGTCGGGAGTCGGGAGTCGGGAAATAAATTAACAATCAATAATTATTAATTGTTAATTATCAATTATCAATTATCAATTATTTCCTCCGGGGCCAGGGAATGGAGGGATTGGCGGCTAATTTTTGAGCCACCGCCTGGGCGCCGTAGCGGTTCAGGTGGCTGGGATCGACGAAGTAATTATATTGGGTTAACGCCTGTTCCGATAAGTCGATAAATAGGAAACCGAACTGTTGGGAGAGGTATCTCATGCGATCGCGGAATTGGCGTTCGGCGGACCAGCGCACCGAGTCGAGATAGTCGTCGGTGAGGGGGAGGTTGACGAACACCAGAGGGATGTTGCGGGCGGAGGTGAAGGCCACCACCGAATCGAAGGCCCGGGCCTGGACGCCCTGCAAGTTGAAGGCCCGATAGTCGCCGTCATACTGGCCGGGGACGTAGGGGCGGCGTTGATAGTAAGTGTAGGGGTTGTAGCGATCGCTCCGGGGCAAAAAGCCGTTGGCGTCGATCGCATTTAGGGAGGCCAAACGGGCGGCGATCGGCTGTTGTTCGGGACGGTAGATCAGATCTTGGAAATTCCCGGACGGGGCAACATTGTTTGCGGGTTGCAAAGCCATTTCCTCCTCCGTGTGCATGAACTTCCACTTCGAGCCCGTCGCGTCGCAGGGTTGGGGGAGTTCGTAGCAGGTGGTTGGGTTGACTTCATTTTGGGCCAGTTGGGGGCGGACGCCGGAGGCCAACCGCCGATGTCCGGCGGAGTCGAGAATGGCGGCGAAGGTGCGATCAAAGCGTCCGCTGTTGAAGGCCCGCACCCCGTCGGCCCAGACAATCATCCGGGGGAGGCGATCGGGGGGCAACACCAGTTTGAGCAAATAATCGACAACCTGGGCGGTGGCGCCGTTGATGCCGAAGTTGAAAATTTTCAGGTTCCCGTATCCCTTGGCGGCGAGGGACCGCTGCATTTGGTTGGGATCGACCCCCTGGAGGGCGCGGGAACTGCCCACGATCAATACATCGGGGGTGCCAACGGTGTTCAAATAGGACAGATAAAGTTGCAGTTGGCTATCGAAGGGTTCGCTCTCGAAGCTGGGAAATCCGGCGGCGGAGCTGGTTTTGGTGGCCTGTTGCTGGGAATAGGTCAAGTTTCTCATGTATTCGACCACCTTTTTCTCCGCGAAGGCCCGTTTCGGACTCTGGGGGGGGACGGCCTGCATCCACGCCACCGCCTGCACCCACTGGCGGGCTACCTCGTCCCAATCTTCCTTGGTGCGGGCGGTCTGGGCTAAACTGGAGGCTTTCAGGGCAAAGCGAACGGATTCGTCGAAGGGGTTGGCTTCGGTGCAGGTGTTGGATTTGGAGAGGATCTGACCCGACGAGCGCGCCACCGCACCCTCGCGAACCCACTCCCCCCGGGACACCGGGGCCGCGATCGCCGCATTGGAGGGGCGGGTAGCGGTATCCGACGGCCCGGACTGGGAACATCCGGCCAGGAGGGCGATCGGCAATATCGCCAAAATTGTGGCTGGCAACGGGAGACGATAAAATCTGCTCATTGATGCTCTGGCAATAGCGCTGGGAAATTTGGGGACAAGTCAGTGTTTTATTATAGTCCTGGGAAGCCGGAAAGTGTGCGACAGCATCACTCCGTATCCCCCGCCCGAATCACTCCTTAAATCGGCGGGACTCGGGGAGGGGAAAGGGCGATCGCTCCCCCCGGATTGGCGGACCGTCACCGTTGGGCGATCGGTATGGGGTGGCGATCGAATCCGTTTCAATTTCCGCCGTTTCAGGATAGCATCAATTTATCAATTTTGATTCACTCCAGTCATGAAAATTATCATCATCGGCGGCGGACTCGGGGGGCTGGCGACGGCGATCCGGTTGCGGGCGATCGGGCACCAAGTCACCCTTCTCGAAAAACGCGACAAACCCGGAGGCCGCGCCTACGTTTATCAACAGGATGGATTCACCTTCGACGGCGGTCCGACAATTATCACCTCCCCCTGGTTGATTCACGACCTCTTTAAACTGTGCGGCAAAAATTCGGAAGACTATCTCAAATTGGTCAAACTCGACCCCTTTTATCGGGTGCGATTCCCCGATGGTTCCGTCTTTGAATATAACGATAATCCCGAACAGATTATCCGCCAAATCGAACAATTCAACCCCGCCGATGTGGCCGGATACCAAAAATTCTGCCAAGCCGCCGACTCGGTATTTGAAAAGGGACTGCCCTTGATGACCACACCCTTTCTGAAATTCACCGATATGCTGAAAGTCGCCCCGGATATGGTGCAACTACAATCCTATCGCTCGGTGGCGGGATTTGTCAACCAATATATCCGGGATGAACGACTGCGACAGGTGTTCAGTTTTCACCCGTTACTCATCGGCGGAAATCCGTTCCAAAGTACCTCAATTTACGCCATGATTCACAAACTCGAACAGGCGTTCGGCATCTGGTTCGCGATGGGGGGAACCGGGGCGTTGGTGGGGGCGCTGGCGCGGCTGTTTAAAGAGAGTGGCGGAGAGTTATTGTTCAATTCAGAAGTCGATGAAATTGTCATCGATGAGAAGACACAACGGGCGACAGGTGTAATTCTGAAAAATCGAGAAACCCTGGAAGCGGATGCGGTGGTGAGTAACGGGGATGTCTCGTTTACTTACTTGCATTTAATCCCGCAACGGTTTAGGAGAAAATACGGCGATCGCAAAATTAAATCCCTGCGCCATTCCATTTCCCTGTTCGTGGTTTACTTCGGCACCAACAGGCGCTATGACAATATGGCGCACCACGAAATCATCATGGGTCCCCGCTATCGAGAACTGATGGACGACTTATTTAAACGCAAACATTTAGCGGACGATTTTTCCCTGTACTTGCACCGTCCCACGGCTACCGATCCGTCCCTGGCACCCTCGGGGTGCGACTGTTGGTATGTGTTATCTCCCGTCCCCAATTTGGCGGGAAATACGGACTGGAAAACGGCGGCGAAACCGTACCGCGATCGCATCATCCAGTTTTTAGAAAAAAATTATCTTCCCGACTTATCCAAACATATCGTCACCGAACATTACATCGATCCCCCGCACTTCCGCGACACCCTCAACAGCCATTTGGGAAGCGCATTTTCCATCGAACCGACGCTGATGCAGTCCGCCTGGTTCCGCCCCCACAACGTCAGCGAAGATATCCCGAACCTGTATTTTGTCGGTGCGGGGACCCATCCCGGCGCCGGGATTCCGGGGGTGATGAGTTCGGCAAAAATCGTGGCGGATTTAATTGGAAAAGCCTGATTTTCCCATCGGTAGAGGCAAGGCTCTGTGCTTGGCCATCAACAAATTATCAACAAGCCATTTCCCATCAGTGGAGGCAAGGCTCTGTGCTTGCCCATCAACAAATTATCAA
>NZ_JAJENU010000626.1:0-14251 GCF_035615495.1 Lyngbya sp. CCY1209 | reverse complement strand
GGGGGCAACCGTCTCTGGTTGCCCGCCCAATTGTAGTTGGGTCTGTGTGGGGGCAACCGTCTCTGGTTGCCCGCCCAGTTGTAGTTGTGTCTGTGTGGGGGCAACCTTATAGAGTTGCCCACCCAGTTGCACCTAGCCTTCATTCGCCATCGTTCCGGTGCGGACCGCCAAAGTTTGAATTTGGCCGTTGCGCTGCAATTCCATTTGCAATCGACCGCCCACCCCGATGTTTTCCACCGCTTCCTGAACCTCGGCGGCATCCTTAATCGCTTTGCCGTCGATCTTGGCGATCACGTCACCCGATCGCAACCCCGCCTCGTGGGCCGGAGAACCGGGAACCACCCGCACGATCAGCACCCCCCGGTCAGCCTGCACGCTCAAACCGCTGTTGGGGTCGCCGTTGATATCCTCCTTCACCTGGGGGTCCAACGTGACCATTTGGATGCCCAAAAACGGATGTTCCACCTTGCCATTGGCGATAATTTGGTCGGCGATATTTTCCACCCGATTGATGGGGATGGCGAATCCCAACCCCTGGGCGCCCTGGATGATCGCCGTGTTCATGCCGATCACTTCGCCCCGTTGGTTCAGCAGCGGCCCGCCGGAATTTCCGGGGTTGATTGCCGCGTCGGTTTGGATGAAACTCACCCGCTTGTCCGGGGCGCCGATGTCGCTGCTCGATCGGCCCGTGGCGCTGATAATTCCCATCGTCACCGTATTTTCCAGTCCGAGGGGATTTCCGATCGCGATCGCCATTTCTCCGGGCTGCAACCGCTCGGAATCGCCCAAACTCACCGTCGGCAGGTCGTCCGCCTCGATCTTCACCACCGCCACGTCCGTCACCGGGTCCGTCCCCAGAACTCGGCCTTCAAACTCCCGGCCGTCCCGCAGGGTGACGCGCACATCCGTCGCCCCGTCCACCACGTGAGCGTTGGTGAGGATGCGCCCGTCCGCGCCGACGATAAATCCAGACCCCTCGCCCCGAACCGTCCGCTCTCGGGGGACATCGGGCATTCCGGGGCCGAAAAATTGGCCGAAAAACGGATCTTGAAACGCATCCGGGACATTTGTTTCCACGGTTTTCGCCGTATCGATCCGCACCACTGCCGCTCCCACCCGCTCCACCACGGCACTCACGAGGTTGGGATTTTGGGCCAGGGAAGCATCCGGGGAAACTTGGGAAGCGATCGGTTCTTCTGGAGTTATGCTTGAGGAACGGGCATCGGAGGTGTAGGTCGTGACCCCCCAAGTGGCCGCCGCGCCCAACAGCGCCATCGACAGATAGGCGATCGGTTGAAACCGGGGACCGGAGGATTTCGATAAATCTTGCATGGCTCAAACCTTTGATTAACTTACGATTCCTAAGTTAAATCGGGGATTTGACGGATTCGTTGCATCCGTGTGACGGCGATATGAAATTTTGGTCCGGTATCGAGTCGGCGGTGGGGGGGTTGGAAATGGCTACACGGTTGTATCATAGAGGGATAGATTGCTTCAATTTTGAGATCTATCCCGATCGCCCGCTGATCGCCCGTACCCATCCCATTTTTCTGTCTCTTTCCGGTTTCCTAACGCGCCAATGATCCGGCTTCCAAACCATTCCAAGTTGGGTAATATTTTGCTGGTTGACGACAAACCGGATAACTTGCGACTGCTCTCGGAGATGTTGATCGACAACGGCTATGAAGTCCGGCGCGTCACCAAGGGCAAAATGGCGCTGATCACGGCTCGGGCTTCCCCCCCGGATTTGGTGCTGCTCGACATCAAGATGCCGGACATGGACGGCTACGAAGTCTGTGTGCAACTCAAAGCCGACAGCCGCACCGCCGAAATTCCCGTCATTTTCATGAGTGCTTTGGACGAGCTGCCCGATAAAGTCAAAGCCTTCACGATGGGGGGGGTCGATTACATTACCAAACCCTTTCAAGTCGAAGAAGTGTTGGTGCGGGTCAAAACTCAAATCACATTGCGGCGGCAGCAGCAACAACTGCAAATCCAGAATCGACAACTTCAAGAAGAGATTCAGAGGCGAAAGGAAATCGAAGCGGCCCTGCAGCGATCGCAATCCGAATTGCAAAAAGCCAACGCCGAACTGTACCGCCTCGCCCATCTCGACGGCCTCACCCACGTCGCCAACCGACGCCGATTTGACGAATACATCGATCGCGAATGGCGGCGTCTGGCCCGGGAGGGGCAACCCCTGTCCCTGATCATGTGCGACGTCGATTATTTCAAACCCTACAACGACCACTACGGCCATCAGATGGGGGACGACTGCCTGCGGGCGATCGCCCGAGCCATCAGCGACTCCCTCAAACGGCCCGCGGACCTGGCGGCCCGGTACGGCGGAGAAGAATTCGCGGTCTTGCTGCCCAACACCCCCTTGGACGGCGCGATCGCCGTAGCCGAAGACATCTCGCGATCGGTGCGGCACCTGGAAATCCCCCACCCCCACTCTCAAATCGGTGCGATCGTCACCCTCAGTTTCGGCGTCGGCAGTCAAATTCCCCACCCCGAAAACCACCCCTCCACCCTCATCGATCTGGCCGATCGCGCCCTGTACCAGTCCAAAGAACACGGCCGCGATCGTGTCACCGCCCTGCCATAGTAGGAGGGTGTAGGGGGTAGGGTGTAGGGTGTAGGGAAATCTCAAATCGGGGCGCAAGCCAGGGGCCCCGACAAGACCATCGAGAAGTTTGTACGGTCAAAAAAACAAAAAATATAATTATTAATTATTAATTGTTAATTGTTAATTGTTAATTGTTAATTGCAAATGTCCGAACTCACCCCCAACACCCCGACGCGGGAAGAACTGATGCAAGAATTAGCCGCCCTACGCCGGCAGGTCGCCCAACTCAAATCCCCGGCGGCCGAATCTTCCCAGGTCGCCCAACAAAAAGCCCTGTTCGCCGTGATCGGCAAAATCCGGGAATCCCTCGACCTCGAAAGCATCTTCACCTCCACCGCCCGGGAAGTACGGCAACTCCTCGACGCCGATCGCGTCGGGATGTACCGCTTCGACACCGACTCCCAATATCAATGCGGAGAATTCGTCTCGGAAGACGTCCTGCCCGAGTATAACTGTGCCCTGGCCGCCAAAATCAGTGACCACTGTTTCGGAGAGCATCACGCCCGATACTACCGACAGGGGCGAATTTGGATGGCCGAAGACATCTACACCCTGCCCCTGGCCCGCTGTCACGTCCAAATTTTGGCACGGTTTCAGGTGCGGGCCAACCTCGTCGTGCCCCTGTTGCAGGGGGAGAACCTGTGGGGACTCCTGTGCATCCACCAATGTTCCGGCCCCCGGCGGTGGCGTCCGCCGGAGATCGAATTCGTCCGCCAAATCGCCACCCACCTGGGTATCGCCCTCCAACACGCCGAATTCGTGCAAAAGTTGCAGCGGCAGTCCGACGACCTCACCCAGGCGGTGGCCCAGGCCGTGCAGCGGGAGAAGGCCGTAGCCGCGATCATCAACAAGATCCGCGAGTCCCTGAACCTGGAGACGATCTTCGACACCAGCACCCAAGAAGTCCGCCAGTTGCTCGAGTGCGATCGCGTCGTGATTTATCGCTTCAACGCCGACTGGAGCGGCGAATTCATGGTGGAATCCCAAGCCGACGGGTGGCTCTCCCTGATGAACCTCCAGCACCGGGATGCGTCTGTGAGAGCCAATATCAGCGAGTGCAGCCTCAAATACTTATCCAGCTCCCCCAACGTCGATACCCACCTCCAAGAAACCGAGGGAGGTCCGTTCAGCCGGGGCGAGGTGTTTCGGGTCTGCGACGACATCTACAAAGCCGGATTTTCCGACTGTTACATCGACATCCTGGAGCGCTACCAAGCCCGGGCCTACGCCATCATCGCCATCTATCAAAATCAACAGTTGTGGGGGCTGCTGGCCGCCTTTCAAAATTCCGGGCCCCGGGTGTGGACTTCGCCCGAGATCAACTTTCTCATGCAAATCGGCGCCCAACTCGGCGTCGCCATCCAACAGGCTCAACTGTTGGCTCAGACGAAACAGCAAAAGGAAAAACTCCAGACCACCCTGGAAATCGAACTGCGTCGCAAAGCCGAACATTTGCTGCGGGAAGCGGAGCGGGAGCGAGCCCTGGCTCAAGTGATCGACAAAATTCGGCGCACCCTCGACATCGACACCATCTTTCAGACCGCCACTCGGGAAGTCCGCCAACTGCTCGAAGCCGATCGCGTCGCCGTCTTCCGCTTCGATTCCACCTCAAATCATACCCGCGGCCAGTTTATTTCCGAGGACGTTTTGCCAGCCTTCAACTCCACCCTCACCCGGAGGATTCAAGACCCTTGTTTTACGGGCAAACTCGTCTCCGGATACCAGCACTCCCGGCTCCAGTCCGTCGCCGACATTTACGAGGCCCGTTTGAATCCCTGCTACATTCGACTGCTCGAAGCGTTTCAAATTCGCGCCAATTTGGTGATCCCCCTGTTAAAAGGGAGCCAACTTTGGGGATTGCTCTGCATCCACCAGTGTTCGGCCCCCCGCCACTGGAAAGCTTCGGAGGTGGAATTTGTCCGCAAAATTGCCACCCAACTCGGCGTCGCCATCCAACAGGCACAATTGCTGACCCGGGCTCAGCAACAGTCCGAAGAACAGGCCAAAGCCGCCCGACAGGAACGGGCCCTGGCGCGGGTGATCGAAACCATCCGGCAGACGTTGGATATCGACATGATTTTCAAGGCGACGGCCCAGGAAGTGCGGCAGATCCTCCGCTGCGATCGCGTCGTGGTTTACCGAAACTTGCCCGACTCGAAGGGGCAATTTTTATTCGAGTCCGCCATCGCCGGGAGCCCGACATTGAAAGATGCCCCCGAAAAAGAAATCTGGTTTTCCGAACACCTGCTCGAAAGTCCGGGAAATACCCATCAAAATAGCCACCGGCGGGCGATCGACGACATCTACACCGCCCCCCTCTCCGACTCCCACCGCCGCCTGATGGAGCGGTTCGACATCCGCGCCTACCTCGTCGCCCCCGTTTTCCTCGGCGAAACCCAGTGGGGGATGCTCGGCGTCTACCAACACCGCCTCCCCCGCCATTGGGAATCTCGGGAAGTCAGCTTGCTGCTGCAAATTGCCAACCAATTGGGGGTCGCCCTCCAGCAAGTCGAACTGATGGACCAGTTGCAAAGGGCGAAGGAGACGGCCGACGCCGCCAACCGGGCTAAGAGCGAATTTTTGGCCAAGATGAGCCACGAGTTGCGGACCCCCCTGAATGCCATCCTGGGTTTCACCCAAATTCTCGCCCGCGACGACCACCTGAACCCGTCCCAGCGGGAGCAGGTCAAAATTATCGGCCGCTCCGGGGAACACCTGTTGGAACTGATCAACGACGTTTTGGAAATGTCCAAGATCGAAGCGGGCCGCATCACCTTCAACGAGGACAGTTTTGACCTGCATTACCT
Organism: Lyngbya sp. CCY1209; assembly: GCF_035615495.1. Classification (GTDB taxonomy): domain Bacteria; phylum Cyanobacteriota; class Cyanobacteriia; order Cyanobacteriales; family Microcoleaceae; genus Limnospira. The sequence goes on along the minus strand of NZ_JAJENU010000626.1, from coordinate 8,815 downwards.
GTTGGGCAATTTGGAGGAAATGTTGGGGTTGCGGGCGAAAAACAAGGGACTCCAGTTGTTTTTCGACTGCAGACCCGAGGTGCCCCAATATGTGAAAACCGACGAGAACAAGCTCCGCCAAGTTCTGATCAATTTGTTGGGAAATGCGATCAAATTTACCGATCGCGGACAAGTCACCTTGCGGGTGCAATGTTCCCCCCGCCCGCACCCCGACGGGACGATTTTGGCCTTTGAAGTCGAAGACACCGGCCCCGGAATCGCCCAGGCGGAGATCCCCCTGCTATTTGAAGCGTTCGGACAGACGGAGACGGGCCGCAAGTCCAACGAGGGCACGGGTTTGGGATTGCCGATCAGCCAAAAATTCGTGCGGATGATGGGTGGCGAGATCTCCGTTAACACTCGGGTGGGACACGGCACCACGGTTCAATTTGAAATCCTCGTCAAAGCCGCCGATCGCAAAGAGATTCCCGCCCAACCCAATCCCAAACGGGTCATCGGTTTAGCTCCCGGAGAACCGACTTACCGAATTTTGGTGGTTGAAGATGCCGAGGAAAATCGCCGCGTGCTGGTGCATTTGCTCTCCGAGGTGGGTTTTGAGGTGCGGGAGGCCGAAAACGGCTTGCAGGCCCTCAGAACCTCCGCTGAGTGGTTCCCCCATCTGGTCTGGATGGATATGCGGATGCCGGTGATGGACGGTTTGGAGGCGACCCGCCGGATCAAAACCGAAATTCCCCCCGATCGCGTCCCGACGATTATCGCTCTGACAGCCCACGCCTTCGAGGAGGAGCGATCGCGCATTTTGGCGGCGGGGTGCGATGATTTCGTCAGCAAGCCTTTCCGCGAGGCGATCTTATTCGATCAAATGGCACAACATTTGGGGGTGCGCTACGAATATAAAGATAATCTGGAATTGATGTCCCCAGAAACCGAGTCCCCCCCGACTTGCGACCTCCCATCCGCGACGATCGGCGATCGCCTCCGGGAAATGCCGAAAACCTGGATCGCGCGAGTGCACCGGGCCGTCTTGTGTACGGACGAACCCGAAATTCTCGCCCTGATCGCAGAAATTCCCGAATCCCAAGCGGATTTGGGCCGCTGCCTCAGAGAGTTGACGGATAATTTTGAGTTCGACCAAATTTTGGAGATGACGGAACCGATAGCCGGAGAATCGGGAGTTTGAGGATTTTCGTCGCCATGTTCGCCCGTTTCTCCCGAGCATCGATACGCTCCGGATATTCCGCCGCTCCCGGTGCATAGAAAAAATAGGATATTCTAGAATAGCCCCAAGGATCAACCGAGCGATCGCGGTTTTTCTCGATCTCGACGATGCACGGCATTCGTCAGAGTCATTGGGAAACGAATAAAATGTACACAGGATATGGTGACGTAGTAGCATCCGGGAGAATTAATGAGTAGCAATCACAAAATATTGGCCGTTACCCGACCCAAGAAACCCCCCGAACCAGAGACAAAGCCTGTCGCGGATCAAACGGAGAAGCCGGAAGATACCAAACGTCCGACCCCCAATCCGGAAGACTCCAAACGCCCGAACTTCAACAAGGACCGGCCCCGCCCGTCGAGACTCCCCAAACCCGTCAAGCACAAACCCAAACCCCTGGTGGAACTCTCGGAAGCCAAAAATCCCCAGGGCGAAGTGTTCGCGATCGGCGATAAAATTTGGGTGCGGGCACCGTGGGGCCTGTGGGCGATCGCAGAAATTACGCAATTTTATGAAAGCAGCCCCGACACTATCCTGGCCAATTTTATCCCCAAACAAGAGAAGCCAGATTGGACTTGGGATGGCGGTATGATCCGCGCTGAATTGCTCCAAAAAGCTGATTCAGACGCTTAATTCCAGATCCGCTGTCAATTCCATCCGTCCCCCTTTCGTTTCTGTCGGGAGGGGGATTTTGAATGGGGGCGGAGGGGCAGGGGGGCGGAGGGGCGGAGGAAGCGGAGGGAGCGGAGGAGGCGAAGGGAGTCTCTGTCTTCTTATTGCCTATTGCCTATTGCCTATTCCCTAAAATTAAAAACTGGAGTAACCGGACGCACCACATGAAAGTTGGATTGATCGGAACGGGACTGATGGGACAGCCGATGGCTGGGCGGTTCTTGGAAGTCGGGTTGGAGGTTGTCGCCTATAATCGTACCCCGGAGAAATTGGCACCGTTGCAGGAGGCGGGTGCAGAAATTGCCGCGTCTCCCGGAGATGCGATCGCCGCGGCGGACTGTACAATTTTGATGTTGGCGGACGCCCCCGCCATCGAAGCGGTAGTCCTCTCCCCCAATGTTAAGGCAAAATGGCGCGATCGCACCGCCATTCAGATGGGAACCATCGCCCCCCGGGAAAGTCGGGACATCCGGGATGCCATTGTCGCCGCCGGGGGAGATTATCTGGAAGCCCCAGTTTTGGGCAGCATCCCCCAAGTCAAATCCGGTACGCTACAGGTGATGGTGGGGGGAACGCCGCAACAGTTGGAACGGTGGACGCCGGTACTCAAACACCTGGGAGAACCGATGTTAATTGGAGAGGTGGGATCGGCGGCGGCGGTGAAATTGGCCCTCAACCAACTGATCGCTTCGTTAACCGCCGCATTCGGGTTGAGTCTCAGCTTCATCCAACGCCAGGGGGCAGATGTTGAAACTTTTATGAAGATCCTCCGGGAAAGTGCCTTGTACGCCCCCACTTTTGACAAAAAGCTACAACGCATGGTTGACGGGAATTATGGCGATCCCAACTTTCCCAGCAAACATTTGCTCAAAGATACGAAATTATTCCAAAATGAGGCGATCGCGTCTCAGTTGAATCCCCAAAGTTTGGACGGGGTGCGATTAGTAATTGAACGGGCGATCGGGGAATTGGATTTGGCTGATGTCGATTATTCTTCCCTGGTGGAAGCGATCCGAAAATCCCCGAACGACTGACCTTGGGCCGAAGAAACCGGGTTTCTATGGGAGTTTTTTTTGAAGAACGAGAGATGCTGGTAGAAACCCGGTTTCTAGCTATCTGGTGGGGCGAAGAAACCGGGTTTCTATGGAAGTTTTTTGGGAAGAACGAGAGAGACTGGTAGAAACCCGGTTTCTAGGTATCTGGTGAGCGAACCGCCCCCACTTAACCGATGATGAAGGCACGACGGATTGTCAAAGTCCAAAACTACGGGTAATATAGAATAAATGTCGATTTGTCCTTTGGAATGATGAGCATGAATCCACCCTGTACCCTCAGCGTCAGTGATACCTGGGTTCCTGCCACCTGGGACGAATACCTTCGGGCTTTGGATGACCCCGCCCACGCCAAATCCAAGGGATATTACAGCAATGGGCGAATGCGATTGGAAATGCAACTATCCGTCGGCTTCGATCACAGCAAAGATCATGGAATTATCGCTCTTGCCATTAATCTCTATGGTATTTTGAAAGGCATTCCATTCACGATTTTAGACAATTGTTCCTTCCGCAAAACGGGCTATACAGAATTTCAGCCGGATTTGGCTTATTATATTGGCACCCAGGCAACCGCCATCCCCGGCGGCACCGATATTGTCAATCTGGAAAAGTATCCGGTGCCGAATTTGGTGGTGGAGGTGGCGAAATCATCCCTGTTGGACGATCGCACTGTCAAGCGAGTCCTCTACGAAGATGTGGGGATTTCCGAGTATTGGATTGTGAAGGTGGAAACAGCCGAAGTATTGGCTTATCAAATGAGCGATCGCGGCAGCCAGCGAATTGATGTCTCTCTCATGTTTCCAGGGTTGGAAATAGCGACCCTGGACGAGGCTCTCAAACGCAGCCGCAGCCAAGATCAGTCCCAGGTGGGCGCCTGGTTAATGGCACAGTTTCAACCCGCCGCAAATAGCTGACCCCTGAAAACTCGCGACAGATTGCAAAAGCTCAAGAATTTTTACGCCATGTTAAGGATTGCGAGGGAAACGGTTTTTTGTGGGGAGGAAGAAACCGGGTTTCTAGGGAGATTTTTTTTGGAATGAGAGATGTTGGTAGAAACCCGGTTTCTAGGTGTCTGGTGGGAAGAAATGATTTTAACCATCCAAAAATCCGGATTGAATCGCTTCTATATCCTCTGTAAAATCATCGGTGTCGTATTGCCGAACAATATGATTTTCTCCCAACAGTTTTTGAAATTCCCACACGGAATAATCCAACAATCGACGGGCTTGACCAAAGGTAAATATTTTATTTTGATAGAGTTGCATGGCAATTTGTTCCAAAACTGCCCTTTCCCCTTGCTCAATTAATTCGAGGGGAATTTGTATATTAATTGCTTGCATCCACCATTACCTCATGATTTCAAAAGACATTTATTAATTACTGGGTCATTTCCACCTTTTTGACAATTGTAGCATGGTTTTCGGATAAGAAACCCGGTTTCTAGATATCTGTGGGGAGATGAGAGGGCTAAGAAACCGGGTTTCTAGGGGAGATGTGGGTGGGGATTGAGAGATGTTGGTAGAAACCCGGTTTCTAGGTGTCTGGTGGGGGTGCGAAGAAACCGGGTTTATGGCTATCTGGTGGGGCGAAGCTAACCCGCCTTGAAATCAATTTCAAGGCTCATATTAGTACAAGTCCACTTAATATGAAGATAAAATCTCGATGTTGATGGGGGAGGTTTCTCGAAATGGCTCCCAGTGGAAGTTTAAGGCGTTGGGCGATTCTTTCGCTGATGATATGAATGGGGTTGTTTCTTCTTTTATGCAGTAGGTTAAGGTTGCCAGCACTGTAGAACAGACAAAATGTCTGTTCTACTAGCGTTTTAGAACATGAAACCCTTGGGGCATTGTAATTAAGCCACTATTTTTTTACAGCTACCAAAAAGCTGAGGGTTTAATCTGACTAATTCTTGCGATCGTTGTTATCTTTACCGTTTTCTAGCGTGTTAATACTTTCATCTAACTTGGCAGCATTACCGGCAGCAAACAATCCGTCAAAAACGTCATTGCCTTTTTTTCCTGCTACTGCTCCTCCTACTGCAGACAAAACTATGGTTAGAGTAATGGGATCGATTATAGCAATCATAGCTTCCTCTTTGTTTGAACTATTTACAGGTATGTGAAGCAAATGGCAGTTGTTAAAGATTCTAAGGAACAACCACATTTGCAATAGTGTTGCGAACAACCAGATCAAATCGTCGAGGCATTTTTGAATATATTAACTTCTAATTTGGTTGAAAGTTGAATGGCTATTTGGTGAGACGAAGAAACCGGGTTTCTAGGAAATGTTTTTGGTCAGAATGAGAAATACTGGTAGAAACCCGGTTTCTAGCTATCTAGCGACAAATGTTGAAATTTTTGTGAAGATCCGCCGCGACGGTGCCTCCCATGCTTCCGGGTTCGATCGCAGCCTAGAACCCCTGACGGACGGGAATTATGCCGATCGCAATTTTCCCACCAAACATTTACTCAAACATACGAAATTATTCCAAAATGAGGCGATCGCGTCTAATTTTAACACCGAAAGTTTGCAGGGGGTGCGATTAGTAATTGAACGGGCGATCGCGGAATTGAATTTGGCGGATGTCGATTATTCTTCCCTGGTGGAAGCGATCCGAAAATCTCAATAACCGGCAAAAAAATTCCCACATTTCCCCAAACTTGAGAGATGTGGGAAATCAAAAACAGATCGGAAACTAACGGGACTGGGATCGGCACAGTTCGGCCGCGATTTGGTGTTTACAAATGGTCTGGCGGTAGCGCCAATCTTCGCAGGTGCATTCCCCATCTTTGACCAAAGATAAGGTACTGCGATTTTCATTCCAAACCACCGCCCCTTGGGGAATCAGGCGGACTTGCAGGGGCGCGATCGCCACCCGGTTGTAACGGGACAGGAACGATTTCGCCTCGGCTTGTGCGATACAAATCGTCACCCGTTGGGTCTGCAAATGAATGCCGGATTTGTTAATTTTCGATTTCAAGATTAGGGTATCTTTCAAGCCCTTAAGCTTCAGGTACAGCGACCAAATTTTGTTAAATTCGGCTTTAGAAATCAGGCGACTCCAGCGACCTTCAGGGGTCGAGTACACCAGCCGGGGAGTCTCGCCGATGCCGATACTGTCGATGGTTTCAATTTTAATCGGCCGGGAAACCAAAGGGGTAATTTGGGGGAATTGAGGTTCCGCGAGGGGAGACGGAGAAACCCCAAACTGCATTTTCGCTGCAGGGGCGATCATCGGGTGTCTCATTGTGATATTATGCCCTTGTGATCAAAATATTGGGGACTGAGCGCTCTATCCAAAACCAAGGGGGGAGAGCGCTCTTTTGTCTCCTCTATTGTAACATATTTCGAGAGCGATCGCTCGCTCAACCCGAAGCGGGAAGGGGACTTGAGGCATTTTCGTCCAGTCGGATGCCCGGAGTCCAAAGGATTCTCCATCGCCCCCATTTCCTCGGAGCACCAAAAACGGTAAAATTGACAACAGATTTAAGCGCGTTGGATACGCCGATTCAGCCCGGTCTTATGAGCAAAGGAACACTATTCGATAAAGTTTGGGACTTGCACGCCGTCGGAACCCTGCCATCCGGTCAGACGCAACTCTTCATCGGCCTGCACCTGATCCACGAGGTGACGAGTCCCCAAGCCTTCGCCATGTTGCGCGATCGCAACCTGAACGTCCTCTTCCCCGATCGCACCGTCGCCACGGTCGATCATATCGTCCCCACGGAAAACCAAGCCCGTCCCTTCGCCGACGTCCTCGCCGAAGAGATGATGCGGGCCCTGGAACAAAGCTGCGCCGAACACGGCATCCGGTTCTACAATATCGGTTCCGGCAACCAGGGCATCGTCCACGTCATCGCCCCGGAACAGGGGTTAACCCAACCGGGGATGACCATCGCCTGCGGGGACTCCCACACCTCCACCCACGGGGCTTTCGGCGCGATCGCCTTCGGCATCGGCACCTCCCAAGTCCGGGACGTCCTCGCCTCCCAAACCCTGGCCCTGTCGAAACTCAAAGTCCGTCGCATCGAAGTCAACGGCCAACTGCGCCCGGGGGTCTACGCCAAAGATGTCGTCCTCCACATCATCCGCAAACTGGGGGTGAAAGGCGGCGTCGGCTACGCCTACGAATACGCCGGGACCACCATCGAAGCCATGTCGATGGAAGAACGGATGACCATCTGCAATATGTCCATCGAAGGGGGCGCCCGCTGCGGCTACGTCAACCCCGACGCGGTGACTTACGACTATTTGAAAGACCGGGATTTCGCCCCCAAAGGGGAAAATTGGGAAAAAGCGATCGCCTGGTGGGACCAGATCCGCAGCGACACCGATGCGGTTTACGATGATGTCATCACCTTCGACGCCGCCGATATCCCCCCCACCGTTACCTGGGGCATCACCCCCGGCCAGGGCATCGGCGTGGACGAGGCCATCCCCGACCCCGGACACCTGCCGGAGGGCGATCGCGCGATCGCCCAAGAAGCCTACCGCTACATGGAATTCACCCCCGGAACCCCCATCCGTGGCACCAAAGTGGACGTCTGCTTCATCGGCAGTTGCACCAACGGACGGTTGAGTGACCTGCGGGAAGCCGCAAAATTCGCCCAAGGCCGGAAAGTCGCCGAGGGTGTGAAAGCCTTCGTCGTCCCCGGTTCGGAACGGGTCAAAAAAGCGGCAGAAGCCGAAGGCCTCGATCGCATCTTCCAAGACGCCGGCTTCGAGTGGCGGGAGGCCGGTTGTTCCATGTGTCTGGCCATGAACCCGGACAAATTGCAGGGCAACCAGATCAGCGCCTCCTCCTCCAACCGCAACTTCAAAGGCCGCCAAGGTTCATCCACCGGACGCACCCTCCTGATGAGCCCCGCGATGGTCGTCGCCGCAGCCATCAACGGAACGGTCGCAGACGTCCGCGAGTTAATTTAATTTGGGTGTAGGGTGTAGGGTGTGGGGTGTAGGGACAATCGATCGGTCATAATTGTCAATTTCCCGGCTCATTCCCTACAGCGTTTTTCAAATTGGCGAGGTGCGGTCTGGGGTCAAAGTCCCCCTTTTTAAGGGGGATTTAGGGGGATCATCCATATCTCATCGGATCGAAAACCGCTATTTTCACTTTTCACTTTTCACTTTTCACTTTTCACTTTCCCCATGAGTCAAATTCAAACAGTTTCCGGCAAAGGCATTCCCCTCGTCGGCGGGGATATCGACACCGATCGCATCATTCCGGCGCGGTTTTTGCGCTGCGTCACCTTCGACGGTTTAGGGGAACAGGCGTTTGCCGACGATCGCCAACAATTAAATGGCAATCACCCCTTCGATCTCCCCCAATATCAAGGGGCGAATATTCTGGTCGTCAACCACAACTTCGGCTGCGGGTCCTCCCGCGAACACGCCCCCCAAGCGTTGGCAAAATGGGGCATTCAGGCGATCGTCGGGGAGAGTTTCGCCGAAATCTTTTTGGGCAATTGCGGCGCGATGGGGGTTCCCTGCGTGACGGCCGAACCGGACGCCGTGAAGCGGTTGCAGGCGGCCTTAGAAGCCGATCCACAGGCGGAAATGGTGCTCGATCTCGGGGCGATGCAGGTCCGCTGCGGGGATATTGCGATCGACGTCAAAATGAACGAAGGATCGCGGCAGGCGTTCATAAACGGCAGTTGGGACAACTGCGGCCAGTTGGTCGCCAATGCGGACAAAGTTCGCGCCACGGCCACACAACTGCCCTATTTGCAGTGGGACAATCCGGCTGCGTCCTAATTAATTGGACATCAGATCCAGTTTTTAACCGCACCAACTCCCCAATCATCGACCGATGATTTTGGCTGGTAGGGGCGCAAGGCTTGCGCCCTCGGGGAATTGATTCCCAAGCGGT
>NZ_JAJENU010000625.1:0-410 GCF_035615495.1 Lyngbya sp. CCY1209 | reverse complement strand
TATCAAGACGGAACCGAGCTCGGCACCACAATTGCCGACGCGGACGGTAACTGGACCTTTACCCCCACCGCCGCCTTGGCAGAAGGAATCTTCAGCTTGACGGCTCAAGCTACCGACGCGGCGGGGAACATCTCCGAAATTTCCACGGCGGTGAGTCTCACCGTGGATACCACCGCGCCGGATACCACCCCACCCGACGCCCCAATTATCACCAGCGACGGTATCACCAACGACACCACCCCCGACATCACCGGCATCGCCGAACCCGGAAGCACCGTCACCATCTTCCGAGACGGAACTGAGCTCGGCACTACCACCGCCGATGATTCCGGCAACTGGAGTTTCACCCCCGCCACCGCCTTGGCAGAAGGTACGTTCAACTTGACGGCTACAGCCGCAGACGCGGCGGG
>NZ_JAJENU010000624.1:0-220 GCF_035615495.1 Lyngbya sp. CCY1209 | reverse complement strand
CTCTGTGCCTGCCTTCTGATTTTAGGGGCAACCTGCCTTCTGATTTTAGGGGCAACCTGCCTTCTGATTGGGAGGGAAATCGGAGGGCAACCAGAGACGGTTGCCCCTACGGTTGGATTGGGAACCGCCTGCCTTCTTCAATTGTAGGGGCAGGCCTCTGTGCCTGCCTTCTTCAATTGTAGGGGCAGGCCTCTGTGCCTGCCTTCTGATTTTAGGGGCA
>NZ_JAJENU010000623.1:0-16734 GCF_035615495.1 Lyngbya sp. CCY1209 | reverse complement strand
GAGCCGTGTGAGGTGAAAGTCTCATGCACGGTTCTGAATGGGAGGGGGAGATGGTAACATCTCTCTCGACCCCTAATCCACCCGTCGCTTTCCATGCCGACCATTTGGGAGTCCAACGATGAAGTTCAAGATTCAGGCTCTAATTCTGCTCCTGTCTCCGCTGTGGTTCGCCGCCGCCGGACAAGCTTTCGACCCGGAGGATGTGCAGCAACTCCTCACCACCAACGAATGTCCGGGGTGCGACCTGCGGGGGGCCGATCTGGGGGGCGCCCAACTCGCCGGCGCCAACCTGTTTGAAGCGGACCTCGGAGAGGCTTTCCTGCGTCAGGCGGACTTGCGGAGTGCCAACCTGCAGCGGGCCAATCTCTACAATGCCGACCTGGGGGGGGCCAGCATGGCGGCGGCTAATTTATTTAACGCGAACCTCCACAACGCCAACTTGCAGCGGGCGGATTTGCGGGAAGCGGACCTCGGACAGGCCTTCCTGGCCCGGGCCGATCTGCGACGAGCCGACCTGAGCGACGCCAATTTATTCCAAGCCAACCTCAGCCAGACGTTCATGGAAGAATCCGAACTGATCGGCGCCAATTTGCAGAGCGCCTTCCTGTTCCAATCCAACCTGGAACGGGCGGATTTGACGGGGGCGAACCTGATCGCGGCGGATTTGCGGGGGGCGAACTTCTACGAGGCCGACCTGACGGGGGCTAACCTGATCGCGGCGGCCCTGGCCGACACCAATATCGATCGCGCCCAACTTTCCAACACGAACCTGGCCGGGGTGCTGTTCCAAGGCACGACCCTCGGCCCGTTCATCTGCATTATCGAGCGCGGCGTTAACTGCGTCCTGGAAACCGACGTGGCGGCGCCCGCCTTCGTCCCCGAGGAACCCTTCACGCCCCGGGAGGATTCCGTCGGGAATTGAAAAATGAACAGTGAACAGTGAAAAATCTGAAATCTGAAATCTAAAATTCTCCAAACCCCATGTATCGGAATCCATCGGGTCAAAAGCCGGATCGGCTCTGAGAATCTCCCGTCGGGCGATCGCTCTTCTGGGCGGGAGCGGATGTCAAATCACTCTCCGTTTCATGAAAGTTATCACCTTCAACCTCCGTTACGACAAGCCCGACCCGGGCAACAATTCCTGGAAATGGCGACGAAAAGCGGTGGCTACCCTGATTTCTCGGCATCAACCGGCGATCGTCGGCACCCAGGAAGGTCAGGCTCACCAACTCTTGGACCTGCACCGCCTGCTTCCCGACTATCAAAGTTTGGGCGTCGATCGCGACGGGACGGGCCGGGGGGAACACTGCGCGATTTTTTACGACCGCCGCCAGTTCGCTTGTCTGGAGTCGGGGGATTTTTGGTTGAGCGGGACGCCGAACGTGATGGGGAGCGTCAGTCCGGATTGGGAGAACCCCGTCCCCCGCATGGCTACCTGGGCGCTCTTTTCCTCCGGAGACGGCCGCCACCGCATCGCCCTGTTCAACACCCACCTCGACTACAACAGCCAGAAAGCCCGGGAGTTGGGGGCCGGACTGATCCGCGATCGCTTGGCTACAATTGATATTCAAAATTGCCTGTTGCTGCTCACGGGGGATTTCAACGCCGAACCCGAGAGCCCGACCCGCCAGAGCTTCACCCGACCCCTCGGCAACGGGGTGCGACTCCTCGACGTCCTCGGGCATCTGGCCGCGAAAGAGCAGAGAACCTACCACGAGTTTACCGGCAAGGCGATCGCGGCCGTCGATACGATTTATTACGACTCCCGCCTCCACCTCAAAGCCTCCAAAGTCCATACCGCCGCGATCGATAATATCTGGCCCTCCGATCACTACCCCGTCATCGCGGAATTTTGAGTCGGGAGTCGGTATTAGGGAGTCGGGAATTTTAGATTTTAGATTGTAGGGGCTCTGCCTCCGTGCCTGCCCGCCCCCAATTCAACCTCCGCTTGACCGTTGCTTCCTCTGCTTGACCGTTGCTTCCTCTGCCTCCTCTGCTCCCTGTGCCCCCAACCCCGATCGCCCTTTCCCAAATCCGCATCGGGGAGTATACTAGATATGGGGCGAGACTGTCCCCGAAGGCCCCCCACACGCTAAACCTAGGGTTAGCTTGCGAAGATCATGAGTGCCGAGCCCCTGCTAAAATTTGAAATTCAGACCGCCGCCGAACTCGCCGACTATTTGCGATCGGCGACAAGCTGGGGCCAAATTGAAGCGCTCACCCGCGACTATTCCCACTGGAAAATTGAGGCTTGGAAACTGCTCTCGGAAGGCGATCGAAAGCGAATTCAGATGCTCAAACGGTGGAAAGATCACCCCGTCGCCCAAAAATTTCCCCCCGGCTGTCCCGTGCAGCGCATCAACAACACCACCGGTTTGGTGGGGACGGTGCTCAACTATTGGAGCGCCTACGGAATCGATTATATCACCTTTCAAGTCGGGCCGGATGTCGATTGGTGTCGCGCCAGCTTTCTCAAACGTGCGATCGAGCAATAATTAATTATTAATTATTAATTATTAATTGTTAATTGTTATCGGCGCGATCGCAGAATACTCACGATCAGCCACAGTCCCAAAATACTCGCACCCCCGAATAACGCATTCGTCAAAACCGTCATCTGGCTGGTTTGCGCCCCCGTCGTGACGATCGCCGCCCCCACGATCAACGCCGCCACCACAATACTAAAAGACAGCCGATTTGCCGAATCATCCAAACTGTGGCGCAGCAATTCCAAATCCCGCAGCGTCAAATTCCACTTCAGCGTTTCCGACGTAATTCGATCCAACAATAACTCGAACTGGCGGGGAGATTGCAAAGACAAACTCTTGATATCCAAAGCCGTCCGCATCGCCGTTTGCAGGGGATTGTCCCCAAATAATTGCCGCTGAAATAGATCCATCATCAAGGGTCTAATTTGATCCAACAAATTCAGTTGGGGGTCAAAACTGCGGGCTACCCCCTCCAAATTCGCGAGGGTTTTGGAATACAATCCCAAATTACTCGGCAGTTTGATGCGGTTGTCCCGCGCCAGTTGCAGGATTTCATAAAACACCTCGGAAAACTTGATTTCCGACAAACTGCGGTTGTAATATTTCCGCAACATTTTCGCGTAGTCATTTTCCAACTGCGCCAGACTTCGCGGCTGGGCGGACTCCGCCATTCTCAAGGTCAATTGGGTGCAGCGCTGGGAATCCAAATCCACGATCGCCAACAGTAATTCCGTCAAATTTTGCTGGGTGCGGGGGTCGAGACGACTCACCATCCCGCAGTCCAACAGCGCCACGCGGCCGTCATTCAAATAAAAGATATTGCCGGGATGGGGATCGGCATGGAAAAATCCGTCGATATAAAATTGTTTGAAAAACACCCGACATAAAAGGGTCGTGATTGCCTGCCGTTCGGCCTCCACATTTCCATTGTGGTTAATTCCCTGCAAAGTCGCCGACAAAATCGGCTTCCCGTCCAACCATTCCAACACTAAAATTTTCGGTGTCGTGTACTCCCAATACACCTCGGGAATGACCACTTGCTTGGCATCGTACCAGCGACTTTCGGAGAGATTTTGGCGCAAATCGTCCGTGTGGCGAGCTTCCTTGCGAAAATCCAACTCTTCCCGCAGCGCCGCGCCGAACTCCTCGGCGATGCCGACGATATCGTAATCCTGCCCGAAATCCGTCAGCGCCACCAGTTCCGCGAGTCCTTTCAGCAGGGCGATATCCCGTTCGACGGTGTGATCGATTCCGGGACGCTGCACCTTCACCGCCACAGGTTGCCCCGTCCGCAACACGGCGCGATAAGTCTGGGCGATGGACCCCGCTGCCACGCACTGCGTCTCGAATTCGGCGAAAATTTCTTCGAGGGGAAATTGCAATTCTTCCCGCAGCAAACTTTCGATCGCCGTCCAGGGCATGGCCGGGACTTCCGCCTGCAACGTTGAGAGGGTGCTGATGTAGGCGGGGGGCAGCAGGTCGGGACGGGTGCTGAGTAACTGCCCCAATTTGACGTAAACCGGCCCCAAATCCACGAAAATATTGCGGAGGACCCTGGGCGGCGGCAGGGCGGGTTCCCCGGCTTTTCCCCCGGTCAGGAGGCGGCGCATATAGTCCCAACCGTTGCGGAAGACGACCTCGACGATTTCCGCTTGGCGAGAACTGGTCAGGGCGAGGTTTGAGAGCACGGTTCCTCCAGGTGAACGCACGGACACCGATATTGTAACTGTAGGCGATCGTCGGGTTGGATGGTTTTTTTGTGGCAACCGCAGAGGGTTGCCCCCACAGTAGCACAGGCATCTTGCCTGTGAGGACAAGCGATCGCAGTGCGTTCCCCCACATGACTATCCCGCCTGGAAATAAATTTCCAGGCTCACAGCAAAAGTCCACTCAAGTGGACTCGAATTTCATCTATTTTTTGAGTCCCAAAATCTGGGTTGATAGCCACACGAATGTTATCGGAAAAACCCATAACCTCTCCCTGTCCTGGAGTGCCTGGAGTGGTGAATTTTTATAAATTTTTTTTAAAAAAATTAAAGAAATATTAAAATTTTCGATTTTTTTGGGGAAGGGGTTGATTTGGGGCTTGACTTCCGGTATTATTTTAGATAATGGGAGTGGTGATGAAAATAAAATTTTTGCCACCACTCCATTATTCAGCATCTTGTCAAGATTTTATCGCGAATCGTCGCCCCTTGTCAACCCCTCTCGATCGCAAAATTTACAATTCTTTAACTTGACCAAATTTGAGTCGATTTCCGGTGCGTTCCCCCACATGACTATCCCGCCTGGAAATTTATTTCCAGGCTCACAGCGAAAGTCCACTCAAGTGGACTCGAATTTCATCTATTTTTTGAGTCCCAAAATCTGGATTGATAGCCACACGAATGTTATCGAAAAAACCGACCACCTCTCCGTGTCCTCTGTGCCTCTGTGGTGAATTTTTCTAAATTTTAAAAAAATTAAAGAAATATTAAAATTTTCGATTTTTTTAGGGAAGGGGTTGATTTGGGGCTTGACTTCTGGTATTATTTTAGATAATGGGAGTGGTGATGAAAATAAAATTTTTGCAACCACTCCATTATTCAGCATCTTGTCAAGATTTTATCGCGAATCGCCGCCCCTTGTCAACCCCTCTTCGTCGAAAAATTTACAATTCTTATTAAAACAGTTTCTCTCAAGGATTGGGGTGCGTTCGGGCCCCTCACGGACTGACGGAATAAATAAGTGGGAACGCACCGCAGATGATCGCTAACCCTTGAACCGATGAAAACAATTCATCAATTGCCGATCGAGGTCGATAAGATAAGATCGGCCGTAGGTGTTATTTTCCAAATTGACAATCAAATGTTCGGGCAGATCGGGTTCAACTTCTTCGCTACTCGAAGCCGCAGCGAGGGCGATCGCGGCGACGGTATCCACATCTCCGGTGAAAGCGATACAATCTTTTAAAATGGCGCTCAAACTGTCATTTTGTCCGATCGCACTCCGAGCGGCGCGGACGCATTCCAACCCCGAAGTCCCGGCTTTCCCCTGCCAAGGCGTCAGCCAGTCGCCGGGGACGTGGGCGCTCAAAAATTCTCCCAATTCCGCCTTTTTTCCGAGGCGATACAGGAAATAGTGAGACATCAGAGCGGCGGCGATCGCGGAATCGATACCGCCTGTGGAATTGTGGGTGACGGCGGCTTGAATTCGGGCGGCTTCAATCACTCCTTCGACGGCGGGTAAAATACCGACGGGGGCCGATCGCATCGCCGCCCCACTTTTGTCGCTGGTTCCGGGCAATTTTTCCCGCAATTCTGCCCCGGTTTCGATCGCCATCAACAGGTCGTAAAAACGGCCGGCGTAACCCTCGCGGGGGTCGCGTTTGAAGGTGCGGACGAAGCGATCGGCCAGGACTTCCGGAGTCCAGGGGTCGCCGGAAATCAACGTTTCCGCGATCGCCAAACTCATCTGGGTATCGTCGGTGTAGCTTCCCGGTTGCAGCCGGTGGCGGGGGTGTTGGCGGTAGCCGGAGAGGGTGTTATATTCGGCTACAAAGTCGGGGGGCGCGAATTCAAATCCAGCCCCGTAGGCGTCTCCGATCGCAAGTTCTAGCAGCATATTTGTTAAACCTATAATAATGGGCGATCGCGTCCGGCGCGACAGAAAGCATCAACAAACATTCCCTATCCCCTACTCCCTATTCCCTACTCCCTCTCAAAAGCCATTCTTTTTCGATGGATCTCAAGTCTTTTGCGATGCCAAAATGCTGTATTAAAAATCCTTTTTTTCTCCATAATGAACGATTTTAAACCCTAAATATGGGGTTTCCAAAACCGGGTGTCAATCCTCCAACAGTTTCGGATTCTCAACCGTCTGACCCGTGCAGTCAAAACCAACGGTAGCACAGGCATCTTGCCTGTGAGGACAAGCGGTCGCGGTGCGTTCCCAACCGTAGTAACCGACCCACTTGACCGATAATAGATGATTGGGAACGCACCCTACAAAAAACCACAAAAAAATTAACTAGCTAACATTCCTTCATCGCGCTACAATACCTTAAATCTCTCTGACATCAATTGTCCCATTGATAGATTTACGCCGTCTGATTCCATTTCTCGACCCGTCCGCCCAAGATTGGGCGATCGAAGCCCGCCTGCTGCGCTGGCTGACCTTCCTGTGGCTGTTCGTCGGGCTGGTGGTGATGTTTTCGGCCTCCTACCCCAGCGCCAACATCGAACACGGAGACGGGTTGTACTATTTTAAGCGCCAGGTGCTCTGGATGGTGGTGGGGATGGTGGGATTTGGCATCATCGTCAATACCCCCGTGCGGGTGGTGTTGCGGACGGCCCAGTGGGGGTTGTTCGCCGTTTGGGGGCTGTTGTTTCTCACCATCGTCCCCGGCTTGGGCACCACCATCAACGGGGCGACGCGGTGGCTGGCCCTCGGCCCGGTGGTGATCCAACCGTCGGAACTGATGAAGCCGTTTTTGGTGTTGCAGGGGTCGCGGTTTTTTTCCCGCTGGACTCGCCTCCATTGGCGATCGCGGTTGATTTGGCTGGGGATTTTCGGGTCGGTGCTGGTGCTGATTTTGATGCAGCCGAACCTGAGTACCACGGCCCTCTGTGGCATGACGCTGTGGCTGATCGCCCTCGCCGGCGGAGTGCCTTTCGCCTATTTGGGGGGGACGGCCTTCGGGGGGATACTCCTGGCCACCCTCAGCGTCAGCCTGCGAGAATATCAGATGCGGCGGATTCTCTCGTTTCTCAACCCCTGGGCCGACCCGGTGAATGACGGCTACCAGTTGATTCAGAGTTTGCTGGCCGTCGGTTCCGGCGGCGTTTGGGGGACGGGTTTGGGCCTGTCCCAGCAAAAGTTATTTTACCTGCCAATTCAGTTCAGCGATTTTATTTTTGCGGTGTATGCGGAAGAATTCGGCTTCGTCGGCGGGGTGATGCTGCTGCTGATGTTGGGCGCCTACGCGACGATCGCCCTGAGAGTGGCTCTGAAAGCGCGTCAGATCGAATATCAACTGGTGGCGATCGGCGTCATGGTGGTGATGGTGGGACAGTCGTTGCTGAATATCGGCGTGGCGACGGGGGCGCTGCCGACGACGGGTTTGCCCCTGCCTCTGTTCAGTTACGGGGGCAGTTCGATGATCGCCAGTTTGGCTTTGGCGGGGCTATTAATTCGGGTCGCCCGGGAAAGCGGTTCGGCCGAAGTCGTCCCCCTCAAAACCCGCCGCCTGAATTCCCCTCCCCCCCGCCGCCTGCGAAGGAAAATTAATAATTAATTATTAATTGTTAATTGTGTTGGCAGTTCGATCCAAAATGCGGTTCCCCGCCCGAGTTCGGACTCGCACCACAGATTGCCGCCGTGGCGATCGACAACAATTTCACGGCTGATGTAGAGTCCCAGTCCGGTCCCTTTTCCGATCGCTTTCGTCGTATAAAACTGGTCGAATAATTTCCTTTGGGTCGCCGAGTCCATCCCCCGGCCGTTATCGGAAATTTTGATAATGACGGCACCCGATCCGACATCCGTATCGATCTGAATGGCGGGAATTTTTTGACCGCCTTCCGCCGGCCATTCTTCCACTTCGTCGATCGCATCGATGGCGTTGCCGATCAGGTTCATAAACACCTGATTGATCTGGCCAGGATAACAGTTGATTTCGGGCAATTGTCCGTAATTTCGGATTACGAGTATGGGGGGGCGGTGAGATTTAGCCCGCAGGCGATCGGTCAAAATGAGCAGGGTTCCTTCCAAGCCGTCGTGGAGGTTGAAGGGGGAGGTGGCGTCGTCATCTTTGCGAGAAAAGTTTCGCAGCGATCGCACGATTTCGTACAGGCGTTCGGCGCCGATTTTCAGCGCGGAAAGGACGGCGGGAAAATCTCGGCTCAAAAATTCCAGGTCGATTTCCTCGATAAATTCTCGGATGCGATCGCCCTTGGGATCGGCATCTTGATACAATTGGATGAGCTCGAATAAATCTCGGCTGTAGCGTTCGACGTGAGTTACGTTGTGGCAGATGCAGTTGACGGGGTTGTTAATTTCGTGGCCCAAACTGGCGACAAGTTGCCCCAAAGATGCCATTTTTTCCGCGTGAAAAAGTTGGGCTTGGGTTTGTTCGAGTTCCCGCAGCGTCCGTTCCAATTGTCGGGTTTGGGCTTGGGCGATCGCGGCGTTGGCGCAGGCTTTTTGGTACAGTTGAATTTGAATATGTTCGAGATCGAGTTGCTCGATTTCACTTTCCCGTTGATATTGGGCGACGACCGCATCCAAAATGGAGAGCAATTCGTTGGGGGCGACCGTGGTAATATAGTTTAATGTTGGGTGATCGGGGGCGAGTTCCGCAGTCGGGATGGCGATTAGTGTCCTGACGGCCGCGATGTAATCTCGGATGCGCCGATCTAAGTCGAAAGGCGGCTCGAAATACATCAAGCGAATGCTGTTTGAAGGCTGCCCCGTTAAGTGCATCTCGGCATCCCCGTAGAGCAATCCCTCGTGCGATCGCTCCATCAAATCGATATCTTTGAGCAGCGTTTCCCGAATTTTTTTTTCTTCCGCTTCATCGCGAGTTACGGCTAACTTCAGACTGAAAAATGCGATTCTCTGAGACAGCATTCGCTGCCGTCCGCTGACGTTGACAACTGCGGCATTAATTTTTCGGACTGCCTTGATTTCCTCCCAATTAAAATAATCATCGAATTGTTCCATCAAGAGTTGCCTTAACCGATCTTCATAGCCGGATACCGGACGACTGATAGATGCCATATGCCCCTGTTTGACCCCGGATGTGATTTGTCCGTCAGGCAATCTTGACAAAATTTGATTTTTTTTTCAGTATCTAAAGTTACAACTCGGCGGCGGGGTATAGCAGACAACAGGGAATAAGCAACAGGCAACAGTCAGAAAAATCGTTCAGACTCGGGGTTTCAAAATTGCTCGATGTCCTCACCATCCTGGCGGTTGCTATGCCCATAGAAAAATGCCAGATAAATCGCCAAAATTACCCAACCAATAACGTTGGAATTGATTGGTATTCTCCCTTTAACAATATCCCATCTGGAAACGTTGAGAAACGTTAATATATTTCATTTTAATTCCGAGTCCGGGAGAATCAGTTCCCCGCGTTCTTGCCGACAACCCATTCCCCCCGACTCGGTTTGAATCGTGCAGATAGCGATTACTTCTTCATGTCGCGGGCCATGCTGCGGAACATATCTAAATTGGAATCCGGACGGCGGCGACTGGCGGTTTCGTTCGTCGTCGATTCGGATGTCGAAGACTCGGCGACGATCTTTTTCGCCATCTCCATCGCCGGTTTGGGGGTTTCTTCCGGGATGTTGACGGGTTTCCCGCCGGCTATCTTCGGGAAAGATTTCTTCACTTTCATCGGCTTACGCATATAGTCGATATCGCCAAGGGACTTGGCGTCATCGGGATCGAGATAAAAAGCGCCTCCGCTCATCAAAGCTCTCCTTGCTGGGGTTTGTGTGTGGTTATGTTACATAATATCAAAAAATATTTAGAATATGAGAATTTTCTTAAAAAAAATCACCCAGCCGATCTGTGGCACCGCAGGCGGTTCTCGAGAGTCGGGAGGACTCCAACCCCGTTGGAATCGAAGTTTGGGAGTTTTGGAAGCCCGCTCGATTTGTCAAGACCCGATCGCTCGTTGCCATATCTATCAGCTTCCGGCTCTCAGTTTTCGGGCTGACGGCTTCTTTCCCGACCCCAAATGAAAAAGAGGCATCCTCTATCGACAGAATGCCTCTCCGGGGATCATTGATAATCCGGCCCGTCCCGCGAGCTAACCGTACTGTTGGCTGGACACCCCGTCGGGGTCGAGATTGAACAGGGTTTGCAGGCTCTGCATCGCCCGCCGTCGCGTTTCGATATCCTGCTGGGCCCGCAACTGTACCATCGGGTCGTGAAGGATCTTGTTCACGATCCCCCGGGTCAAAGCTTCGATGACCTCCTGGTGCTTTTCCGCAAACTCAGAACCCAAGCGGGACAGCGCTTTTTCGAGTTCCTGCTCGCGGATGCCCTCGATCTTGTCCCGCAGACAGTTGATCGTCGGCACCGTTTCCAAACTCCGCCACCAGACATCGAAGGCTTCCACCTCCTCTTCGAGGAGCATTTCCGCCTCCAGAGCCATCTGACGGCGGCTCTCCTGGTTTTGGGCGACCACGGCCTTCAAATCGTCCACGTTGAACGACTCGACGCCGGATAACTCGGTCACGTCCGCCGCCACGTTCCGGGGAACGGAAATATCCACCAACATCAAGGGCTGTTCGGGCGCCAGGGCGGTTTCCAGCTTCGCCCGGTCCAAAATCGGTTCGGTCGCCCCGGTGCTGGTAAACACGATATCGGAATTGGCGATGACGGACATCATCTCCGAGAGGGGGTGGAGTTGCAAGTCCGCCTCCCGAAATTGACCGGCCAACTCTTCGGCTCGCTTCATGGAGCGGTTGAGAATGGAAATTTGGTTCCCCCCTTTGGAGAGCAGGTGCTGCACCAGCAGGCGGGACATTTTCCCGGCGCCGACGATCGCCACCCGGTAATCGGCGAGATCGCGCACCTTCATCTGGACCAATTCCACCGCCGCAGAACTGATGGAGACGGCGCCGGTTCCGATGCTCGTCTCCGTGCGGACCCGCTTTCCGGCGGTGATCGCCTGTTTGAAGAGGCGGTTGAGGATGCGTCCGATCCCCTTGTGCCGCTGGCCCAGTTTGTGGGTTTGCTTCACCTGGGACAGGATCTGCCCTTCGCCGAGCACCAAGCTGTCCAGACCCGCCGCCACCCGCATCAGGTGCATGATGGCATCATCATGGAGCAAGGTGAACAAGTGGGGGCGCAGTTGGTGCAGGGGAAGTTGACCCGACTCGGAGAGAAATTGAGTCACCTCGCGAATCCCCGGTTGGGTTTCGGCGGTGACGATGTAAATTTCCAAGCGGTTGCAGGTGCTCAGAATTGCCACTTCCTCCAAGTGGGGGTAGCTCAACAAATGGGCGATCGCACCCTCGATTTGAGGTTCCGGAATGCTGAGTTTTTCACGGACGTGAACTGGAGCCGTTTTGTGACTGAGACCTACGACTGCAATATTCATAAAACGGTTGTCGTTGACGGTTTCTTATCGGTGGTTTGTCGTGCAATATCTGTCATCGAGATCTCGACGGGGGACGGGGAATCGGGTGCGAACGCTTCGGGGCCGCTCCGGTTTGAATTGACGGAACGTCTCCCAATTCTCGCCGCCCCATCCCCATCTCCCCATCAGAAATTAGCGAAGCTGAATGCTCTTCGGCTTCTCGAACATATGGATGGTGTCTACAAAGCGGGCGGTTTTGGACTGAGATGAAATCACCAAGCTCTGAGTCCGGGCACCGCCGCCGAAGAAGCGGACGCCTTCCATCAGGGTTCCGGAAGTAATGCCGCAGGCGGCAAACAAAACCGTTTCACCGCAGGCGAGTTCTTCGGCATTGTAAACCTTGTCGGGGTCTTCGATGCCCATCTCTTTCAGGCGGGCGATGTTGCTCTCTTTGCTCTCGCCGATCAGACCCGTTTTGACAATTTCCGGGTCGTAGATGAGCTGTCCCTGGAAGTGACCCCCCAGACAGCGCATCGCCGCCGCCGAAATCACCCCTTCCGGCGCCGCGCCGATACCCATCAGCGCGTGGATGTTGGTTCCGGAGAAGGCGCAGGAGATCGCCGCCGAAACGTCGCCGTCGCTGATCAGGCGCACCCGGGCGCCGGCCTCCCGAATTTCCGCGATCAGCTCTTTGTGCCGGGGGCGGTCCATGACCACGACCACCAGTTCCTCCACCGCGCGGTTCATGCAGTCCGAGAGGATCTGCAGGTTTTCGGTCGCCGATTTGTTGATATCGACGTGACCCCGAGCCACGGTGGGAGCCGCGAGTTTCTTCATGTAGAAGTCGGGGGCGCGGAACAGTCCACCTTTTTCGGAAATTGCCAGCACCGCCATCGAGCCATTCTGGCCGTAGGCGACCAGGTTCGTCCCCTCGCAGGGGTCTACCGCGATATCGATTTCAATGAGTTCTTCCGGGTCGCAAACTTTCGACGCATCCTCTTGGGTGCAAATGCCCACTTCCTCGCCAATGTAGAGCATGGGAGCTTCGTCCCGCTCCCCTTCGCCGATGACGATGCGTCCGCGCATATGAATTTCGTTCATCCGCTTCCGCATGGCTTCCACTGCCACGTGGTCGGCGGTATTTTTTTCACCTTTACCCATCCATCGAGCCGAAGCGATCGCCGCCTGTTCGACCACTTCGATAATTTCCAATCCAATTACGTTATCCACGAATTTTATCCTCCCAACGTCTGAGGTTGCCGGATTGAGTCTGGCACTCCCAGTGTTCAAGTCTATCAGTTTATTGAGAGGCTGTATGCAGCCGATCTCGCCGCTCTTAACATTTTGTAAAGCAACGGTGCCGCTCTACCCGCTCCCATGCCGGTCAGAAGCGGGCGACCTGTCCCGTTCCGTTCCCGATTTTCCCGCCGCCGAGGACCGCCTCTCCCGCGATCGTATTAAGTTTTGTTGCATTTCGGCGGTCGCGCCATCGGGTTCCGAAGTGGAAGGGCGGATTGGGCTCGATTTTGACACTCCTCGCCCTAAAGGGACGGGGATTCGGGCTTCACCGGGAGCCGGAGTTTAACCCATCCAGGTTGGAGCCTAGCCCTCAACAAGTTTACGCGAACGGGCAGACCGCAAGTTTTTTAGAATGCCCTTTACCGCTTTCGGTACTCTACCACAAAGTCCCCCTCGAAGGCTGGCCCAGAGCAAAGTCGAAGGGGCGAGGCTTTCAACCCGATTTTCTGGTAAATTATTAAGTAATCAAGAACCGGTACGCCCCGCCCCGTTTCTTGTACCCATCCCCATCCACCGGTGGGAGTTGCCAGCGGGAAAATAGATGAGTAGCAACGTCATTGTCATTCAAGATTCCGAATTTGAAACCGAAGTCCTGGGCAATGCCGAACGGCCGACTTTGGCTTACTTCTGGGCCCCCTGGTGCGGCCCGTGTCGCCTCGTTTCCCCGTCCGTGGAGGCGGTGGCCGAGAGTTACGCCGATCGCCTCAAAGTGGTCAAATTGGAGGTCGATGCCAACCCGGAAGCCGTCAAACGCTGCCAAGTTGAAGGGGTCCCGGCGTTGAGACTTTTCAAGGGGGACGAAGTCCTCGTCTCTCACGAGGGGGCGATCACCAAACCCAAGTTGATCGCGCTGCTCGAACCTCACCTGTAGAACCGGCAATGTGTAGGGTGTAGGGTGTAGGGTGTAGGGTGTAGGGGAAATTATTTCTTCCTCCGCCTCCTCCGCTTCCTCCGCCTCCTCCGCCTCCTCCGCTCCATCTTCCGTCAGAACCATGCAATTTTCCGAGCGCTTAGAACCCCTGCGATCCAATGTATTTGCCGATATGGACCGGGCGAAAGCCCAAGCTTTGGCGGCGGGACGGGATCTGATCGATTTGTCCCTCGG
Source organism: Lyngbya sp. CCY1209 (assembly GCF_035615495.1). Lineage (GTDB taxonomy): Bacteria > Cyanobacteriota > Cyanobacteriia > Cyanobacteriales > Microcoleaceae > Limnospira. Next base: position 2,765 of record NZ_JAJENU010000623.1, on the reverse strand, counting down.
TTCCTCCGATCTGCCCGTCGCTGACCACATCATCGATCGCATCCGGGATTCCCTCGACGACCCCAAAACCCACGGATACGCCCTGTTTCACAGCACCCAGGCGTTTCGGGAAGCCGCCGCCCACTGGTACACCCAAAAGTACGGCGTCGGTGTCGATCCGGAGACGGAAGTCCTGCAACTGATCGGCTGTCAGGAGGGGACGGCCCACCTGCCCCTGGCGATCCTCGACCCCGGGGATTTCGCCCTGCTGCAAGATCCGGGCTACCCCTCCCACGCCGGGGGCGTGTATTTGGCCGGGGGACAAATCTACGCCATGCCCATGTTGGCAGAAAATCAGTTTTTGCCCAAATTTGAAGAGATCCCCGAAACGGTGCTCGCCCAGGCCAAAATGATGGTCTTGAGCTATCCCCACAACCCCACCACCGCGATCGCACCCTTATCATTCTTTCGAGAAGCCGTCGCATTTTGCCAAAAACACGGCCTCGTTTTGGTACACGATTTCCCCTATGCCGATTTCGTGTTCCCCGAAGGTGGAGGAGAGTCGAACACTGACGCCATCGCCCCGTCCGTCCTCCAGGCCGATCCCGAAAAAACCGTCTCCATCGAGTTTTTCACCTTTTCCAAATCCTACAATATGGGGGGCTTCCGCATCGCCTTCGCGGTGGGCAACGCCGAGTTGATCCTGGCTTTGCGACAAGTCAAGGCGGCGATCGACTTCAACCAATATCGGGGCATTCTCAACGGCGCGATCGCGGCTTTAACCGGCCCCCAGCAATTGATCGCCGATACCGTCGATACCTTTAGAGAACGGCGGGATGTCTTCGTCCGCGCTTTGAGGGCGATCGGTTGGGACGTCCCCACCCCGATGGCGACGCTGTACGTCTGGGCGAAACTCCCCGAACCCTGGAGTCGAGATTCCGTCGGCTTCTGCACCCAATTGGTTCAGGAAACCGGGGTGGCGGCTTCCCCCGGCGTCGGCTTTGGCAAGTCCGGGGAAGGATACATCCGACTGGCGTTAGTCCACCCCCCCGAGGTGTTGCAAACCGCCGTCGATCGCATCGCAGAATTTTTGGGGAATAGGGTGTAGGGTGTAGGGTGTAGGGTGTAGGGAATTGAAATTTCCGATTATCCATCGAGATTGTCGGGGCCCCTGGCTTGCGCCCCGATTTTTTTGTGCGGTTGGAAATGCGATCGCGATCGCACCCCCTCCGTATCCGACATCACCCGATGCCCCGATTTTCGTCCTTGCCCGGATTTTTTGAACGCACTAGACTTGCGATCGAGGTCGTCCGTAAAACTACGGATAAAGTGGCGATCGCGCCGAATAAAAACACTTGATTTCCGTGAAAATACGGAGGGCGATCGGACTCGAATTGCAAAAAATTAGTCAAATTCACTGATTCTTAAATCCTTGACAAAAACCTACAATAATTTTACAGAAGCTTGATGGACTTTTGGTTCCGAGTCGCTTAAGATAAGTTCAGAAGCAAAAAAAGAGAAGTCAAACCCATCTCTGAACCGACGATCGAAAAAGCAACTGAGAAATTAAAATCCGATCAACCAGCGAACGGTGTCATCTACAGAAAACGCATAAAAAAAGACCAACCCTCAATCTTTAGGAGATTTCAATCATGGCAAGCCTAGTACAGAAAATTTTAATCGGTGCTTCCGTCGTTGCAGGGATGACCACGGTATCCGGAGCGCCCGCCCTCGCACAGTGGACGGTTGAAGGCACGGACGTCATCAAATACGAAGCCGTCGATACTGATGGCGATGGTACGGTTGACACGACTGTAGCGAACCCCGATGCCGATGTGAACGACATCTTGCAAAGGATGGACGGCACCCCCGGCGGGAACATCGAACTGTTTGCCGGCAGTGAAACCGGAATGGCAACACAATGGGGAGACTACTACTACAACGCCAGCTTTTGGAATGGAGAAAGTACAAGTATCACTGGCGAAGTCAACGGTAAGTCTCTGACCCTCAGCAGCCTCAACGCTTACGACTGGTTCGGAAGTGATGGTACAACAGCATATCGAGACAGCGATATTGCGAACCAGTGGTTTGATGCGTTAATAAATACTTATCAACCGGGTCTGGGGGGAACGATGAGAGAAAATGTATTTACTCAATTCCTCTATACGAACGGTTTTGAACGCGCCAGCGACCCCAACATCTCCTACATCGAAAGCGACAGCGACGGCATCGAAATCGGTTTGGCCGGCCACCTCGATTTGGGCAATGTCTACGGTTCTGTGTTCGCGGGTATGCAAGCCAGCGAAGTCGTCAAGGTTGAATACGACGGAAAGGTTAACTACCTCTGGAGCTTCGAGGCTGTTGCTTCCGGACTGACGGCGGGGGATGACGGAACCTCTCACAACGGACTCTACACCGTCACGGTTCCCGGCAGCGAGGTGGCTTCCGTTCCCGAACCCTCCACGATGCTGGGTCTGATGGCCGTGGGTGGCTTGTTCGCCGCTTCCAAACGCAAGTCCGCCAAAAACGGCTAAACCACCGTTCTCCATATAGTGATTTATGACCTCAGAGGAGCCGACCGGCTCCTTTTTTTTGCGTGTCGGGTTGGGGGGGTTGTCCGGCGATCCCCCCCCGCCCCCCTTAAAAAGGGGGGAGCCGGAGAAAGGACTCAAAGTCCCCCTTTTGAAGGGGGATTTAGGGGGATCGAATTCAAAGTCCCCCTTTTGAAGGGGGATTTAGGGGGATCTCACTCAAAGTCCCCCTTTTGAAGGGGGATTTAGGGGGAT
>NZ_JAJENU010000622.1:0-2137 GCF_035615495.1 Lyngbya sp. CCY1209 | reverse complement strand
TCGGCGGCGAGGTGTTCGACGGGTTGATTTCCGCCGGGACGGCGACTGCCGTGGGAGAGGAGAATCCAGGCATCTGCGGCGATCGCATCCATCTGACGTTTGAGGAATGCCGCCAGTTGGGAAGATGCCGTTCCCAAGTGGGGTTTGACATCGAGCCGGATCGCCGACCCGAGGAACTGTTGTGCGATCGCCACTTCTGCGGGAATATCTTCGCAAACGTGGACGCCGGGTAAAAGGAAAAGCGGGAAAATCTGAATTTGATTCGCACCGAGCGATCGGCTGTACTCGCCGAATTGCCGAATTTGCTCGGAGAGGGGAATGGGGGCCAACTCCAAAACGCCGGTTCCGACGACTGATGAGGTCGAGTTGCCGCCATCATCAACGGCGAGGCGATCCCCCAACTCTCGGGCTAACTGTTCCAAAGCCAACTGGGGGCGCGGATCGCGACTGCCGTGGGAAACAAGCAAAATGGTGGATTGCACGAGATCTCACAAGCTGAACGGAAGTTTCGATTATTGTAGCGGATCGGCTTCCGGCGGGGGAGGGTTGCGGGCGGAGCGATGTCGGACATTGCGGCATCACTCCTCGACGAGTCGAACCCACCCGCGACGCACGTTATATAGGAGGCGATTGATGATCGCCTGTTCGTCCTCACTGAGGGTTTCTCTGAGGAGAGCGGCTTTCAACAGTTGGCGATCGCGTGGAGTGACCACATTGGAGAACATGACCTGGCCGAAGAGTTCTTCCAGGGAAACGTGAGAGTTGTTCATGAAATTGCCGTAACTTGTCATCGTTTTTGCTCCAATGCTCCTTGTATCTTTATCATGGCTTAATAAAACTGTTTCTTGTGTGATGCTACGATAAAGCTAAGATGAGCGCGATCGGCCCGATCGGTGATCTTTATCAGACAAAATTGTGATTGAGATAACAACAATTGATGATTTCAGTCACCATTTTTGGTCAACCCCCGCTATTTCCGTCGGAGGGCAATTTATGGGTGCGATCGCTCGTTTTTTCATGGGGTTTTCATGGGGTAGGTTGGGTTTCATTTCCGACGTCGTTGGCGCAACATTTCTTCACAAACCCGGAAACACTTCTCGCCCTCTCCCCCAACCCCTCTCCCAACTTTGGGAGAGGGGAGTCTAATGGTGTCGGACAATGATTTTAGGCATTTGCAAACAGCATCTATTGCCCAACCCAACCGACTCATCAAAAGTCAACACTTCTCGCCCTCTCCCCCAACCCCTCTCCCAACTTTGGGAGAGGGGAGTCTAACTAATCAAAAGTCAGAGAAGGGGCGCGATCGAAATTGATTTCGGCGGGTTCCGGGGTTCTCAAACGGTTTCCGAGGGAGTTCGCCAGAAAGATAAAAATTAGGGCGACAACCAAAAATCCGATCAAACTATCGACGGGATCGAATAGCAGTTCTCGCCGCATTTTTTGACCGCAAAAAGAACAGTAAACCCAGCCGCCCAGTTCTTCGCGGGTGCAGGGGAGCGATCGCAGGTGTTTCATTTCTTTGTAAGGACAGATCATCATAACCTCTTGGTAGTGTTTGAAGGGATCGAAATCCGCCGATTTACAGGTATCGTGCAGTCGGTGAAATCTCAAAGTCCCCCTTTTTAAGGGGGATAATGGGGGATCAAACCGCATCGCCGCATCAAATCGGCGGGGGTGAATTAGCGATCGCTGTGAACGATCAGCATGACGTTGTTGGTGAGGATTTCGAGGGCGATCGCACTTTCGCCCAAGGCGCGGCCCATCGCGTAGGAATGTCGCAACGTTGTCGTCAAATGACGCCGTAAAATATCCCCGGTTGTGTAGGTGCGAACCAGTGCAATGGGCTCGGGACACCAGCAATTATTTGGGCGATCAAACTATTTGATAAACCGGGTTTCTAGAAGAGTGTCAGTTGACAACCAAATATCTTAATATAAACCCGGTTTTTAGACCAATTTACGCACCCGACTGGACTGTTTCTGCTCAAACTGTGCATTAAGAAATGGTGGGTTACGGCGCGGATGAAAAGTTGTGGGTTTTTCCTCAAAATTACTGCCACGCCTAACCCACCCGACTGGACTGTTTCATCTTAAATGAGGCGATCGGATCTGAATCCACAGGCAAGATGCCCGATGCT
>NZ_JAJENU010000621.1:0-6966 GCF_035615495.1 Lyngbya sp. CCY1209 | reverse complement strand
ACTATATATATGTACGATTTCAGAGAACGGGTGGATTGAGCGATCGCTTTCGAGAGAGAGATTGAGAACCATCGTGACTTGGCGGAAAGATATCGTCTTTGACGATAACGAGATTTTCCCCCGCCTCCAAAGTCAATCTTCGATCAACCGTTCGATCTGTTTGAGAGCGTCTTCGACTCCCTTTTCTCCGGTTGGGGAGAGACGATCGCACATCTCGAAATTCTCGCCGGGAACGGCCACCAGCCAAGCGGGGGGGACGGTTCCGTAGAGACGTTTCGCCAATGATAGCAGCGATCGCGGGTTGATGGCGTGTCCGAGATTGACAGCCGTTTCCGACTCGTCGGGTTCGATGGCGGACACCTCCACCGTCTCCCCCTCCAGGCAGGCATCGACGAAAATCACGCTGTCAGCGTGGGTCAATTCTTCGGCGAGTTCAGGGGTCAACTGGTGTACCGGACGCGATCGCAGGTTCGGTTTTTCCCAGCGTTCCACCCGCTCGGCCACTTCCTGCCCGATCCCATCATCCCCCCGCAGGGTGTTCCCGTATCCGATAATTAAGAAAGACTTCAGATTTTCCACGAGTCGCACCCGAATGACATGATTCGATTAATACACACATTGAACCAAAACTCGGTCAAAATGCCGCGATCGCAAGTCGGAATTTTGGATAAAGAAATAAACCGCGAGGGAGATATTGTCGGGATGCTCGAATTCCAGGAGTAAACGTTCGACTTCCCGACCTTCCGCCGCCGCCTCTTCCGCCATCCCGCCGAGCACCAGGTCGTCCACCTCGCCGCGCGGACAGGGATATCCCCCCAATTTGTTCGCCGGCGGCGATGACGTTTTGTCGTAATGTTCAACCAACATCCAGTCGAACCAATTATCGACGAATTCGCGATCGAATCGTTCTTTCAATTGGTCGAGGAATTCTTGGCTGTGCGTCTGCCAAAAGGGAGCATCTTCCACCGCAAAACTCAGAGGGCGAATTTTCTCCGCAAATGAGGGTCTGCCGATTTTGATAAAACTGAAATCCTGCAATAACTCATTGTCGGCGATATCGGTTTCCGGGAAATACAAGACCCGATGCTTGTCGTCCTGGAAAGAAAAGGCGGGGTCGGGGTAAATGTAAAACTGCAATAGTCCGCGATCGGGAAAGTCGAAATTCGGGATGATGGGAACTTCCGCGCAGTCGATCTGAGCCAGCAAAACCAGGGGGATTCCCGACTCGTCTCTGGGATAATCCGCCGATTTCGGAAAGTAAGGCAGACCGCCGATTTTGCTGGCTCGCCGGGGCAGGCGATCGTCTTGGGGGTGCTTCACCCGCAGGCGCGGTTCGCCGGCATCGACGCGAATGAAGGGTTCCGACGGACTGGCGATCAAAAAGGGTCGGATGGCGTCAAATTCGGGGGGGAGTTCTAACAAGAAGTCTCGGATAGACATCGCCTCAAATTAGAGTCTTTTTCGCGATTCAGAATGATCGTATTGTCGTCGGGGATAATCGGTCAATGCATAAATCGTCCGATTTGTCAAGATACCCTTTCGAGCCGTCCCGAAAATTGGTGCGTCGAGAGAATCGGATTGGTCGGGAAAATTGTGGGATTGTGACGATATCATCGGGGTTGCAGCCTTCATTTTTGCCGATAGACACAATAACCCCTTGGGTGCCGTTTCCTGTAGTGTACCAGAACCCCCATTCTGCCGTCAACTGTTTGAGAGAAATTATCAATAATTTTGTAACAAATCGTAATAAAGTTTTCAAAATCCAATAAAAAACTCAAAAATTATTAAAAAAACTTATAAATAAATCGCCGGGATACTCAGGACGTGGAAAAACTCTGAAACGGATAAGTGAGGTTATTTTACCTGTTGCCTGTTGTCTATTACCTATTACCGATTGCCTCTGATCAACAGTATTCGACGGTAACTTCTTTTTGCTTTTCTTTGAGCAAATTGACCAGATCTTCGATCAAACTGCGGCGGATGGAGATATTTTTGGGAAGCAGGGGGTTTTGATAGAATTCGTTAATTTGCTGTCCCACCAGAAAGAAAATCGAGTCCGCTTCCAAAATTTCCCGAGCCAGCAATACCGCCCCGTTGTTGTCCGAGGGGAGGCGGGTGATGTCGCAGTTGCATTTTCTGAGGACTTCGGTGGCTTTGGAAATGGTGAGAATGCCTTCGGTGACGAGGTTAATTTCGCTCAATTTTCCGATGGGGGGCAGATCTTTCCGCATGGTGGAGATATCCATTTCGATGGTTTCTCCCATGTAGTTCGCCACCAGGTTTCCGGTGGTGCCGCCGCAGATCACTTTTCTACCTTTAAAGCTCAACAGCCGTTCGGCGTACAGTTCATCCTGGGTGACGTCGAGGGGGGGGCCAGTGAAGATCATGACGGGATTTCGCTTGCGGACGTAGACGCCGACGAAGGTGGCGTCGTCGCCGATTTTATCGCGGTAGAGCGATCGCGTTTCGGTCATCACCTGTTCGATGATGGTGCGGGAATTGGTCGCCTGGTTCATGAACACTTTTTCCATGTACTTGGCGATATTATCCCACCCCCAGCCGAAATTCATGGTATCCCCCAATCCCGCGTAAAGAACGCCGTCGCTGATGGCGCCGATAAAGTCCCCCCGTTCCAGCTTCCCTGCGGAGGAGATGATTTTTTTGCCCTGAATTTTTTCCGTTTTCGTCTCCAGTTGGATGACCCGACCTTTGTTAAAATAAAAGATGGGGGGATTGTCGAAGTTGATGACCTGAAATTGATTGGTCTGGTGGTCGATTTGGATGATGGTAAATGTGGCGTAGGCAATTTTCCGAACCTGACAGATCGGCAGGGTTCCGATCACGGTTTTGATCACCTCTTCGAGGGGGACGTCGGCGTTGAGCATGGTGATCAAAATTTCCGTCGTCAGGGTGGCGAGGATGTTGGCTTTGACGCCGCTTCCCAGGCCGTCGGAGAGGACGATGGTGCTTTTGTTTTCGGTTTTGGTGAATTTCACCTGGTCGCCGCAGAGTTCCTCGCCTTTTTTGTTGAGGCTGCGATCGAAAATGTCGAAAAAGTTATCTTGATCCATGGGTTGACTGGATGGAGAATGGAACCACAGAGACACAGAGGACACGGAGGGAAGAGGGGTGCTATTGGTTGATCATTTGGAGGATTTTTAAGAGGCTGATTTTGGTTTCGGCGGTGGTTTCTCCGAGTAAGCCGGCGATTTCTTGGGCGACTTTCATCTGGTTGTCAACGACTTCGTTGACTTTTTTGACGGTTTCTTCTTTGATGTCCAAAATTTCTTTTTTTCGCTTCGTTTCTGGGGTGATATCGGTCATGATGCAGGCGATGATGTTTTCGTCTCGGATGGGGAAAATGACTTCTTTGAGGTAGAGGTTGTGGTTAGCGTATTCGGTTTCAATGCCCTGCATCATCTCGTTCTTTTCCCACACTTTCCGGAAGCGATCGAGGTTTCCTAGTAAGTCGAAGGCGGGGGTGCCGATGATGTCGGCTTCATTCACCTTGAAAAACTTGCAGAAGGCGGGGTTGACGACTTTAATTTTCAGGTCGATATCGACGGCGATCAGACCGTTGGGGTCGTACTCCCACAGTAGTCGCCACAGGTGGGGATTTTCGGTGGTTTCTAACATCATGAATTTAGGGGTAAATTGCGTTCCTGAATCATCGGCAAAATTTCGCCGATGAATTTATCTTCGATGTTTTGGGGGCTGATGTTGATGAAGTGCTGACCTTTGTATTTCATGACGATACCTGAACTGCAGGTTTCTAAACAGAATGATCCTTTCAATTCGACGTGATTTTCGAGTTTGTATTCTTTGATCAATTCCTGTAGTTTCGGTAGGACTTCGTAGACCCCCATCTGGTGGCAAGCCGAACCCATGCACAGGTACAAGTTTTCTTTTTCCATATCGATTCCTCTGATGTCTGAAACCGGGTGTTTCAGAATTGTTTCCAATCGCTCAAAAACCCGGTTTCTTACCGGCTGTCTAATCCCGGTAGACTTCATCTACTATTGTGCCATCCCGTTTCAGCAGTTGGACGTGCAACGGCATCTGCCCGATCGCGTGGGTGGAGCAACTCAGGCAGGGGTCGAAACAGCGGATGCCGGCTTCAACTCGATTTAACATTCCCTCGGGAATTTCGTTGCCGTGGATGTAGTGTTTGGCGATTTGGGTGACGGTTTTGTTCATCGCCAAGTTGTTCTGTCCGGTGGCAATAATCAAGTTGACCTTTTGAATCAGGCCGTTTTCGTTGACTTTGTAGTGGTGGAAGAGGGTGCCGCGGGGGGCTTCGCTGACGCCGATCCCTTCTAAGTTGTTGATGCCGGCGTCGGCGCGGACGCGGGAGGAGGTGATGTCGGGGTCGTCCACCAGGGCTTCGATCGCTTCAATACAGGCCAAAATTTCCACCAACCGGGCGTAGTGGTAGAAGAAGGAGGAGGTGGCGATCCGTCCCCCGGCGCGATCGCGGAATTCTTGCAACTCCCGGTCGGCGTCGGGCGTCCCGATGCGATCGCACACGTTCAGCCTCGCCAGGGGTCCGACGCGATAAATACCGTCGGGATATCCGAGGGGTTTATAGTAGGGGAATTTCAGGTAGGACCAGTTTTCCACCGCCTCACCCAAATAGTCCTGGTAATTGTCCTCACTCAACCCGTCGGCGACGATGTTTCCGTCGCTATCGACAAATCGAATCTGACCGCCGTAGTGTTCCCAGTTGCCGTTGGGGGCGACCAAACTCATAAATAGAGAGGGAAACTGCCCGAATATATCGACTTCTTGGCTGAGGTCGCTATCGAGTAGGCGTTTAAACAGGGATAAAGCCGTTTCCGTGGTCTGCCGGGATTCCGGGAGGCGTTCTTTAATCCATTCTAAACCTTCCTGGGAAAGGGGCGATCGCACCCCACCGGGAACGGCCCAAGCGGCGTGAATTTTCCGGGCTCCCAACAGTTCAATCACGGTCTGTCCGAACTGCCGCAGGCGAATGCCGGCCCTCGCCAAATCGGGGTCGGAGGCGATCAATCCGAATACATTTCGCTTCGCCGGGTCGCTATCCCAACCCAGGAGAAAGTCGGGGCTGCTGAGGTGGAAAAAACTCAAAGCGTGGGATTGGGTCAACTGCGCCAAATTCATCATCCGGCGCAATTTTTCCCCGGCTGGTGGCACCTGGACGGCGAGAATTTTATCCCCGGTTTTCGCCGATGCCAATAGGTGACTGACCGGACAAATTCCGCAGATGCGGGCGGTAATTCCCGCCATTTCAAACATGGGTCGCCCTTCGCAGAATTTCTCGAAGCCGCGAAATTCGACGACGTGGAAGCGGGCATCTTCCACCTCCCCGGCATCGTCTAAAAATACCGAAATTTTGGCGTGACCCTCGATGCGGGTTACGGGGTCGATAACAACTGTTTTAGCCATGACTGGGAACTCACTCTCAACAGGATTAAAGATTGATAATTGACAATCAAAAATTTCACCACAGAGGCACAGAGGACACGGAGAATTTATGACTCATTAATTAATGAGAAAAAGTAGACCGTCAATTATCAATTGGGCTGACATTTAAGCAGACGGAAACTTTATCCGAACTTGATCATTTCTCGCCCTTCCATTTTGGGCTGCTTGCCTTCCACGAGGGGGGCGAGGGTGGCTTTGATGCGATCGGCCGGCGGGGGACATCCCGGCATGAACAGGTCGATATCAACCAGTTCATGAATAGGCCGGACGCGATCGAGCAGTTCGGGGACGATGCCCGGATCTTTGGGGATTTGGGGGGTGGTGTCGCCCAATTCCAAATAGCAGCGTTTGAGGACGGGTTCGGTACTGCCGAGCATATTTCGCATGGCGGGAACGTTGGCCGTGACGGCACAATCCCCGAAGGAAATGAGCATTTTGGTGCGTTCCCGAACCTGGAGAAGCAGTTCCAAATTGTCTTCGTTGGCGACGGCCCCTTCCACCAGGCAGACATCCACATTTTCGGGATAGTCTTTCAAGTCACTGCCGACGGGGGAATAAACCACGTCCACAAATTCGGATAAGTCGATCAGCCATTCGTCCAGGTCCAAAAACGACATATGGCAACCCGAGCATCCGGCCAGCCAAATGGTGGCAAATTTTATCTTGTCCATTCGTGTTTCTCCCGTGCATTAACGATAAACTCTAATTTGGCGCGATCGCGGGTCATTTCGGCGACGGTCGCCCCCTTGCGGAAAATCGAACCCGTCGGGCAGGCATCGACGCACTTGCCGCAGGAGGTGCAGGCGTCCACCGACCCCCAGGGCTGGTTCAACCCCGTCACCATCTTAGCCGCGGCGCCGCGGAAACCCACATCCCAGACGTGGGCGCCCTCGATTTCGTCGCAGACCCGCAGGCAGCGGGTGCAGAGGATGCAGCGGTTGTGGTCGATGCCGAATTGGGGGTGGGAAATATCGACTTCCCGTTCGGGGAAACGGTAGGTAAACCGGCTGTGGTCCATCCCCACTTCTACCGCCACATCTTGCAATTCGCAATTCTCGTTGGCGACGCAAACCGCACAGACGTGGTTGCCCTCTGAGAACAGCATCTCGACCACCATCTTGCGGTATTCTTTCAATTTGGGGCTGTTGGTGCACACGTCCATCCCCTCGGCGACGGCGGTGACGCAGGCGGGAAGCAGCTTGTTAATTCCGGCGATTTCCACCAGACACAACCGGCAGGCGCCGACGTCGGAAATCCCTTCCAAATGGCAGAGGGTGGGAATTCTCACCCCCGCTTCTTTGGCGGCGTCCAAAACGGTCGCTCCTTCTTCTATTGCAATGTCGTTTCCATCAATTTTTAAAGTGACAACGGACATAGAGTTCTCCTTGAATTGAGGGAATAGGGAATAGGGAATAGGGAATAGGGAATAGGGTGATTGGTGGGGGCAGTGCCTCTGTGCCTGCCCTTGCCATCGGTCCGAGTTGGGGAGGCAACCGGGGACAT
>NZ_JAJENU010000620.1:0-33151 GCF_035615495.1 Lyngbya sp. CCY1209 | reverse complement strand
TGTTCGGGTGTCAGCGCCTCCCACCGAGAGCGAGCTACCCAAGAGGCATCGGGGGAACGGGTGGCGCCGTTGGGGAGAATAAATCCCGCCGAAGAGTCGAAGGCAACACCCAAGTCTTCGTGGGCTTCATCCCAGCGATCGAGTTGTCCGGTGATGCGGCTATTTTTTTTTCCTGATTCGCTGCCTGCGGGTGGGTTCACAATCAGTTCTCCTGCGGCGGTCCGTTCTAATCTTAAATCGGGGTTGGCGGCGGCGAGGGCTTGGAATTGTTCCTGGGTGACGTGGAGAAGGGTGGAAGGGGGAAGTTCCAGAGTCAGGGTGGAGTGCATCGAATTTCCTCCGAGAATTTGGGCGGATAGTGTTGATGGTAACTCACAGGGATGGGAATGCGATCGGTTTCAAATCTTCTCGCCCCCAAACCCCCAATTCTGGGGGCTTTTAGCGGATCGAATTTCAACTCATAATTTCACACTGCTATAATGTTCTGGATAGGGAAAAAAGATGAGTTTATCGGGAGAATTAACAATGGTTTATCAACCACAAATTGCAACTCAGCATGAGATTCTCTATCCGGATTCAGACGGTAAACCGATGTCGGACAATACAGTTCAGTTTCGCTGGATTATGACAATCTATCACAATCTGGCGTGGTTGTTTGCAAACGATCGCAACGTGTTTGTGGCGGGGGATTTGCTCTGGTATCCCGTCGAAGGGGATAATAGAACTCGCCAAGCTCCGGATGTGATGGTGGTGTTTGGGGTGGAAAAGGGAGACAGAGGTTCCTATCAACAGTGGAAAGAGAAAGCAACAGTTGCAACAGGAGCGATCGCGAGCCGAACAAGTGACCGCCGAGTTAGAAGAGGAGCGTCGCAAGGCTCAAAGGCTGGAACAGTTGTTGCGGGAAGCGGGGATTGATTGCGATCGCGAGTAGAAGCAGAACTTCACACAATTTGGGAGGTAGGCTTGACAAGATTAAATTTTTGTGGTAACGGGGCGATCGATGGAGTATGGCAACCGCCAGGGCGGTTGGGATATCGATGATATCGCCCCATTTTCTTTCAATGCGTTCCTACGGGGTCACTTCTCCTTCAACTTCCGTCCCCGACGCCGGTTGAGCCTCGATCGCCCGCCGTTGCTTTTCCCGGAACTCAGCCGCCGCGTCGAGTATATTTTCATTCCGTTGAGTCTCAACCGATCCGTCGAAGTCGAACCCACCTTGTTGGGCACGGTGGAGGATGTCGAACAGCGTCCGCTGGTTCAGCGTCGCCGAAGACTCAGTGGTGCTGTTGCGGCTGTCGAAATCCTGGAGGGGATCGACGGTGGTTTGGGCGATCGCGCCGGATTGGACCCAAACGGCCCCACCCAAGCTCAAAGAGGCGATCGCGGCGATGGTTTTCAGAGATGCCGATTTCATAGCCATAGCTGTCAATTACGATTTAGAAGAATTCTATAACTCAATCATTTTAAACCCCTCCCGAACAGGAGGGGTATAGAATGTTTCCAAATGGGTCGGAAACCTAAGCGAACCGACGGCGCAACAGCGGTTGAATCAGCAGCAGGGCGGCGATCGCGAACCCGAGCAACACCAACAGCGCCGCGCCGAACGTCACCTCGCCGAAAGGTGCGGCCATCACCACGCTACCCCAGGACCAACTCTCGTGGACGTAGAGGTAGCGGATCGGTTCGATCGCGTAGCTGAGGGGATTCAGCGTCGCCACCACCTGCAACCACTTCGGCATGAACGACAGGGGCGCCAGAGCCGTACTCGCGAACAGCAGCGGCAGGTTCGTCACGAAAATCACCGCGATCAATTCAATGTGGCCGGGGAGGGCGAAGGCCAGACCCAAACTCAAACCCGTCACCCCCAGCACCAACAACAAAACCACCAGGGCGATCACCGCCAGTCCGGCAATTCCCGGCAATCCGGCGCCCATAAATGATGCCGCCGTGACGATCGCCGCCGTCTGGACGAAACTGAGGGTGACGATATAAATAGCCGAGGCTAAAACGATGGAAAACCGCGAAGCCAGTGGCGCCACCAACAGGCGGTTCAAAAAGCCGAACTCGCGATCGAACATCACCGGCAACCCGGCGTTCAGCGCCCCGGCGAAGGCCGTAAACACGATCACCCCGGCGCCGAGAAATTGTCCGTAATTTGTCGTTTCTCCGAACAACCCTTCGGGGGCATTTTGGAACAGCGCCCCGAACAAAATCAACCACATCAACGGTTGAATGACCCCCGCGATCAGCGTCGAAGGGCGTCGCCGCAACTGGATGAACAGGCGGCGGGTGAGGGCAAGAGTTTCCTGGATGAACTCGCCCACGGGATTGGATTGTTCCTCCAACTCCGCCGCCGATAATTGAGGATTAATCGTCGTACCACTCATAATTTTAAAATCTCGATCGCAACAAATTGGGGAATAGGGAGTCGGTCGTCGGTCGTCGGGAATAAAAAGCAGAGTCCCTCCGCTCTCTTTTCTAACGCATATTCCGCTTTTTCTCCGCCTTCGGGTCGCGTCCGGCCGCCCCGGCGAGTTCCGCATCCATAAGGGTTTGACCCGTGGCAGCCAGATAAACATCGTCCAAACTGGGGCGGGACTGGGCGATGCCGAACGTCGGCAAACCCGCCTCTTTCAGGGCTTGCTGGATAGTGAGCAGAGCATCGTTTTGGGGTTCAACCACCAAATTGAGGGAATTGCCCTGGGCCGGGTTGATGATAATTTCTTGGACGCAGGATAGGGATTCGAGCAATTCCTTGGCTTTTTCGGCCTCTTCGGCCGGGGAGAACTCCCGAATCCGCAGGGTGACGCGATCGCCGCCCACCCGATCTTTGAGTTCCGAAGGGGTTCCGGTGGCGATGACCACCCCCTTGTCAATGATGGCCACGCGGTCGGCCAGGGCGTCCACCTCCTCCAAATAGTGGCTGGTGATCAGCACCGTGGTTCCCGACTCCCGCAGTTTCCGCAGGAAGTCCCACACCGCCACCCGACTTTCGATGTCCAGGCCCACCGTCGGCTCGTCGAGTACCAAGACGTCGGGCTGGTGCAGCAGGCCCGACGCTAGGTCGAGGCGCTTGCGGATGCCCCCGGAATAGGTGCCGCTTTTTTGGTCGATCCACTCCTGCAGGCCCAGCAGTTGCGCCACCGTCTCGATGCGGTCTTTAATTTGGGGGCGGGGGAGGTGGTACAGCGCCGCCTGCAGTTGCAGCAGTTCCCGACCCGTGAGCACCTTGTCGAGGGCGACTTCCTGGGCGACGTAGCCGAGGCGCCGTCGGGCCAGTTTGGGGCGATCGACCACCGAGATGCCCGAAACCGCCAAGTGACCCGCATCAGGGGTGATGAGGGTGCACAGCGATCGCAGGGTCGTGGTTTTCCCCGCGCCGTTAGGGCCGAGCAAGCCGAAAATTTCCCCGGGCCGGACTTCCAGGGAAACATCTTTGACGGCCTCAACCGAACCGTAACGTTTTTGCAGATTCTCGATTAAAACGGCAGGAGTCATGTCACAATTGCTGGTGGATACGGATCGCGTTTACATTACTCAACATTTTAATGGATTGCCGGCGGTCGCGATCGGGGGTGCACCGTTTTAGATCGTCCGACGATCGCACGAAATTTGACCGCCCGGGGGTAAGCTATGGCAATGATGAGCGATCGTGTCTTGACCGTTTCGTTCGGCAGACCCACCTTGAAACCCTAATCTCAAGGTGATGACCGTTAACCGATTCCCCATTACCCATTACCCATTACCTGCACACAGCGCCATAACCCGCCGCCGACCCCCGGGAAATTTCCCGACATTCTCCTCTGATCAGGTCTTGTGACATGAGCCGGATTTTAATTGCCGAAGATGAACCCCGAATCGCCGCCTTCCTCGAAAAGGGACTGCGGGCCAGCGGCTTTACCACCGCCATCGCCGGCAGCGGACGGGAAGTGATCGACAAAGCCATCGGCAACAATTTTGACCTGCTGATCCTCGATTTGGGACTCCCCGACCGCGACGGGTTCCAGGTGTTGAAGGAATTGCGGGGCCAGGGGGAAAATTTGCCCATCATCATCCTGACGGCCCGCGACGACATCACCGACAAGGTGGCGGGGTTGGAGGGCGGCGCGGACGATTACGTGACCAAGCCGTTTCGGTTCGCGGAACTGCTGGCCCGGGTGCGGGCTAGGCTGCGGACCCAAACTCCAACCGGCGGCGAGGATGAGAAAAGTCTCCGGGTCGCCGATATTTCCTTGAATTTATATACCCGCCAGGTGCAGGTGGGCGATCGCACCCTGAAACTTTCGGCTAAGGAGTTCCAACTCCTCGAAACCTTCCTGCGCCACCCCGAACAGGTCCTCAGCCGCGAACAGTTGCTCGATCGCGTCTGGGGTTACGATTACGATCCGGGGTCCAACGTCGTCGATGTCTACGTCGGCTACCTGCGGAAAAAACTGGGCAGCGATCGCATCGAAACCCTGCGGGGCATGGGCTACCGCCTCTGTAGTTCGCCCCGGGACATTTGAGAAGATTTGGGGGAACCCCAGCCGGTTTGAATTCGTCTAATAGTTGATCGTTTGGCCGGACAGACTCCGTTGACGGAGGCAACAGGTAACAGGCAATAGGCAACAAGCCGGTTGAGGAGGGAACGGGGAAGAATGAAAACTCGATATCTTCAAAATTTGAGGAACAATATTGGGTGGCAATTCGTCAATAATTGGTTTTGTCGGCGATCGCCCCGGCCGGTTCGGTTCTCGACCCCCATTCGAGATTAATATTAAGAAATTTCTCACGTTGACTTCATGGAGATCTTAAGGGGTATCCTTACAATGAGGGAGTACAAGAACTGAAGTATCACGACTGGAAGAAGCACGATGATTTTGTGGTGTGAGGTCAAAAAACATCCGAAAGACTGATTCCTAAACCCTTCGGGTCTGATCGACTCGGGGGATCTTTCACGGCCGTCCTTCGTCCTTCCCCATCAGGAGTCCGGGCTGAAATCTCACCAGAACATTTTCCGAAGTGCGATCGAATTCAGCCCTCCCAAAACGACGTCGGATGAACTTTGGGTCGCATCTATGATTTTGAGAATTCGGCATCGACGGCCCCAACGTTTGTATCTCATTATTTCCCCAATTCGAGCCGGCGGGCGATCCGCGACAGCGCACCTATCGCATTGGGAACGATTTTTGAGTGCAAATGACCCCAAAAATAATTAGAATTGAGGATTTTTTAAGCATGGACGACGAACTTTTGACTTCCGTCCCTCTAATCCTAGAAGACCCGGAAATCTCCGAAGAATTAGACGCAGAAATGGACGGCTCAGAATCGGAAGATTTGGCTGACGTCACGGCGATCGAACTGGACGTAGACGAAACAGATGATGACACCGATGACGAAGCGGATGACGACCTCGATGACGGAGGGCAAATTGATAATGAAATGGTCTCCGAAATTGACGACCCGGGCAACGGTCTGGAAAATCCGGAAATTGCTGAATCTGAAGTGGAGATAACCGACTCGGAAGCGGTGGCGGATGACGCCCCCGTCCCGACTTTTCTCGATGTCGTGGGCGATATCAGAACCTTCATCCTGAATCAACTTTTCGATGAAGAAGCCTACCTCGAACAAAACCCCGACCTGGCACAATTCCAACTGGAAGTCGAGGCGGCAGGATTCACGTTTGACCTGCGACAACACTTCTTTGAATTCGGTCAATTTGAAGGCCGGGAATTCAGTTCATTTTTCAACATTACCGAATATGCCCAGAGCAATCCGGATGTCGCGGCTGTGATCTCTCGGGAAGATTTGCTCACCCACTTCTTAGATTTCGGTCTGGCCGAAGGTCGGGAGTTTAGCAACTTCTTCAACATCAACATTTACACCCAAGCAAATCCCGACCTGGTTTCTGTCACCCAAGGAAACCTCGTCAGCAGCTTCGTCCACTTCTTGCAGTTCGGACAGTTTGAAAACCGGATTGGCAGCAATCTATTCAATCCCAATGTCTACCTGCAACTGAACCCCGGCGTTGTCAGCGACCTGGAAGAGGCGGCTAATCAGGGTTTGCAAGTCAGTGCTTTCACCCATTTCCTGCAAATCGGACGCCGCCAAAGTCTGGAGTTCAGCAATATTTTCAACGTCAGCGAATATGTGGCGTTGAACCCGGATTTGGTTCCATTTATCGAAAGCGGTCAAATTACAGCCACAGACCACTGGGTACAATTCGGATTTTTTGAACAGCGGGAGTTTAGCTTCTCGTTCTCTGTTTCCCAAGTCTTGGAAACTCTAAATCTGACCAGTCTCACTGAAATTAACCTTTCCGAACTCATTGCTCAAATTGAGGCGAATTTCAATCTGATTATCGGTTCCGACGACGACGATGAGGATACCGGTTCCGAAGGAGATGATGTCATCGACACGCCGGACGACGAAGCTGATGACGATGGTGGAGACATCCCGGATACTGACGACGAGGACGACGACGAGGACGACGACGAGGACGACGACGAGGACGACGACGAGGACGACGACGAGGACGACGATGCGGATGATGGAGTGAGTGGCGAGTTACCTCCCCTCGACGATATCCCCTCCGCACCTCCTCCCGTAGCAGAACAACCCGAACCGGAACCGGAACCCGAACCGGAACCGGAACCCGAACCGGAACCGGAACCGGAACCCGAACCGGAACCCGAACCGGAACCGGAACCGGAACCCGAACCGGAACCCGAACCGGAACCGGAACCCGAACCGGAACCGGAACCCGAACCGGAACCCGAACTGCCGTCAGAAGTCGCCTTCAATGTCGGATTTATTCTGACCACCTACGAAGCTCAATTGCAAGTGGCTTTCCAAGTGGAAGATGTCACCACCATCGCCACTCAGGAGCTCTTGGATTGGCTGGATGAGAATTACTTGGAACTTGACATCAATCCATCTCCCGCCGTCGATGTGAGCTACTATTTGGAGGCTTACAGTGCCCAACTGATCGCGTTTTACGGCGTGGCATCCGTCGAAGAACTCAGCTACTTGCAAATCGTCAATTACATCGACGGGGAAGGCTTGGAACAAGGATTCTCGCCGAGTCCGAATATCAGCTTGAGCTTCTTCCAATCGACCTACAGCGTCCAACTCGAACAGTTCTTCGGGGTTTCCGTCGAGAACATCAGTAATGCACAACTGTTCAGTTACATTGTCGAAGTCGGATTGCCGGAAGGTCAGAGTCCGTCGTCGTTAGTTGACTTAGATTTCTTGCTGTCCAATCAACAATCAATTACGGCGATCGAAGCTCATTTCGGAACCGAAATTACCAATCTTACGAATACCGAAATTTTCGAGTACGTCACCTCCGAAGATGGTTTGGAAGCGGTCAATCCCTCTACGGTGGTGAGCCTCAACTATGTCACAGCCGTTTACCAGACCCAGTTGGAAGCGTTCTTCGGCGTTGAAATCACCGAAATTTCCAATACCCAAGTTTTGGCGTTTATCAATAGCCAAGGTTTGGAAGAGGGGTTGAATACTTCCGCCTCCTTCGGGTTTGAATATCTGACCGCCATCTACGGCGAAGAAATTACTGCCACCTTGGGGCCGGATGCGACCCAGCAGGAAGCGATCGCATTCATTCAGGAAAACGGACTTCCGGAAGGTGTCAACCCGTCGGTTTTCGTGCATATCAACTTCGTCGAACAGACTAATGTGGAAGCCATTCAGGAATTCTACGACGTTGACGATGTTGAAGAACTGTCCGAACAGGAAGTCATCGCCAGCATCGACTCCCAGGTTTTTGTCGATGTCAACTATGTGGTGAATCAATACGCGGAACAACTGGCGGAATTCTACGAAATCGAGGTCGAGAATGTCGGCAGTTTGACCGAGTCCCAGGTGATTTCCTTTACTTTGGGTGCGGGAGAAAATTTGAACGTGATGGGGGCAGCCGTTAACTTTGCGGAAGCTCGATCGCTGTTTGCATCGCAACTGCAAGCTTTCTTCAACGTCACCAATATCGAAATTTTGAGCGACGCTCAAATCAATACTTTCTTGTTTGAGCAAAGCCAACAGTTTGCCTTGGTCAATCAACTGGTTAATGTCGTTGATACCAACTACTACGCGACCGTTTATTCCGAAGCATTAACCGCACGATTTGGCGCGGACTTCACGGCTGAGAATGTGGTCAGTTTCGTATTTGGCGATGATGCTCCGGCGATCGATATCCGGTTCGCACTGCTTCAATACGAAGAGGAATTGGCAACTCATGCGGAGAGTTTGGGTAAAGAACTCGACCAACTGACTGCGGAGGAAATTCGGTTCTATTTTCTCACCGAAGGTTTTGACGTCGATAATCAACTCATCCCCTTTGATCTGGATGCTGCGTTCGTCCAATATACCGAAGAACTGACGGCTTTCTATGGAGTCAGTGGTTTCAACCAACAGCAGATTTATCAGTTTGTCGTCAACGAAGCCTTGCAACGGGGTCTGAGCCTGTCTGAAGTGGTTGATGATGATGCCCTGGAATTCCTGCGGGAGCAGTACAGCGATCGCATTATTGCCGCCTTTGACCTCGAAGAAGGTGAAGTCGCCGATGTCGATGCAGACGTGGTTCTCGACCTGATTTATGGCGGTTTGTCTCAAGTCGTCAATTACGATTACTTCCGCTTTACTTTCGAGGGAGATGTGGCGCAAATCTTCGGAGTCGAGAGTATTGCTCAGGTTAGCGAACTGCAAATTCTCGAGTATCTTTACGGACAAGAAGAGGTCGATTTTAACTCCTTGGGTTGGTTCAATTTCCAAGGCTATCTTGCCGAATATGGCGAGGAGTTGGAAACGGCTCTGACTGAATATTATGGCGTTGAAAGCGTCACCGAACTGAGCCAAGATATGATCGGTCAGTTCGCCCTCACCGTCGGTGCTCAACAGTTCAGCGTGGAAGAATTTGCCGATCTCGACTATATCGGTACAACTTTCAACGCGGCGATTCTCGACAGCGACGAGGCGGTTAAGGCCTGGTTGAGTGAGTTTTCATTCCTCAATGTGGATACGGCTTACGTCCAAGAGCAAATTGAAATGTTGCTCGAAGAGGAAACCCTGACGCTGGCTGATTTGAACGGTATTTTGCCGGAGGAAATTACCAGTTTGGATGACCTCGGAGATCGAGGGCTGATCAATTTGGTTTTCAATCCCGATTTTCAAGCCTTGTTGGGTGAGGAAACTGAGATTAAACTGTTCCAAGAAACGGTCAGTGCCGATTACGTCCGGGAAATCTTTGCCCCCGCGATCGCCCACGTTTTGGATGTGGATATCGCCGCCGTCACTGGGGAGGAAGTTACGACGATTACTGACGAACAACTCGACGATTTCTTGTTGAGTCAGTCCGCAGAAATTGCCACAGATTTGGGCATTTCCGAAACGGATGTGACCCTGGAAGTGGCTCAAGAGTGGTTTGCGACTAACTCGGTGACGACCATTGAGGGACAGGAAATTGAGGTCGATGTCGCTTACGTCCGATATCAACTGCAAGAACTTCTGGACGAAGAAGCGATCGCGATCGACGATATCAACTCCGTTCTCGAAGAACCGATTGACACACTCGACGATCTCACCGACGAGCAACTCACCAATTTGGGATTGGATACCGAATTCCAAAGTGAGTTTGAACTCGAACTCGAACTGGTTCAAAGCGAACTGAATATCGGTTTCGTGGTTTCTCAGTACGCCACCGAACTTGCTCAATACTTCGAGTTGTCTGAAGAAGAATTGGCCGATCGCGAATTCACCCAAGAGGAAATTGTCGAATTCTTCAGTGCAACTCAAGGGGAAGAAATTGCCGCTTTCATTGGTGAAGATGATGCGATCGGAGGGGAATCCGACGATGATTTGAGTGGTGACGATACCGCCGATGATTCGGACGATGACGATTCGGACGATATCACCGATGATTTGAGTGGTGACGATACCGCCGACGATTCGGAAGATGAGAGTTCGGACGATACCACCGATGATTCGGACGATGAGAGTTCGGACGATACCGCCGACGATTCGGACGATGAGAGTTCGGACGATACCACGGGTGATGATACCGCCGACGACGGTACGGAATTTGCAGCCGAAGACGTTCTGGCTTACATCCAACAGGTGACGGTGGAAACCGTTACGCAGGCGGAAGAAATCGACACCGGTTATGTGGCGTATCAGCTTCAAGAACTGATGCATGATTTCGCCTTCACCCTTGAAGATGTCAACGGTATTTTGGAAACCGAATATGCATCTCTCGATGAGTTGACTTCAGAAAACATTACCACCCTGGCGTTTAGCGAGGAGTTCGGGGAAATTCTGGGAGAGGATGTCGAACTCGAACGGGTACAGTCTACCGTCAATTACGACTACCTGCGGGTTGCGGAAACCGAGGATATTGTCAACTTCTTCAATACCGAAGAAACCTCCGTCACCGCCGAAGACGTGTTGCGAGGTGAAGTCCAGTTCCTCCCCGACGGAGAAATTCTGGCGACATTTGAGGAGAACTTCCTCACCGCCGATGTCGGCTATGTCCGCTATCAAGTGGAACAATTGTTGGAAGCCGAAACCGTCACCATCGAACAGGTGAACGAGATCCTGTCCCCGGAAGAAGCGATCGCGGAACTCGGAGATCTCGGCGATGCTCAGGTGGTGGAACTGGTTTACAGCCGCGACTTCAAAGCCTTGTTGATGGAAGCCGAGGAAGAAATCGAGCTCTCGCCGGTTGACTATCAAGCCTATATCCAAGACAACGCCGAAGCCTTGTTGGAAGGGTTCGAGGATGTGGACGACGTAGCGGAATTGACCCTGGAACAAGTCCACGGGTTCATGTTCGGGGAAGCGGAAGGAACGCTTGAGGGATACGTCGCCTTCGACTATCTCGGCGAAACCTACCAAGCCGCGATCGCCACTCAAGAAATCGCAGATGCGACGGTTATCAACTGGCTGCAAAGCGAGTTCCTGTCCCTCGATCACAACTTCCTGCAATACCAGGTTCAACAGTTGACGGTCGAACAACAAACCCAGTTGTTGGAGGATCTGGGTATCGAAATCGATGATATCGCCAATCTCTCACGGCAGCAGGTGGTTCAAATCGCTTATAGCGAGGAATTCCAAGCACTCCTGGAAGTCGAAGCAGTCCAAACTGAGGCTTTCGATGTGGAAGGCTACGCCGAAGCCAACGCCGAAGCACTCGCAGAGTTCTACGAAGAAGAACTCGAAGACCTCGAACCCCCCACCGAAGAAGGTGAAATTCCCGATTCCGTCGTGGTCGAGTTGTCGAACTTCACCGGAGCTCCCGCCGGCGTGACGGTGACGCTCGAGGAAGTTGAAGACGGCATTCAGGTGACGGTTGACAGCGTGGAACCGATCGCGGATCTCAACGGCCTGTTCTTTGATATCGAAAATGACGATCTTCTCGATAGCCTGTCGGTGACGGGGGATGATGTCACCTCCTCGGACTTCGGCGGCGACGTGACGCAAGTGGGTAACGCCACCATCGCACCCCTGGACTTTGAAGCCGGCGTGCAAATCGGAACGTCCGGTATCGGTCAGGATGACATTCAATCCACCGTGTTTGTCCTCAGTTCCGAGGGTGAAGAGTTGACCCTGGAGCAATTTATCGGCGAGGAATTCGGCGTCCGCCTGACGAGCGTGGGTGAAAATCGCAATGGCAGCAGCAAGCTGCGAGGAACGGCGGCGCCGGTGTTTGCAGAAGTGGACGACGACGGCTTCAATCTCGGCGGCTTGACTCGCGAGCAGGTGATCGAGTTTGCCTTCCAAGAAGGATGGGAACTCGGAATCAATCCCCTGGAATACGTCGAAGTTGAGTATCTCAAAGAACAATTCCAGGTGCAATTGGCCGAGTATTATCAGATTGGGGTCAGCGAAGTCGAAAGCCTGGAAAGTGCGTTGGTGGTGGATTACTTCTACGGCGGTCTGTCCGAAACCATTGACTTCGAGTATTATCGCACTCAATATGCTGGCACCTTGGAAGGGACCTTCGGAGTGAGTGCCGAAAGCCTGAGTCAGGTGCAGATTCTCGAACACGCCTACACGGTGGGTCTGGAAGAAGACTTTAATTTCGCACCCGTGGACTACGAGGGTATTGCACAAGAATATCCCGCAGTTCTGGCCGATTTCTTCGGTGTTTCCGTCGAGGAAGTTGCCAGCCTGGATGTGTCTTTCCTGGCGAGCTTTGATCTGGGAATTGCCTCCGAACTGGGTATCGATATCGCGCAGTTTGTCGATCTCGACTACTACCGCGAACAACTCAGCGAGCAAGTGGTTCAAAATTACCGCATCGAAAACGTCTACCAGATCAGTTCCCAGCAGTCGTTCCAGTTCAGTTTGCAAGCCAATTTCAACACCGCACCGACCATCGATCTCGATTGGGCACGGGGTGAATACGCCGACGAACTGGAAGAAAATTTGGACGACTTCGACCAAGATGGCAACGGCGACATCGACGACGGCGAACTGTACGATGCTTTGACGGGTCAACTGTTAGAAGCGGGGAACGAAAGTTCCGATATCTACAACTTCGAGGAATACTTCGAGTCCGAGGAATTGCAACAAGAAGTTGCCGATTACTACGGTGTCGAGTCCTTTGAAGAGGTCAGCTTCACCCAGCGGTTGCAGTATATGTTCGGCGCGGGTCTGGAAGCCGGAATCGAGCCTTACAGCGAGGAATTCCTGGCGGAATATCCCGAACTGGAAATGGAAACTTACATTTCTGCGAACTCTGCCGCTTTGGTTTCCTTCGCTCAGGTTCAGTCCGTCGAACAGGTGACGTTCTTGGATGTGTACAACTTCCAGGCGACGACCGAAACCGACGTGTTTGGCGTCTAGTTGGTCCCATCTTGTCTGGAATGACAGAGCGATCGCTTTCAAATCTGTAAGTTAATTGATGAAGTGTCGGATTGAATTCAATCCGGCACTTTTTTTAGACCTAATTTTTTCCGGGGTCAACTCCACACCCACCCCGAAAACTCTAGAAACCGGGTTTCTTTCCAGCATCTCGATGGCTAACAAAATAACCCACGAGAAACCCGGTTTCTTCCTCCCCCCGAGCTCTCTCGTTGACTTTTGCTGAAAGCGGCAAACCCGATAGCCGATAGCGATCGAATCAATTCCCGGGCGAAATGCCCGCCGCGTTCCGAAGTCGGTACAATAAGACATTTAACTTTGATTCCCGAAATCTGTATGTCAACCTACGATGCGATCGTTATCGGCGCGGGTCACAACGGGCTCGTCTGTGCCGCTTACTTGCTGAAAGCGGGGTACAGCGTCCTGCTGCTGGAAAAGCGACCCGTGCCGGGGGGGGCGGCTACGACGGAGGAAGTGATGCCGGAAACCGCGCCGGGATTCAAGTTTAACCTGTGCGCGATCGACCACGAATTCATTCACCTCGGCCCGGTGGTTCGAGAATTGGAATTGCATCGCTACGGGTTGGATTATCTTTACTGCGATCCGGTGGTGTTCTGTCCCCAGGCGGACGGGCGGTATTTTCTCGCCCATCGGTCCGTTGAACAAACCTGCGCCGAAATCGCCCGCTACAGCGACTATGACGCCCGAAAATACGCCGAATTTGTCGCCTACTGGCAGCGCCTCATGAGTGCGATCGCGCCCCTGTTCAACGCCCCGCCCCAATCCATCCCCGATATCGTCGCCAGCTACAATATGGACGCCCTCAAAGATGCGTTGGCGATCGTCGGCGGCCCCACCAAAGCCCTGGATTTCCTGCGGACGATGTTAATTAGTCCCGAAGATCTCGTCTGCGAGTGGTTCGATACGGAAGTCGTCCGGGCGCCCCTAGCAAGATTGGCGGCGGAAATCGGTGCCCCACCCTCCCAAAAGGGAATCTCCGTCGGGGCGAGTATGTTGGCGATGCGGCACGAACCCGGAATGTCCCGCCCCCGGGGGGGAACGGGCGCCCTCACCCGGGCCCTCGTCAACCTCGTCACCAGCCTCGGCGGGGAAATCCTCACGGAACAGTCCGTCAAGCGGGTATTAATTGATAATGGACGGGCTATTGGGGTGGCGGTTGAGGGGGGGCGGGAATATCGCGCCCGCCGGGGGGTGATTTCCAATATCGATGCGCGGCGGTTATTTTTGCAGTGCGTCGATCCCGCCGATGTGGACGCCGCCGATCGCAATTTGCGGGAACGGTTGGAACGCAAAATTATCAACAACAACGAAACCATCCTCAAAATCGACTGCGCGTTGTCAGAACCGCTTCGGTTTGAAGCCTACAACCACCGGGACGAATATCTGATCGGGTCGGTTTTGATCGCCGACTCGGTGCGGCAGGTCGAAAAAGCCCACAGCCTCTGCACCGTGGGGGAAATCCCCGATTCCGACCCGTCCATGTATGCGGTGGTTCCGACGGTTCTCGACCCCTCGATGGCGCCGGAGGGGAAACACACCCTCTGGATCGAGTTTTTCGCCCCCTATCAGATCGCCGGGGCTCAGGGGACGGGGCTCAACGGCACGGGGTGGACGGACGACTTGAAAAACAAGGTGGGCGATCGCGTTTTGGACAAACTCGCCGAATACGCCCCCAATCTCAAAAATTCGATGATCGCCCGCCGGGTGGAGAGTCCGGCGGAATTGGGGGAGCGTCTGGGCTCCTACAAGGGCAATTATTACCACCTCGATATGACCCTTGATCAGATGGTATTTTTGCGTCCCCTGCCGGAAATTGCCAACTACAAAACCCCCGTCGAGGGGCTGTTTCTGACCGGGGCGGGCACCCATCCGGGTGGCTCGATTTCCGGGATGCCGGGGCGCAATTGCGCCCGGGTGTTCCTGCAAGTTCAAAAACCTTGGAATCGGGCGATCGCAGGGGTTGGAGGGGCGATCGCGTCGCTTTGGGAGGGGGTTTTCAAGTGACATCTAGAAACCGGGTTTCTACCAACATCTCAGGGGAGAACCCAACACCCTTCTAGAAACCCGGTTTCTTCCTCCACACCGAGATATCTAGAAACCCGGTTTCTTCCTCCCAACCCGAGATGTCTGGAAACCCGGTTTCTTCCTCCCCAACGAGAGTTCTAGAAACCGGGTTTCTATTTAGATCTTGATGAGGAACAAAACACCCTCCTAGAAACCCGGTTTCTTCCTCCCAACCCGAGATGTCTAGAAACCCGGTTTCTTCCCCCAGATCAACTAAGGAACTTGCCAGATCCGCTCGTGGTAACGTTCCGGCTCCGCGTAGGGGTCGATCGCCCCGTGGGAATGGTCGTGAGAATGCCCGTGGTGGTGGTGGTCGTGGCCGTGGTGGTGGTGGGAATGTCCCTCGCCGGAAACCGCAGCCAGCCGGAATTTACAGGCTTCGCAGTTCATCTGCACCTGTCCCAGTTGGGTTTCAATTTCGCGATCGCGCAACAATTCCAACAAGTTCGGGTGAATCCCCATTTCCGGCAGGCAGGTCATGTCGATTTCGGGATACTGTTCCTGCTGCCCGGCGGTGATGTCGAAAATTTTCTTCATCAGCACCCCGGTAAATAAGAAATAGGGGATGACAATAATCCGCTTGGGCTCGTAAAGTCGGGCGCGGCGGAACCCTTCCTCCAACCGGGGGTGGGTGATGCCGATAAAACAGGTTTCGACCGTGTGGTAGCCGCTTCCCTCCCACAGCATCCGGGCCAGTTTGTAGACGTCGCCGTTGGCGTCCGGGTCGCTCGAACCCCGTCCCACGAACAGCAGCACCGTGTCCGCCCGGGAAATTTGCCGGGGGTTAGCCTCGGGGGTGTCGAGTTCGGCGAGGCGGGACTGCCACAGTTCCAGAATTTTGGGATTGATGCCGAAGTGGCGTCCGTAGTGAAATTTCAGTTGCGGGTGACGTTCCCGGGCCCGATCCAGTTCGTTGGTGATGTCGAATTTATTGTGTCGGGCCGCAAACAGCAGCAGCGGCAGGGCGGAGAGTTCGGTGTAGCCCTGTTCCACACATTGATCGATGCTCTCTTGGATGGTCGGGCCGGTCAGTTCCAAAAAGCAAGGGATGACGGGGCGGGAGCGATCGAGATCCTGGTAGGCGTCGGCGAAATCGATGAAGGTCTGCCGTCCGGCGTCGTCCCGGGTTCCGTGGCCGATGAGCAGCAGGGGGCGGTTCAGCGGTAGGGGGGCGAGAGAATGGGGGTGAATTGTCGTCGAAATTTCCATTTAAACTCCTTTCCCGTGCGAGGCGGGATGTCGGGTGATATCGGTAACGGCGGGCGTTCTGGCTTGTTTGACGGCGACACCGGCCATCAACTTACAGTTGCCGCACAGCCTCGGACTCCCACCGATGTTTCCCCGGTCGTTACCGTTTGTGCCTTGCCATCTTAGCGAATTTCTACCCCTTTTCTTTGAAACTGTAATGAATCCACATATTCGCCGGCACGGCATCCGGCGGCGGTTATCCCGGGGGGCAAATGTCCCCCAGTCTTCGGGGTCGAACCCAGGACGACGATAGTCAAATCGAAGACTTCTTAACCTTCTCCCCCGATAATTGTCTCGGGGACGACTGACAAGAGTGCGAATATAAGGATACAATCCATTGTGATAGACTCTAATCTTGCCGTATCCAATTCTGTTATGACTGAGCCAATCAACGAGTCCAATGAGAGTTTGCCCCGCGAAGTTCGAGTCAACCAACTTCGGAATCTCATAGAGACCCTGCATATTGCCGACGAAATTGCCAGCAAAGGCTACCTGATCAGCAGCTCCGAACTCGCCGATTTAATGGATATTAATGCCAGCGCCGTCACCAGCCGCGGCGACAACTGGGCTTGGCGCAACTGGGAAGTCTCCAGGGTGCGACGGGAGGGCAATCAAATCCTCTGGCAATTGGAGCGAGTGGATTAGATGATGCGTTGATTTGATCGCGTTCATTGTTCGGGGCGAATTCTAGCTGTTGGGCAATGAACCGTTATCATTTTTTGCTCTTTTTAAATCGGCTGGCAGTTCCGCCGTTTTGACTCATTTCAGATGGGTCAAAGCATCTCTCACTCCAATTTCCCTTCACCTTTGGGATTATTTTTTTAAAATCGCTCCTCCACTTTATCCCAAAGTAATATCCAAAAACATCATCACGACAAACCCGGCCATCACGCCCAAGGTGGCTTCCTGTTCCTGTCCCATGCGGTGGGATTCCGGGATAATTTCGTCGCTGATGACGAACAACATCGCCCCGGCCGCGAAGGCTAGTCCCCAGGGTAAAATAAATTGGGCGATCGCCACCATTCCCGCCCCGATCGCGCCCCCGACGGGTTCCACAAGTCCGGTCACCAAAGCGATCGAAAAAGCGGCGATCCGCGAATAGCGTTCGGTCATCAAAGCCAGGGCCACCACCAGCCCCTCGGGCATATTTTGCAGTCCGATTCCGATCGCCAACGCGATGCCGTTGTTGAGATCTCCGTCCCCGAATCCCACCCCCACGGCCAGCCCCTCCGGGAAATTGTGCAGGGCGATGGCGATCGCGAACAGCCAGATCCGTTTCAGGTTGTCGATATTTCGACCTTCCCGGCCTTTAAAAAAGTGTTCGTGGGGAAAATATTGGTTACTGAACCACAAAAAACCACCTCCAATTCCGATTCCAATGGTCGCGATAATTGCAGCCAATACCGTGCTGCCCGTCTGGGATTTGGAATAGTCGATACTCGGGACGATCAGGGAAAAAGAGGTCGCCGCCAACATCACCCCGGCGCCGAAACCGAGTAAAATTCCCTGAAACCGACGGCTGATATGGGAGAGGAAAAAGATCGGCAAAGCGCCGACGGCCGTGCACAGTCCGGCGATCAGACTGGCGATCGCGCCCAGATAAAAAATGGGAATATCCTGCAACAAATCCCGCATTATTTTCCATCCTTGACACTCTCCGCGAAGACAGCGACGGAGATTCTTCCCCGAAATACTCCAACCACATCCTAAATTGATACCACCCGGCATCGTTAATTGACTTGGCGAGGCAGTGGTTTTTAACCATATTCTTCTTTCGTATAAATTCGCCCCCGCCAGCGGTCAGGCCGCCGGGTCGCCGAGATCCACAGCCGCAAAACCGCCAGCGGATCGGCCAGGGGAGACAGCCAGAACGCCCATTTCGCCCGGGCCTGACTCAAATCGTAGGAGGGCGCGATCGCGGCGCACAAAGCCACCCGGACCGCAAATAAAAACCCGTTCAACCCCAGCAAAATAACCGCCGTCGGCGGCAGTCCCGCACCCAGAAACGGCAAACCCGCCAACAGCACCGGCAGGGGCAACCCCTGAACCCCCAGCAGCACCCCCATGTCCGCCCAGAGTTGGCCGGCGGAACTGGCATCCTTGAGGTCGAGCGATCGCCCCCAGCCCTCCCAGGTGTCGGCGAACCCGTCGTACATCCGCACCTTCAACAGGGCGGACCCGTCCAAAAATCCCACCCGGAACCCCCGTCGCGCCGCATTTCGGGCCAAGGTCACGTCGTCGCAAAAGGAGTTGCGGGCGCCCGTGTAGCCCTCCAACGCCTCCAAAACCGAACGGCGGCACAGAAAACACTGGCCGTTAGCCATAACGCGATCGGGACTTGCCGGCGCGGCATCCGGCGGGCCGAATCGGTAGATCAGGGTGATCAGCAAAGCCGGTTGCAGCCACAATTCCCCGGGAGATTTGAGGATAAATCGAGACGAGAGGGAGATAAGGTCGTATTCTTCCCGCCGCGCAGCCCGCACCAGGGCGGCGATTAAGCCCGGTTGGGGTTGGGTGTCGGCATCGATGCCCAAAATCCACTCCGACCCCGGAGAACTGCGGAGAAAGCCCGTGTGCAGCGCCCAAGGGCGACCCACCCACCCCGGCGGCAGGGGGTCATCGACGGTGAGGCGGAAGCGGGGATCTCGGCGGGCGATCGCTTTCACCAGATCTGGGGTCCCGTCATCGGAATTGCTGTCCACCACCGTCACCTCCCGCAGTTCGTAGCCCTGGGCGCTCAATCCCGAGAGGCAGGGGCTGAGGCGATCGACCTCGTTCAAGGTCGGCACGACCACACTCACCGCCCCGACTAGATCCGGGGTCGGCGGAGCGACGGGCAATTGGGGACGGCGGATCAGACCCCGAAATAATCGGGACAGCAGGATCGCCGTCGCCGGGATTTGAAAGGCCAACAAAAATAGGGCGATCGCCCCCACCCACCCGTCAATTGAAAACTCGACGATCGCCAGGGGGAGGGGGGAAGCGGACCAGCAGGGGAAATCGAACATGAATCTACCGCGTCATCGTTCACAACATTGAACCACGAGAAGCGACCGGTTCTATTGGGCGGCGACTTTCTCGGGGATGTCTGCGGCATCAGACGCGCCGGATTCGGGCAGCAGGTCGGCCATTTCCTTGAGGGAGGGGTTCGACCGCCACCAAAACGCGATCGCCGGGATCACGCCCAACACCACGCTCAACAGCGTCGGCAGCAGGAACCGGGCGTCCAACTCCACCACCGTAATCGCCGCGCCGAACAGGAAATTGGTCAAATACACCATCAGCGGTAAAGTTAAGAGCGATCGCGACAAAATGATCGGCGTCCGCCGCCACAGAAACGCCGCCACCCCCATGAACAGCAAACCGGTCCCCATCCACCCGCTCAGGTTGCGGTAGGGCATCCCGAAAAATTCGCCCACTTCCTGGAATTGCCAGAAGGGGAAGGGCGCCTGACTCATGGCGGGGTCGAGAACCAGATCCCAAGCCGTCAGCAGGACGGCACCCATCGCCAACGCCCCCAGGTGGCGGATCAGGCCCGATCCCATTGTCACTTTCAACCCGCCCCGGGCCAGCAGATAGCAGGTCAGGCCCATGTAAAACCAGGACAGGGGGATGGTGAAGGGGACCAGATCGGCGATCTTGTAGCCCAATCCCGTCAAATATTGGTAGTGGCCGAAGGGGAAACCGGTGCTGGTACCGAGGAGTTCGCTACTCAGAGACAGGGCGATAGATGGCACCATGAATCCCAGCGTTGTCGCCAAACCGAGGGTTCGGTAAGCGTAGAGGCTCACGGCGATCGCGCCGAAGACGATGTAGGCGACTCCCCCGCCCCCCATACTCAATCGAAAGGCGGTTTGTCCGACGGGGGGCAGGCTGAGAACCAGTTCGGGATTGGGTAAAACCACCAGCAGTCCGGCCAAACCGAACAGGGTGGCGATGATATGGACGGTCAGGCAAAAACGCTCGGCTATCACAAGTTGCTTCATTGGACTCCTCAAACAGGTACGAAACGCAAGCGGCGCTCCCAAACAGTTTACAAATCTTTAAATTAGAATAACCGATTTGATGGTAAAGGGGAGAAAAATGTGGAAGTTGGGGGCCCGGCAGCGGAGGAGGCAACGGTGAAGCGGAGGAGGGCAATCAATTGTTAATTGTCAATTGTCAATGATCAATTATCAATTATCCATGTAAAATTTGGTCTTGTGATTTTGGAATTATTGTCTGTGGTGGGAATTGTTATTTTAGCCGCGATCGCGATCGCGCTGTTAGCCCTGGAGTTGCAGTACCGTCGCCGTCCCGGCAACGACCTGGAACTGACGCCGGGAAATTGGGAGACGACCCTCACCGAACCCGGACGGGTCATCCTGACGGGAGAACTCGAACTGTGCAACCGGACACCGAACCTGGAAATTATGGTGCCGGAGTTGACCGCCGAAGTCAAATGGCTTTCGGACGGGAGTTTGGATGGCGTCCCGGTCCGCACCCGCATCGTGTCCGGCCACGAAGACGCCCCCGCCCGACCGGACGGCTACTGGTTCGCCTACATCGTCAAAGTGCAGAAAACCACCCGCTTCAAAGTGGTTTTGGACATCGAAGGGGAAAATCTGGACCGGTTGCAATCCGCCTGGGTACAAATTCGCTACGTCACCTACGGCCCCCAAGGGCGCATCCCCAAATGGCGCCACGTCGTGATTCCCATGCAGTACCCCGACCCGGAAACGCCCCCCAACTCCCGCCCGGTTGACGGCGGCGGGGAAGTGTTCCCCATCCGCACCCACCTCCTCACCCAGCTCGATGACCCCGTGGAGGTGGTGCGGCGCTACGTCATGCCCCACGCTCAAAAGGGCGATATCATTACAATGGGAGAGACTCCCCTGGCTTTGATCCAGGGCCGATTCCGCCATCCGACGGAGGTGAAACCCGGATGGGTGGCGCGGCGGGTGTGCTACTTTTTCATGCCCACCTCCAGTTTGGCGACGGCCTGCGGGCTGCAAACCCTGGTGGATCTCGTCGGGCCGGCGCGAGTGTTCGCGGCCTTCGTCGGGGGCGCGATCGCACGAATTTTCGGCTACCGGGGCGGGTTCTACCAACTGGCGGGGGAACAAGCCCGCCTAATTGATGATGTCACCGGGACCCTGCCGCCCTACGATCAATTTATCGTCCTCGGGCCGCACGATCCCCAAGCCGTCGTCGATCGCATCCGCCAGGAAACGGGTCTGGAGGCCGCCATTGTAGATGTCAACGATTTGAAAGCCGTTAAAATATTAGCAGCCACCTCCGATCTGCCGGTGCAATTTGTCGAGCGGGCACTGAGAAGCAATCCCGCCGGAAACGCCGACGAGCGCACGCCGTTGGTCCTCCTCCGCCCGGGATCTCCTCGGGACCGCTGAGAGCCCTCCGGGGAGCGATCGCCCCGAGGAGCTCAATTTCGGGTGCGAAGGTAGAGCGATCGGCCAGAGATATAGAAATTAAACGGGCCAGTAGCGGGGATTTTGCGTTCTCCGAACCACTCCAGCGGTTGTCCCGTCAAACCCAGCCCGATGGCGAACGATCGATAGAGACTCCCAACTCTGAGGACTTACATGAGCGTATTTCTTTCCCAAAACCAAAATCAGGTGACAATTCGCCCCTTCCAGTATCGCGATCTCGAAGCATTTGAGCGGTTGTCCCGGATGTCCGCCGGGGCGGACGACGAGTCTGCCACCGGCGAATCCCTTGATCGCGAAGTGCAACAGCTCCGCCTCTGGTACGGGTTATTGAAATTCCTCAGTTGGTTTCCCAACCCCTGCCAGTACCGCTTCAATACCTACGTCGCGGAACAAGACGGCGTGCGGGGGGTGCTGCGCGTCTCTCCCTTCAACCGCACCCGCAGCACCTGGCGGGTGGACCGGGTGGGCGTCGATCCGGCGGCTAACTTCAGCAGCATCGGTTCCCAACTGCTGCGGTACTGTTTCGAGACGATTTGGGAGGCTCGGACTTGGGTGTTGGAGGTGAATGTCAACGACAAGGACGACCTCGCCCTCTACCGGCAAAATGGCTTTCAACCCCTGGCACAGATGACCTACTGGGCGTTGGAATCCGAACGGCTTCAGGATTTAGCTACCACCCAGGCGGATGTCCCGAATTTGCTCCCGGTGAGCAACGCCGATGCCCAGTTGCTCTACCAACTCGACACCGTATCGATGCCGCCCCAGGTGCGGCAGGTGTTCGACCGCCACATTTTGGATTTTAGAACCAACGTGGTGCGGGCGATCGCGGACGGGCTGCGGCAGTGGCTCAACCGGGTGGAACAGGTGAGCGGCTACGTCTTTGAACCCCAGCGAAAAGCCGCGATCGGCTATTTCCAAGTGCAGTTGTGCCGGGACGGCAACCAACCCCACGTCGCCGAACTGACGGTCCATCCGGCCTACACTTGGTTATATCCCGAATTGCTCTCCCAGATGGCGCAACTGGTGCAGGAGTTCCCGCCCCAATCCCTGCGGCTGGCCTCGGCGGACTACCAGCCGGAACGGGAAGCCTATTTGGAGAAAGTCGGCGCCGAACCCGTCGAACACACCCTATTGATGTCGCGATCGGTGTGGCACAAGTTGCGGGAGTCGAAAATGGCCGCCGAACCCCTGCAGTGGTCGGAAGTGCTCCAGAGCCTGCAACCCTCCCGCAAACCCGTCCCCGGCCGGATGTCCTGGCTCGGGCCGATGGACGATCGCCACCCCGGAGACTCCAAAAAACCCCCGTCGGAACAGCAGATCCAACCCCAAAATCTCTCGGAACTCTCCGAGTCCGAGAAGAAAAAACTCTCCGCCAATCCCCCGGAATCCAAGAACGGCGATCGCCCCAAACCATGACCGACTCCCAATCCCGCCCATTTATATCGGCCCTCGGGTTGGACGTGGGCCGCCGTCGCATCGGCGTCGCCGGGTGCGACGGCACGGGGTTGATCGCCACGGGCCTGACCACGATTCGGCGATCGTCCTTCGAGGCGGATGTCGCCCAGTTGCGGGAATTGGTGGAACAACGGCGGGTTCAGGTTTTGGTGGTGGGCCTGCCCTATTCCATGAGTGGAAACCTGGGATTTCAGGCCCGCCAAGTGCACAACTACGCCCGACGCCTGCAAAAAGCTCTTGACTTGCCGGTGGAATATATGGACGAGCGGCTGACCTCGGTGCAGGCCGAACAGATGATGCAGGCCGCCAAAATTCCCCTCTCCGAAAATAAAGCCCTCGTCGATCGCAAAGCCGCCGCCCTGATCCTCCAACAGTGGCTCGACGCACGGCGACAAAATCGATAGGGGCGGTTCGGGGTATGGGAAATTGTAGGGGCGCAAGGCTTGCGCCCTAATTTTAGCGCCCTAATTTTAGATTTTAGATTTCTCTATCTCAGATAAAGTATCAACCAACACAGCCGTGTTATCCTTTTTGTGCAGGGGGGATCTGTGCGATCGCATTGTGTCGTCTAGATCCTTCATATTACCCCATCTCAGTGCCCCAGAGCGCTGTTTTGCTCAACGTCAGTTCAAGATGATGCCATCCCGATTTTCCCCGGACAACGAACCCGAATCCGACACCTATACCGTCTTGACGGATGAAGAAGGGCGATCCATCGAATGCACGATCGAATCCTCCTTCGACATAGAAGGTCAAGAATATATCTTACTGCTTCCCGTCGATATCCCCGTCGAAATCCTCACCTGGTCCGACGACGAAGATGAGGAAGAAACCGCCGTCCCCGTGGAATCGGAAGAGACGATCGATCGCATCTTTTCCACGGCGAAGGTGGTGTTGGAGGAACAGAACCTCACCCTCAAACGCACCGCCGTCACCCTGACGGCCGCGGGAGAGTTGCCGGAACTGTTCGACGAAGACGAACCGGACGGCGCCGACGACGGCGATGAAGACTACGAGGAACTGCTGCTGCTGACCCGCTTCTACCACGAAGAACAAGAATACGGCATCTACACCCCCCTCGACCCCTTTTTCATCCTGGCCCGGATGAACGAACGGGGCGAACCGGAACTCCTGTCCCCGGAAGAGTTGGACAAAATCGAACCCCTGTTGCCCGAAATTGAGGAGCGACTTTTTGAAGATTTCGCGTAAACTGTTATCGGGCTGTGGGACATCATTCTCACAGAGCATCAAACGGCAACAAGCGACAATAACGGGCAGAAGTTCTGATGGGACGATTTTCTAAAGGACTCTTTTATTTCGCCATCTTACCGGTCGTCTGGATCTTTTTCGGCTGGCAGGGCTGGGCGTGGTGGAGTTGGGCCAGTTCGCCCCCGGCGGACGAGGACACCCTCGGCGAGAATGCCGCGGCCGAGACGTCGATTCAAATTTCCATCCCCCCCGGCACCTCGAGCCAGCAAATCGGGCGGGATCTGGAGGCGACGGGCCTGATCCGCTCCACGACGGCTTGGAAGCTGTGGGCGAGGTGGCTGATTTTCCGAGATCCGGAGGGAGAATTCAAGGCGGGAACTTACCAATTGTCCCCCACCGAACCCCTGAGCGCGATCGCCGATCGCATCTGGAAGGGGGAGGTCATGCAAATGAGCTTCACCATTCCGGAGGGGTGGTCGATTCAGGAAATGGCGGACTATTTTGAGGACGAGGGATTCTTTTCGGCGGAAGAATTTGTGGCCGAGGCGAAACAGATCCCCTACGATCGCTATCCGTGGCTGCCCCAAGATTTGCCCATCCTGGAAGGATACCTGTATCCCGACACCTATTTGGTGGTGGCTGATCGCATTACCCCGGAAAGTGTCATCGACCAGATGCTCTCTCAATTTGAAACCGTCGCCCTCCCGGTTTATCAGGAAAGCCGAGAACGCCACAACCTCGACCTCAACGAGTGGGTCGCCCTGGCCAGCATCGTGGAAAAGGAGGCCGTCGTCGCCGAGGAACGGGAATTGATCTCGGGAGTGTTTCACAACCGCCTCAGACAGGGGATGCGTCTGGCCGCCGATCCGACGGTGGAGTACGGTCTGGGAATCCGCCAAACCGTCGATCAACCCCTGACGTTCAGACAGGTGGAAACCCCCTCCCCCTACAATACCTATCTGAATCCGGGACTGCCCCCCACCGCGATCGCCTCGCCGGGAATCGCCAGCCTGAAAGCGACTTTAAACCCGGAGGACACCGAATACCTCTACTTCATGGCCCGCTACGACGGCACCCACATTTTCAGCCGCACCGAAGCCGAACACGCCCGAGCGATCGCGGAAGTGGAACGCCAACTGTCGGAACAGTAGGGAGTGGGGAATAGGCAATAGGGAATAGGCAATAGGGAATAGGCAATAGGGAATAGTCAATTGTCAATTAATTCCTCCCATTTTTCGATAAAATAAAGAGATAAAACTCTACAATCCACTATGTCCTGGGGTAAACTTTTGGAACCGGATTTGGTTCTGGGCAATTCGATCATGCAGCTCACGCCGGATATCCTCCACGCAAATAACGTGAAGGGTCTGGTGTTGGATGTGGATGAAACCCTGGTTCCGATCACGAAGCAGCAGGCCTCCGAGGAGTTGCGCCAGTGGGTCGAGGAGATCAAGCCGACCTTTTCCCTGTGGCTGGTGAGCAACAATATCTCCCAAGCCCGGATCGGGGGCATCGCCCGTTCCCTCGGTTTGCCCTACATCAGCGGCGCGGCCAAGCCGTCGCGGCGGAAACTGTGGCAGGCGGTGAAGGCGATGGAGATCCCGGCGAACCAGGTGGCGATGGTGGGCGATCGCGTTTTTACGGACGTTTTGGCAGGAAATCGGCTGGGAATGTTCACCATTCTCGTGGAACCGATGCTCGATCCCATTCAAACCGGCCAATTTTTCTCGGTGCGATCGCTCGAAGTCTGGATCTCCGAAGTTTTGGGAGCGTCTTTTCAAGGTAAATAGCGCTTCGCGCTGGGGTGTGGGGGGTGGGGTGTGGGGTGTGGGGAAGAGGAAGGGGGGGATAAGGGTTTCGAGGTTTTTCCCCTCTTCCGGAACTGTAAACACGCGATCGCGATACCTGCGATAGCAGTCGCCATGACGGTTAGGACAGATGATCTCATGATTCCCGACTCCCGACTCCCGACTCCCGACTCCCTTTCTACCATCGCAATGTCCTAACCGTTCTGTCTGTCGCTATCTTATATGGCCTACACCATTGTCGTCAAAATTGGCACTTCCAGCTTGACCCAGCCGGATACCGGACATCTGGCGTTATCCACCTTGGCGACGCTGGTGGAAACGCTGACCCGCCTGCGCCGAGAGGGACATCGGGTGGTTCTGGTGTCCTCCGGCGCGGTGGGGGTGGGGCGCGATCGCCTGGGACTGACGGAACGACCCCGCGCGATCGCCCTCAAACAAGCCGTCGCGGCCGTCGGACAGGGCCGGCTGATCCGCGTCTACGACGACCTCTTTACGTCCCTCCAACAACCCATCGCCCAAGTCCTCCTCACCCGCGGCGACCTGGTGCAGCGTGGTGGCTACGTCAACGCCTACAACACCTTCCAACAATTGCTCAAACTCGGCGTTATCCCCATCGTCAACGAAAACGACACCGTGGCTGTCGATGAACTCCGCTTCGGCGACAACGACACTCTCTCGGCTTTGGTGGCGAGTTTGGTGGAGGCGGACTGGCTGTTTTTACTGACGGATGTCGATCGCCTCTATTCCGCCGACCCCCGGTTCTTCCCCGACGCGCAACCCATCCATTTGGTTAAGCACATCGGACAGTTGCAGGAATTCCAAGTCCAAGTCGGAAACTCCCGCAGCAGTTGGGGCACCGGGGGGATGGTCACGAAAATTGAAGCGGCCCGCATCGCCACGGGTTCCGGGGTGCGGACGGCGATCGCGGACGGGAAACGCCCCGAAAATGTCGAAAAAATCCTGGGCGGGGAGGCGATCGGCACCCAGTTTGAACCCCAATCCCGCCCCGTCAATTCCCGACGCCACTGGATCGCCAACGTTTTGGTCCCGGCGGGCAAATTGTACCTCGATCCGGGGGCGGTGCGGGCGATCCGGGAGGGCGGCAAATCCCTCCTCGCGGCCGGTGTAACCCGGGTGGAAGGCGAGTTTCACCCCCATGACGCGGTGCGGTTGTGCGACGGCGGCGATCGGGAAATCGCCCGGGGATTGGTGAATTACAGCAGCGCGGAAATGGAAAAAATCCGGGGTTCTCGTTCCGAACAAATTCCCGAAATCCTCGGCTATGCGGGGGCGGAAACCGTCGTTCACCGGGACAACCTGGTGATTTCTATCAATTGACAATTGATAATTGTCAATTCATTTCCCGATTCCCGACTCCCGACTCCCGACTCCCCTATCAACCCGACTCCCAATCAAAAAGATGGGGTTCCTGGCTAACCCCATCTAGATTGATCTTCTCGAATTCAATAACGACTTTACAGCAACCTTCAACTTCAGCTCGTGGCGTTTCGATCTAAATTCTCTTCAACTTGGCTCAGAACATCGAACAGGAGCGTGATGCTCCAATCTGCGTAGTGCGCGAATTTTTTCATGATTTGATTCAAACTCGATCCCGAATAATCTTGACTGGAACGATGGCTAGGCTGAGGAGCCTTGAGAGACGATATCAGCGTGTTGTCATCTGTGATCATAGCAAAGTGCTTGTCTAAGTTTTATTCGGTCTGGTGTCTTCAAGTAATTTGTACATACAGAGTATAGCACAAGTATTGCACAAGTATTGCATCCCTCAAAAGAATGGACGGAAACTATCCCCAACGGGGGATGCTACACGGAAATGAAAATTTGCAGATCCCTAGCCAGAGCGGCGGGAGAGATGTCATGATAGTAGATGTATGTTGTATGTACATCCGAAGTCTATGCCGCGAACTAAACCCCCCTCCAACAAAGTTCTGACCATCCGCCTTACGGAATCTGATTTCCGGCATCTGGAGGAGTTTTGCGCCGAAAAGGGCAAGACCAAAACCGAAGTTCTCGTCGATCTGATCCGCCGGTTAAAATTACCCAGTCAAAGACTCACGGCGTCTCGTTGAAGTCGATCCCCCGTCCAATGTTTCATATCCTTTCTGGGGTTGAACTCGATCCGTCCGCATCTAAACCGATACGAAAAATTTATACGACCGATTGGTTTTTCTGTACTGTTAGATGGGGCGATAGGTACGCGATCGCGGATCGCGCCCAAACCAGTCAAATCCCCGCCTCCCGGCACATACAGCCACAGCACCTTGGGAAGGCGGGGAAACAATTAACAATTAACAATTAACAATTAATAATTGTCCATTCATCCTTACTTCCTACTTCTTCAGTTACAGGACTCGTAACAGGTTGGGGATGCGATCGACGATATCGAGTTGTTGGAGTTCGTCTAATGCTTGGTGGAAGTTGCCTTCTAGGACGTCGTGGGTGACGACGACGATTTCCGCGAGCTCGCCGTGGGAGTCGATTTGGACGATGGATTCCAGGCTGACGTCGTGGTTGCCGAAGCAGGTTCCCAAGTTGCCGATCACTCCCGGCAGATCGCGGGTGATGAAACGGGCGTAAAATCGGGTGGTCAAGTCCTTCATCGGTGCCAGGTTGCAGTAGTGCTGGTGGGTACAACTCATCAGCGGGTGGGTGGTGAAGGGGATGTCTGCTTTGGGGGGGCGGGTGGTGAGGATGGCGACGATGTTGAGGATGTCGGAAACGACGGCGCTGGCGGTGGGGCCGGCTCCGGCTCCGGGGCCGAAGAACATCACCTGTCCGATGGGTTCCCCTTCTACGACGATCGCATTATTGACGCCGTTGATACTGGCGAGGGGGTGCAGTTTGGGAACCAGGGTGGGGTGGACCCGCACGGAGAGTAAATCGTTGTCCGGGGTGGCGACGGGATCTCGGCGGGCGATCGCGAGTAACTTAATGGTAAACCCGAGGCGATCGGCGTAGGCGATATCGGTGGCGGTGACGCCCCGGATGCCTTCGCAATACACCTCGTCCAATTTGATGCGCCCCCCGAAGGCGAGGGAGGCCAAAATTGCGATTTTGTCCGCCGCGTCCAAGCCGTCCACGTCGGCGGTGGGGTCGGCTTCCGCGTAGCCCAATTCCTGGGCCTGTTTGAGCACCTCGTCGAAGGGGGCGCCCTCGGCCTGCATCCGGGTCAAAATGTAGTTGGTGGTGCCGTTGACGATGCCGGTGACGGTGTGGATGCGGTTGGCGCCGAGGGATTCTTTCAGGGGTTGGATGACGGGGATGCCGCCCCCGACGGCGGCTTCGAGGAGGACGTAAACGCCTTTTTCTGAGGCGGCGTCGAAGATTTCGCTGCCGTAGCGGGAGATGACGGCTTTGTTGGCGGTGACGATGTGTTTGCCGTGGGCGATCGCTTTGAGAATCAGCGATCGCGCCGGTTCCAGACCTCCGATCAGTTCCACGACGATATCCACTTCCGGATCGGTGACGATCGCTTCCAAATTGTCGGTCAGCAGGTGTTCGGGCAAATCGACGTTCCGGGACTTGTTGAGCGATCGTACCCCCACCCGGTGCAGGGTCAGCGCCTGCAACAGCGGATGGCGACCGTCGCGATCGCACAGGATTTTGGCGGTTCCCGTCCCGACTGTTCCCAATCCCAACAAACCGATTTTAAAAGCCACGATTCCAACCTGTCACTCAACTTTGCTGTTCAACCATTTTTACACCCTCCGCCCCCCCTTCTGCGGTCCGACCCGCCGAGGAGGGCAAAAATCTCCGTCAAGGGGTCGAATTGTAACGTTTTGTAAAGCTTGTGTGGGGTGCGACCCATCACGGGTTATACTACTCATATAGTAGATGCACCCTGATTCGAGCGCCCATCACACCTGAAAAGGTGGGGGCGTTTTTTTATGGGGGAGTGGGGTGTAGGGTGTAGGGTGTAGGGTGTAGGGTGTAGGGAATTTTAGATTTTAGATTTTAGATTCTTTCCATCTTTGCCTCTAAACCCCCTCCGCTTCCTCCGCTTCCTCCGCCTCCTCTGCCCTCCCCCGCGACGCCATAGAATTGAGGGCAAAGTGCAATTCGGAGATAGTGTTGAAATGCCCGAGACTCAGCCCGTTGTTTCTCCCGAGTGGTTGGCCGAAAATTTGGATAATCCCGGAGTGAGGGTCGTGGACTGTCGCTTTGCCCTCGGCGACCCGGAGTTGGGACGACAGCAGTATTTGGAAAATCACATTCCGGGGGCAGTTTATCTGGATTTGGAACGGGATTTGTCCTCGCCGGTGGAAAAACACGGGGGACGGCATCCCCTCCCCGATATTGACGAACTCGCCGGGAAACTCTCCAACCTGGGGATCGAGTTTGGAGAAACCTTGGTGGTGGCCTACGACGATTCCCGGTTCGGATTTGCGGGGCGGCTGTGGTGGCTGTTGCGCTACATGGGCCACGATCGCGCCGCCCTACTCGACGGGGGGTTCGGCGGTTGGAAAGCTGCCGGTTATCCGGTGACGGCGGAAATTCCCGAACCGGAACCGGCGCAGTTTGAACCGCAATTGCGATCGGATTGGGTGGTGGATTTCGAGGACGTGAAAACCCGGAAAGACCGGCCGGGTATGGTTTTGATCGACTCCCGCGATCGCGATCGCTACTCGGGAGAACGGGAGCCCATCGACCCCATCGCCGGACACATCCCCGGCGCGGTCAATTTGCCCTGGCGGGACGTTTCCGACGCCGGGGGATTTCTCAAATTTGCCGAACAGCCCGGACGCTGGGAAAATTACAAAGACGCGGAAGAAATCGTCGTCTACTGCGGTTCCGGGGTGACGGCCTGCATCAATCTGCTGACCCTGGAATTGGCGGGATTATCCCAGGGTAAACTGTACCCGGGGAGTTGGAGCGACTGGTGTTCGTACCAACTCGACCCGGAAGATTAGCGGCACCCGAGGGAGTACCGGGTCGAGACGCCGGTGACGGGGTTGACGCCATCGGCTCGCTGGCAGAGTCGGCGCAACTGTTCGCCGTCCAACAGTGCGTCGGTGAAATCGGCCCCGGTGATATCTGTGTCGTCGAAGGTGGAGCCGAAAAATAGGGCTTCCACAAAAATCGAATTGCTCAGGTCGGCTTCCGTAAAATCGGCTTGGTCCAACATCGCATAGGTGAGGTCGGCCCCCCGCATCGTCACCCCCAGCAGGGTGGCGCGGCTGAACACCGAACCCCGCAGTTCGGAGTTGTCGAAGTTGGCATATTCCAAGTTGGAGTTGGCAAATTCCGCCGCGGGGAGGGACTGGTTGGAAAAATCCCGGTGTTGGAGCAAACTGTGGTTGAAAAACAGGTGGGCCGGGTTTTCTGCGGCGCGGGCGACTCCGGGCCAAAGTAACAGCAATCCGGCGAACAGCGCGATCGCGATTTGTCGAACTATTTTTTTCATAACCGTAAGTGTTGATATCTACCCAGGATAGCGAATTGAATCGGCGTTACCGTTACAATAGGAACGCAACGATGAGGTTAAGACAAACTCATGGTCAATTTCTTCGTTACCTGGCTCTTGGCAGCCATTGCACTCTCAATTACAGCGTATCTGGTTCCGGGCCTGACGATCGCCAGTTGGCAGGCGGCGGCGGTGGGGGCGATCGTCATGGGGTTGGTGAATGCGATCGTCAAACCCATTTTGACGATTTTAACCCTTCCCCTGACCCTGTTAACTTTGGGGTTATTCCTATTTGTCGTCAACGCCATTTCCATTTCCCTGGTGGGATTCTTCACCCCGGGCTTTACCGTGGCGGGATTTTGGCCGGCCCTGTTCGGTTCCATCGTCCTGTCCCTCGTCACTTGGATTATCGGTCAATTCGCCGGCCGGGGGGAGGCAGACGTTTAAGCGGTTCAAAGCGTCCATTAAAGACACGAATTTAAGGCTAAAAAAAGTGCTTGTCGCTCTGGGTGTCGGTTTCGGGTACACGGTTTTTGTGCGCCGGAAATCGACATCTGGCAATTTCACACCTCCAAAAATATGCGATCGCGACTCAACCCCACTCCCTATTTGTTCCTAGTCCCGGCATTAGTTATTTTGGTATTGACGGTATTTTTGCCGTCGATACAGGCGTTTTATCTGAGTTTTTTTAATTACGATTTAATCGGCGATCCGCAGTGGATTGGTATTGATAATTTCCGGCGGTTGTGGGAAGATTCTGTATTTTGGCAGACCCTAAAAAATACCGCCCTTTACATTATTATTGTCGTTCCTATTTTGGCGATCGCACCCCTGTGGCTGGCGATTTTAGTGAATCAAAAATTGCGGGGAATTAACTGGTTTCGGACGGCTTATTATGTTCCGGTCGTG
Organism: Lyngbya sp. CCY1209; assembly: GCF_035615495.1. GTDB lineage: Bacteria > Cyanobacteriota > Cyanobacteriia > Cyanobacteriales > Microcoleaceae > Limnospira. The sequence continues at coordinate 728 of NZ_JAJENU010000620.1, read as the reverse complement.
ATTTCGATGGTCGTCGCGGGACTAGCCTGGAAGTGGCTGTATGCAGAAAACGGACTCTTGAATCAATTCCTGCAATATTTCGGTTCCTTTTTTCTGCCCCCCTCGGCATCGCCGAGTATCCCCTGGCTGACGGACCCAAATTTGGCGTTATTTTCCGTCATGGCGGTGACAATTTGGAAGGGGTTGGGTTATTACATGGTGATTTATCTGGCCGGGTTGCAGTCGATTCCGGCGGAACTCTACGAAGCCGCCAGTTTGGACGGTTCCGACGGCTGGCGAAGCCATTGGGATATCACTTTACCGCTGATGCGGCCCTACCTGATTTTGGTGGCGGTGATTTCCGCCATTTCCGCCACAAAAGTATTTGAAGAGGTGTATATCATGACGCAAGGAGGGCCGTTAAACAGTTCCAAAACCATCGTTTATTATCTCTACGAACGGGCGTTTCAGAATTTAGATATCGGTTACGCCTGTGCGATTGGGTTGGTGTTATTTGCGATCGTTTTCGGGTTGTCACTATTACGATTAGCGATCGCGCGTTGGACGGGAAGTGAAATCTCTTGAGGGCTAAAGGTGCCCGATCTCGGGGAAAAGATATCAGGACTTTCCAAAACCCAATTTTACCCCGACTCAACACCCTACTCTGTCCCTCAAAGTCCCCCTTTTCAAGGGGGATTTAGGGGGATCGTTCGGACAAAGTCCCCCTTTTCAAGGGGGATTTAGGGGGA
>NZ_JAJENU010000619.1:0-438 GCF_035615495.1 Lyngbya sp. CCY1209 | reverse complement strand
CAATATAAAATCATCGCCCTCATCAGCTAAACTCGCTACCACTCCTGTTACTGTTGTTCCCGCTTGAATTTCTGTTGAGGGAACCGTCGGATCATTGTCCGTATCGTCATCGTAATCATCATCGATATCATCCATCACATCATCGATAGAATCATCGTCGTCGTAATCATCATCGATATCGTCATCGTAATCATCATCGATATCGTCATCGTAATCATCATCGATATCATCCATCACATCATCGATAGAATCATTATCGTCATCGGAATCATCATCGATATCATCGTCGTAATCATCGTCGTAATCATCGTCGTAATCATCGTCGTAATCGTCCGTCGAATTATCGGTGGTGGCATCGTCCGTCGAGTCAGTCGAAGTTTCACCCAATATGACAGAACCATCGGGGCGAGTAATCGAAGAAGAATCAATTTCTACGCC
>NZ_JAJENU010000618.1:0-2426 GCF_035615495.1 Lyngbya sp. CCY1209 | reverse complement strand
TAATCGTCTAAAGTCACCGTAAATTGAGCCGTTCCGTCCGCTTCGCCGACTTCGACCCCGGAAATGTCGATTTGGGGGAGGTTTTCATAGCTATAGTCCGAAGTCGAACTATAATCATAGGTGGAGCTATAGGTATCGTCCCAATAGCTATAGTCCGAAGTCGAAGCATAATCATAGGTGGAGCTATAGGTATCGTCCCAATAGCTATAGTCCGAAGTCGAACTATAATCATAGGTGGAGCTATAGGTGTCGTCCCAGTAGCTATAGTCCGAAGTCGAACCGCAACCGCAGGTCGAGCTAGTGTAATCTCCTAGATTAGCCTCTACTTCAACCAACCCACCCAGAATCTGCACCCGGTCATCCTGATACTTTAGCTGGGTCGCATCCACCGAACTCAGTACATCCCCGCGAACCAACCGCATCAATAACTCACCTTCATCTCCCGGCGAGTCTATCTCGTTTAACTCGGAGTCAATATAATGTCCCAATTCTTCTGTCAGCACATCCACTAAATTGGGAGATGGCATGGCAGCATCCATAACATCCGTATTTTCAACGTTCATTAAGGTGTCGGATAAATACACCGTACCTGTGAGGGAATCAAACCCCCCGTTCGCACCATTCATCAAGTCCGCTGAAACGACCACAATCTCTGGAACTTCAGCATCGTCATGTAAAGCATCAATTATTGTTTGACTCAAATTGACATCCGTATATTCACCGAAAATCGTTTTTAAATCGGCTTCAAAATTGGGAGAGGTAGTAAACTCACTGAAATTTTGCTTCACGCGAGTTAATGCCGCCTCAATTGTCCTGGTCTCCATCCGTGTTGATACGGAGAAATCACCTATCAATATCGCGGGTGACAAGATATTCAGAGAGTCCGCCTGCTCGGTCAATCGAATATCGAACAGTGAGTCAGGATTGTCTATCATCTCAACCAAAATTTTGTGTCTTGTCTTCAAGTTTAACAGACAACCCAAAAAACAGTTGTCACACTTCTGTTGTACGAATGGGGGCGAACCCGTTCCCATCGTCAATTATCGGATATGGGGAATTTCGGTGAGGTCAAGATTGGGTGGACTCCCCGTTCATTTTCCATCACCCCAACCGCTGAAGTTTTACGCAAATTCGAGGGAATTGTAACATTTATTTACAAATGCGCCATAGCTGTTGTCATCAAGGTTGGGGCTTTCTTGAGTGGCTGAAACGCCGGGATATAGGGCTGTGGGCTTCTGAGTGGGGAGTAGGGAGTAGGGAACTGAAACTGCTTTTCTATAACGGTTTGAATGTTTCTGGTCTGATTCAAACTGTGAACACACGAGGGCGATACTTGCGATATCAGTCATAATCCTGCTGTCCTTTGCCCGCTCTGGCAGTACGTATTTATATTGGGACGCATTTTCCCTCTGTGTTCCTCCGTGCCGGTCGCGGTCAAAAGTTCTTGCCGTCCTCAAATTTAACCGCATTTTTAAATGAGAATAGGGGGGAAGGTGGGACGGGTTAAGAATAGATCAAAAAATGCGATCGCACTTTCCTCAAAAAATGCGATCGCACTTGGGTTTAACCGTAACTACAGAGGATTAAAGGGCAAAGAAATCCTCAACAGAAATATTTCCCAATTCCGGTAAATCTCCACTGTAACCCGTGATATTGACAACCAAATCATTTTGGCGCTGAAAACCCGCAACGTCATCATTAATAACCAAATAAGTGCCAGAAATTTTGCGGTTTGTTGCCCGGACTAAAGCCGCACTATTGATTCCCAACTCCTGGTTTCCATCTCGGGCTCCATTCGCATCCTCAAACACTCGATTGACAACCTGAGCCAAAGTTTGAGCCTTGTTATTGCCGGCACGGGTAAAACGGCTCGGAGCATCCATCTCGTCTCCCCCTTGGGTGAGCAGGTCGATTTTATCGGTGCCGATTTCCAGGTCAGCAATAGCATCAGGGCGGGCGACCCGGGATTGTCCGAACTGAAATATAAAGGTATCTGCACCACCATTTCCGGTCAGATTATCCTGACCTGTACCACCATTGAGGCTGTCATTACCCTCCAATCCGCTGATGGTATCGTTTCCTCCTTTCCCATCAATCAAATCCGGGCCGTCCGTTCCGATTAAGCTATCATTGGCACGAGTTCCTGTGAGAGTTTCTGACCCAGTATTTTCACTCGTTTCTAACTTCCACAGTTCCACCCCATGTGCTTTATCTCTTGCCGTATAATAAAGGCCAGAACTAGATGATTGCAGCTCTAATGAGGACATTTTCCCTAAATTTTGAACCCGTTCAGTTCCTCTGGGGGTTCCATCAGTTTTCCACAACTCGTAAACATCGGGAGTGGCATCCTTTCCATCATCCTTAACCGTCGTGAAATACAGTTCATCTTCATCAAACCAAGAGTAGAAACTATTGACCCCAGACTC
>NZ_JAJENU010000617.1:0-26753 GCF_035615495.1 Lyngbya sp. CCY1209 | reverse complement strand
CAGTTAAGGCGATAGCTGGTCAGCTACCTGAAGGGGAGGGCACGAAGCCCCCGTGCTTCAGCCGGGGGTGCTGACTCAACCGTATATTTGCCATTTAGGAACCCTGTCTATTATATATGCCGTATCTGCATCCGTCACTTCACGCAAAAAACCGGGAAGCCAGGGTATAAAATGTTACCGATACTTCCCAGCGCGCGATCGCGCTTTTTCCCAGTTGAACGCCCCTGCCCCGATCCCCGGATTCCCTACCCCATCGACGAAAATGGGTTGACCTTTCGCCGTTCGACGACTGATAAAAATCCCCACCCGTTTCACGGCGGGGAGGACGTCAAAAGGACTCAAAAATCGAATGTAAAGATATTTAACGTTTCCCCGCCGTCGAGGTTGGGGGGGCGGTGGGTTCAGCCGGAACATTTCCCCGCACCATTTCTTCGATCGCCCCCGCAGGATTCGGCAGGGCTGCCGTCAACACCTCCGCCCCCGTTTCCGTCACCAAAACATCATCCTCGATGCGAATTCCCCGCACGTCCGCAAACCGTTCCAACCGCTCCCAACTCACCGCATCCCGATAAATTTCCCGATTTTTGCGATCATTCAAAATCGCCGGAACCTGATAGAAACCCGGCTCGATCGTCACGGCCATCCCGGGCTGCAGCGGGCGATCTAAGCGCAGAAAACCCAAACCGAAGCGATCGCTCCGTTTCCGCCCCGGTGCGTACCCCGCCCGGTCGCCCAAATCCTCCATGTCGTGGACATCCAACCCCAACAGGTGGCCGACGCCGTGGGGGAAAAACAGGGCGTGGGCGTCCCGTTCCACCAAATCCGACGGGCGACCCCGCAAAATTCCCAGATCCACCAATCCTTCCGCCAAAACCGCCGCCGCCAATAGGTGAATCTCCCGATATTCCACCCCGGGCCGCACCTTTTCGATGCAGCGATCGTGGGCCGCCAAAACCAAATCGTAAATCTCCCGCTGGGTGGGGGAAAACGTCCCGGACACCGGCCAAGTGCGGGTCACGTCTCCGGCCCATCCCCCCGGCGTTTCGGCCCCCACGTCCGCCAGCAGCAGGTCTCCCGGTTGCAAGGGATGGTGATATTGTTCGTTGTGCAGGACTTCCCCGTGGACGGTGACGATGCTGTTGTAGGAACAGGTCATGTTGTGGGCGAGGATAGCCCCTTCCATCGCGCCCCGCACCTGACTTTCCCGGGCGGCGGTTCGGGTCGCCGCCATCCCCGCTTTGTGGGCTTCCACCGTCACCGCAGTCGCCTCCCGGAGTGCCGCGATCGCCCCCTCATCGTGGCTCAGACGCTCCGAAGCGATCGCCCCGACCAGTTCCCCATCCCAGCCCTCCGCGTCCGCCGGAGGGGCAACGGAGCGCCCCAGAATGCGTTCTTGTTCGGCGAGAGTTCCCAGATCCTGCACCCGCACCGTCGCCACGGACGCACCGTCCGCCCTCAACTCCGATTTCGGAAAGGCGGCGTCGGCCCCGATCGCGGCGGCAATGTCCTCCCGAGACGGCATTTCCCCGTGCCAGAGGGCGCTCCCCGGCAGTTCGTCGTCCAAAAATAGGGTCATCCGCCCCCCGTCCAATTGGATCACCGCATCAGCCAGGTTGAGTCCGGCGAAGTAGAGAAAATGGCTGCTGGCGCGGAAGGGGTAGGTGTTGGCGGGAAAATTCCGCGATCGCGCCCCGCCGGACCACAGCAGGACGGGAAAATCGATGAGTTGGGCGAGTTTTTGCCGGCGGCGGCGCAGGGTGTCGGCGAGGCGATCGGAAGGGTCGGGGAGTTGCATGGATAATGGATAATGGATAATTGACAATTGATAATTGACAATTGACGATTGGTAATTGTCAATTCTTCCCTACACCCTACACCCTACACCCTACACCCCACCGAGCACACCCCACACCCCGATACTGGGTCTGACCTCCATTGCAGGTGTAGACCTATACCCAAACTGCTGGGAACATCTTGCTACAATTAGGAACCCGCATCGCCACCCCTATGAATTCTATCTGAAGTGCGGTTTCGCGATCGTGGGAGTGATGCCGGACGCCAACGGACCCGGAAAACCCGATATCTTCATGGCGAAGTCCGTTCGGAACTCAGTCATCAACCGTCCTTCTTGAGTGAATTTATGGCACGAATCCGACCGACGAATACCAATTCCATTCAAGCCTGCGACTGGCCGATCGCCCAACTCCCGGGGATCGGCGACGAAAACCTGCAACTTCTCCGGGGGTGCGGCATCGAAACCACCCAGCAACTCCTCCAAAAAGGCCAAACCCACGCCCAAAAGATGATGTTGGCCAATCGGCTGCAAATCAACCTCCGCGACGTCAGCAAGTGGGTGGCGATGGCAGATTTGGCCCGCGTTCCCAGCGTCGGCTGCCAACACTGCGGACTGCTGTTGCACAGCGGCATCGGCTCGGTGACGCAACTGGCCCAAATGCCCGTCCACCGCCTCCACCAGCAAATCTTGCGCCTCCACGTCGCCACCCTGCACCGCCGCGATCTCTGCCCCTCCGTCGATCGCGTCCAAATCTGGATACAGCAGGCTCGGTGTTTGTAGGAGGCAGGGGGGCGGAGGGGCACAGGAGAATCTAAAATCTAAAATTCCCTACACCCCACACCCCACACCCCACACCCCTACTCCCTGGCTACGACGCCATTGAGGAAAATATCCGTCAGCCCTTCGGCCATTTCCTGCAAGTCGGCGGGGGAGGCGCCGGGTTCGATGATCGTGCGGTAGCTGAAGCCGGCGACGGCGAACATTCCCAAAAAGACTTGGGCAACGACCCGGGGGTTCATCCGGCGGTAGACGCCCCGATCCATCGCGGTTTCAAAGAAGGCCTCGGCCACGTCGCTCATTTTGGCGATAATTTCCGACTGGATGCGATCGCTCAATTCCGGGTGAAATTGGGCTTCGAGGAAGCAAACCCGCAGCAAGTCGGTGTTGCTGTGCAGGCTGACAATCCGCCGCCGCATCACCTGGGCGATCGCGTTGTAGTTCCCCATTTCACTGAGTTCGGTGAGCAAGTCCGTCAAAATCTCGACCCATCCTTCGGTCACGACGGCAATTAAGATGGCTTTTTTGGTGGGAAAGTAGCGAAAGACCGTCCCCTCGGCGACTCCCACCTCGGCGGCCAGATCGCGGATCGTCGTCCCGTCATATCCCCGCCGTGCGAAGAGTTTCGTGGCGGCCTGTCGGATGCGAGCGGATATTTCGGTTTCCACCTCTGGGGACTGGTTGAGCGTTGCCATAATTTTATTGAGTGAGGTTTGTGCGGTAAACAAGAAACTGAAGAGGGTTACGCATTGGACGGCTGGCACACCCCCTCACGTCCGTGCTTTATGTTGTTTTAGGGTATCATTTCCGGTCGGACAGTTGACGGGAATGAAAAAACTCTTCATGTCTTCTTCCGGAAGATTGATGAAAACATTAAGATTAATTAAGATTGAATGAGACGACTTGTCGTCCCAGCCAATTTCTGTGCAAATTTCACCCAGTTTCGGAGCCATCTGAACACATCTAAATTTATGAATCTACCTTGGTTCGCCACCTCACCCCGTCCCCAACCCCAATCTCGCCATCCCTGGCCGCGGAGAGTTTTGGCCGTCTTCCTGGCGATCGCGATCGGGACTTTTCTCTGGGGAGAGCCCGTCCGGGCCGATGAAACCCCCGTCCCCTCCACTTCCATCCAACCCTATCTCGATCGCGTCCGCGACGGCGTGACGGAATTTCGCCTCGACAACGGCATGAAATTCATCGTGTTGGAGCGGCAACAGGCCCCGGTGGTGTCATTTCTGATCTACGCGGATGTCGGGGGGGCCGACGAACCCGCCGGACAGACGGGAGTCGCCCACTATTTGGAACATTTAGCCTTCAAAGGTTCCAAGCGCATCGGCACAACGGACTACGAGGCCGAAAAACCCCTCCTCGACAAACTCGACCGCCTCTTCGACGACCTCCAAACCGCCCAAGCGCGGAGGGACTCGGAAAAAGTCGCCGCCCTGACGGCCGAATTTGAACGAGTCCAACTCGAAGCGTCGAAATACGTCAAACAAAACGAATTCGGCCGCATCGTCGAACAGGCCGGGGGCGTGGGCATGAACGCGGCGACCTCCGCCGACGCCACAATGTACTTCTACAGCCTCCCGGCCAACAAGCTGGAACTGTGGATGTCCCTGGAGTCGGAGCGCTTCTTGGAACCCGTCTTCCGAGAATTTTACAAAGAAAAACAGGTGATCCTGGAAGAACGGCGGCTGCGGACGGACAACTCCCCCGTCGGCCAGATGATCGAAGCCTTCGCCGACACCGCCTTCAAGGTGCACCCCTACAAGCGCCCGGTGATCGGCTATACCGAAGATATACAAAACTTGACGCGGCAGAACGTCCGGGATTTCTTTGAAACCTACTACGTCCCCAACAATTTGACCGCCGCCGTGGTGGGCGACGTCGATCCGAACCGCGTCCGGGAGCTGGCCCAAACCTACTTCGGCCGCTATCCCGCCGCACCCAAACCGCCGGAATTGGACGCGGTGGAACCGCCCCAGAAAGAAATCCGGGAAGTCACCAAATCTTTGCCCTCCCAACCCTGGTATCTGGAAGGGTATCACCGCCCCGCCATCGACCACCCCGATCATGTCGTGTACGACGCGATCGCCGGCATCCTCAGCAACGGCCGCACCTCCCGCCTCTACCGCTCCCTGGTGGAACAACAGCAGCTCGCCCTGGCCGCCCAGGGGATCAGCACCTATCCCGGGGACAAGTACGCCAATTTGATGCTATTTTACGCCCTGACCGCACCGGGCCACACGGTGGATGAAGTCGCCGGGGCCTTGAGAACAGAAATCGATCGCCTCAAAACCGAACCCGTCTCCGCCGAAGAGTTGGAGCGGGTCAAAACCCAAGCTCGCGCCAACCTGTTGCGATCGCTCGATTCCAGCATGGGCATGGCCTTCGCCCTCCTGGACTACGAAGTGAAAACCGGAACCTGGACGAATTTGTTCAAAACCCTCGAAGCGATCGAGGCCATCACCCCCGCCGACATCCAGCGGGTGGCTCGGAACACCTTCCGCCCGGAAAACCGCACCGTCGGCCGTCTCCTCTCCCGAGACGAGACCAATTAAAAAGTCAAAAGTATGACCGTTGGAGAAGAGAGAAGAGAGAAAAGAGAAAAGAGAAAAGAGACAGTTCCTCACTCCCGACTCCTCACTTCTAAAAAGTGACGGCTTTTGACCTGATTTTTGAGTGGACAAGACTTTCTTTTCCTGGTTTGCTTCCCCTCTGTGAAAACGACAATTAACTATGCAATTCAAGATCGGCGTGAGATTTAAGAAGTCAAAATTATTCCTCGCCTCCCTGGCGATGGTGACAATGCTGCTGACGGTGGTCTGGCACCTGCCCGCCACCGCCGGGACTCCCAAACACTACACGGAACTGGAATTTCCTCCCCTGCCGGAACTGCAACTGCCGGAGTACACCCGCTACCGACTCGACAACGGCATCACGGTTTTTCTGATGGAAGACCACGAACTGCCCCTGGTGAGCGGGACGGCCCTGTTTCGGACGGGTAGCCGCTTTGAACCGGCGGACAAGGTGGGATTGGCTGGCTTAACGGGAGAAGTGATGCGGACCGGTGGCACCCTCGACCACCCCCCCGAAGTGTTGAATCAAATTCTCGAACGCAAGGCGGCGGCGGTGGAAACCGGCATTGGGGAAACGATGGGTTCGGCCGGGTTCAACACCCTGAGCGAAGACCTCGATGCCGTGTTCGGCTTATTTGCCGAGGTGCTCCGGGAACCGGCCTTCGACCCGCGGCAGTTGGAACTGGCGAAAACCCAGGAGCGGGGCGGGATCGCCCGCCGCAACGACGACCCGGAAGCGATCGCGGGCCGGGAATTTCACAAGCTGATCTACGGCGACGAGAGCCCCTACGCCCGAACCGTGGAATATGAAACCCTCGATCGCATTTCCCGGGAGGATTTGGTCGCGTTTCACCGCCAGTATTTCCACCCCGGAAACATGATTTTGGGCGTGGTGGGGGATTTTGACTCCGAACGGATGCAAGTGCTCATCGCCGAGCAGTTCGGCGACTGGGAACCCTCACCCCAGGCCAAAATTCCCCCCCTGCCGGCCGTTTCCCAGGCCCAAGCGGGCGGCGTTTTCTTGATCGACCAACCCCAACTCACCCAGAGTTACGTCCAGATGGGGCATTTGGGCGGCACAGCCGACGATCCCGACTATCCCGAACTGACGGTCCTCAACGGGGTTTTGAACGGGTTCGGCGGCCGGCTGTTCAACGAAGTGCGATCGCGCCAGGGGTTGGCCTATTCCGTTTACGGGGTCTGGAGTCCCCGTTACGACTATCCCGGCTTATTTATTTCCGGGGGACAGACCCGCTCCGACGCCACGGTTCCCTTAATTCGGGCGATCGAATCGGAAATTGAGCGCATCCGCACCGAACCGATTTCGCCGGAAGAACTCGCCTACGCCAAGGAGTCCACTTTGAATTCCTTCGTGTTCAATTTTGCCGCCCCCGGCCAGACCCTTTCCCGGCTGATGCGGTACGAATATTACGGCTATCCGGAAGACTTCATTTTCGAGTACCGGCGCAATGTGGAAGCGACGACCGTCGCCGACGTGCAGCGGGTCGCCCAAAAGTATCTCCAACCCGAAAATCTGGTCACCCTCGTGGTGGGAAATCAGCGCGACATCCAACCGCCGCTCAATGCCCTCGACGACAATTTGCAAGTCCGGTCCATCGACATCAGCATCCCCAAAAGCTGAAGGGAATGATTGATTGAAAATGATGCGATCGCTCCTGAAATGGGGGGCGATCGCATTCATTTTTCATTTTTCATTTTCCCTAATTCTGACTGAGGGCTTCGGATAGATAATTGGCCGTCGCCTCCACCAGGGCGATCGCATTTTCGTAGACCATGCGGGTCGGCCCCAAAATGCCGACGCTGCCGATGGGGAGGGAATTCTGGCAGTAGGGCGCCGAGATCAACGTGCAACTGCGGATCGGTTCGAGGGGATTTTCGGACCCGATGCGGATGTTCACCTGTTGTTGGGATTCGGGGGCCGCGAAAATCAGGGGCCAGAGTTGCTCCTGTTCGTCTTCGAGGAGGTGCAGGATCGTCTGCACCTGGTCCAGTTGGGAAAATTCCGGCAGCCGCAGCACGTCCGAGACGCCGCTGACCTGAATGCGGGTATACTCGGGGGTTTGGTGGCGATCGCGCAAACTTTCGAGCAACTGCTTGATAAAGTTGCCGTAGGACTGAAACTCCCGGTCCACCTCCGTCCAGTCGAGGGCACAGAGTTCCCCGAGGGACCGCCCCTTCAATTCGTGGTTGAGAAAATTGGAGAGCAGTTGCAACTCCTGTTCGACCAAATTTCCGTCCTCCCCGCCGCCCGAACTTCCCGGGGGCATCCCCTCCACCGTCGGGGCAATTTCCATCAAAATCGACTGGGTTTGATAGGTGTGGGTGACGATGATGACCATGATTTTCCCCGCCCCCACCGGCACCAGTTGCAAGTGTTGGAGGCGTTCGGTTTGGGTTTGGGGCATGGTGATCAGGGAAATGTAGCCGCTGAGGGTGGATAGAATTTGGGCTGCACCTCGCAGCACAGCCTCCAAACTCCAACGCTCAAAATTCAGTTGTTCTCGCAAAAGTCGGGCCACCTCCTTGGCGAGGGTGTCGGAGGGGGTGATCAGGCGATCGACGTAAATCCGATACCCCGAATCCGAGGGCACCCGCCCGGCGGAGGTGTAGGGCTGGTAGAGCAGTCCGGCTTTTTCCAGTGCCCCCATATTGTTGCGGATCGTCGCCGGACTCACCTTGAGATTGTACTCTTCCATCAAGGATTTGGAGCCGACCGGTTCCGCCGTCGCGATATAGTGTCGGACGGTTGCCCAGAGGATGTGTTGTTGTCGCTCGGTTAGTTTCGCTTGCACGAACATTGCACTGGAATTTAATTCGGGTTGGCGGCCAGATTCGGGCACAAAACACTCGGATTCGCGAGTTCGAGGATCGAGTTCATCTTCATATCACCATAGCAGATGCCCGAAATTGTAACCGCATCTCCGTGGGGGGCAGGGGGGGCTCCAGGGGCTCCAGGGGCTCCAGGGGCTCCAGGGACTCCAGGGGCTCCAGGAGGCTCCAGGAGGCGGAGGTTGAATTGGGGGTGGGCAGGCACGGAGGCACTGCCCCTACAATCTAAAATTCCCCACACCCCACCGAGCACACCCCACACCCCACACCCCCTCGCTTCAGTGCTACAAATACCAAGGGGGCGAAACCTTCGAGCCAAAAATCGGGATTTCTCAATCCGACTTTCTAGCCTGAACGCTTCACCCCCAAAACGGACTCATTGCGAGATCCTGGGTTATTCTAGCCCGGGAACTTACCAACCTTTGTCAGCTTTATCGAGAATGTAGGCAGCAACATTTTTGAGATCGTCCGGTTTCAGCCGTCCTCTAAATGCGGGCATCGCTGCCTTGCCGTTGGTGGCTTGGGTGACGATCGCCTCTTCTGATAACATACCGTACTTTTCCAAGTCGGCTTTGCTCAGGGTTTTGGCGGGGTTGACCACGTTCTTTCCACCCATGTGGCAGGCGGCGCAGTTGGCGGCAAAGACCTGGGCTCCCTTCGCCACATCTCCATCAGCCCAAGCCGGACTCTGGATGGCGAAGGTGAACAGGGCGACGCCCAGTAAAATCACTGACAGTAGTTTTTTCAAAACGGTTCTCCTCTTCTTGAAAGTCAATCGAGCCGCACATCGATCGCGGTCTGACGGTCGTGGAGTGCGATCGCTCCACACAACCCGTGCACTCAGGTTCTGAGAGTTCTGCGATCGTGCGTTTCTCTATTGTTCCAGGTTTGGGTGATTTTGGGCAAGTTTTTGGCCCTGGAAATAGCCGGGGCCTAGGCGTAGACCTGCCGGTAGTAGGCTTGGTATTCTTCGGATAACAGGGGTTCCCACCAGGTTTTGTGGGTCAGATACCAGCCCAAAGTCTGCCGCAGCCCTTCTTCGACGGTGACGAGGGGGGCCCATCCCAACTGGGTTTTAATTTTGGTGGAGTCGATCGCGTAGCGGCGATCGTGGCCCGGGCGATCTTTGACGAAGGTGATCAGTTCCCTCGACGGCTTGACGGGCAGGTGCTGGGAGGCCAGCTCGTCCATAATCCGGCAGATCATCTGCACCAGGTCGATATTTTTGACTTCGTTGTTGCCACCGATGTTGTAGGTTTCCCCGGGAATGCCCCGGTGGATCACCGTGTCCAGGGCGCGGCAGTGGTCGAGGACGTAGAGCCAATCCCGCACGTTCTGCCCGTCCCCGTAGACGGGGAGGGGTTTGCCCAACAGGATGTTGATGGACATCAGGGGGATGAGTTTTTCCGGGTAGTGGTAGGGTCCGTAATTGTTGGAGCAGTTGGTGAGCAGGGTGGGCAGGCTGTAGGTGTGGTGGTAGGCCCGCACCAGGTGGTCACTGCCGGCTTTGGAGGCGGAGTAGGGGCTATTGGGGGCGTAGGGGGTGGTTTCGCTGAAGGCGGGGTCGTCGGGGCCGAGACTGCCGAACACTTCGTCGGTGGAGACGTGCACGAAGCGGTAGTCATCGGGTTTTTGCTGGTGTTCCCAATACTGTTTGAAGGCTTCCAACAGGGTGAAGGTTCCCACGACGTTGGTTTGAATGAAGGCGTCCGGGCCGATGATGGAGCGATCGACGTGGGACTCGGCGGCGAAGTGGGCGACGGTATCGATCGCCTCTTCTTGGAGTAATTGATCGATCAAAGTGCGATCGCAGATGTTCCCCTGAACGAAGCGAAATTGTTCCTGACCTTCCAACGCAGCCAGATTTTGCCGGTTTCCGGCGTAGGTGAGGGCATCCAAAACCACGATGCGATCGCTCGGATGGGCGTGACACCAGTGATGGACGAAGTTGGACCCGATGAACCCGGCGCCACCCGTGACGAGTAGTCGCCGGGGCGTCGCATCTTCGCTGCTGTCGTAACTGTATTGGACGGCCAAAGTCTTTTCCTCCCAAGTCTCTGAATGATTCTAAACAGCCCCAAGGACTCGCGCCAACCCCTGACTGAAATTCCAAAAAGTCGCACGACTTTCCCCATTGTATCTTTATCGAATTCACTTTCCCTCCCCGATCGCCCCGGCCGAGTGTCCCCGCCGCGGACAACTCGACGTATCATAGGAGTTTAATTCTTATGAATTGGTGTGAGGAGTTCCGCGCGTGAGTCAGCAACAGATCCTTGAGTCCGCCCAGGCGGGAGATGCGAATGCGATCGCCCTCTTGCTCAATCAGGCGCTCAAAGCCAGACAAGTTCGGGCCGATCTCCGGGTCGAAAATCATCATCTCTACATTACTCTAGAATCCGAAACCGTTCCAGACCGGGCTGCCTCGATGCGCCTCATTCACAAGGGGATGAGGCGCCTACAGCCGCAGTCGATCTCGGAAGTCACCGTCATGGGACGGCCCGACACCCAGGAGTCCGTCGCCTGGATTCAGACCCTGGTCTTGCAGTCCCCGCCCCCCGCCACGATTCCGGCGGAAGTCCCCACCGCCCAACCCCCAAAAACAGCCCCAAAACCGACTCGAAAACGCAAATCTAAAAAAACTGCCAAAAAAACCGCTTCGACCCCTTCACGCCCCCTCCAGCCCCCTCAAACGGCATCGAAACGGCCTGCGCCCCACCCCAAACCGAGGTGCAAACCCCTGGCCGTCGTGGGGGCGATCGGTATTGCGGTTCTGCCCATCTCCAGTTTTGCGATCGGTGCCGGGTGGGATCGCGTCTCCGCTTCCCTGGCGGCCCTCCCCCCCACCCTCTCGACGGCTTTTTCTCAACTCCCCGAACTGCCCGATTTCTCCTTTTCCCAATCCGCCCAAATGAATCCCTTCGCGGCGGAAGAGGTTCCCACCCGAGACACCGTCGAAACCCTGACCCGCCTCTCCGAATTGACCCTTTCTTCTTTGGAAAATCCCGTCGATCCGGACACGCGGATCTCGATCAAGGCGGTGGGAGATATCATCCCCGGCACCAATTACCCCTCCAATAAATTACACCCCCAAAAACAGGTTTTATTCCAGTCGGTGAAACCGGCACTTCAGGGGGCTGATATCGTCTTCGGAAATTTTGAAAGTACCCTCACCAACTACCCCAACAGCGCCAAAAGTGTCGGCCGGGGTTTGGTCTTCGCCTTCCGCACCCCCCCGGAATACACTGCGCTGTTGAAAGAGGCCGGATTTGACGTTCTCAGCGTCGCCAACAACCACTCCTTCGACTTCTTTGAAACCGGCTTTGAAGATACGATCGCCAATATCGAAAAAGCCGGCATGAAAGCGGTGGGCAAAAAGGATCAGATCGTCTACCACGAAGTCAAGGGAGTCCAGACGGCTTTTGTCGGCTTCAGCTATTTCGACGTCCACAACAACATGAACGACCTGGAAGCCTCGCAAGCCCTGATCGCGGCCGCGGCGGAAAATGCCGATATCGTCGTCGTCTCCGTCCACGCCGGCGCGGAGGGGACGGCGGCTTTAAATATTGACAATAAAACGGAATATTTCTACGGGGAAAATCGGGGCAACAAGGTGTTATTTGCGCGATCGATGATCGACGCGGGGGCCGATTTGGTACTCGGACACGGCCCCCACGTTCCCCGGGCTTTGGAGTTGTACGACGGCAAACTCATCGCCTATTCTCTGGGGAATTTTATGGGATACCGCACCCTCTCCACCCGGGCACAGTTGGGCTATTCTCTGGTGCTGGAAGCCCAACTCGACCCCGTGGGCAATTTTGTGGAGGGGAAAATCATTCCGGTACACCTCAACAACCAAGGTATTCCCTACCTGGATCATTCGTTTCGCAGCGTCGGCTTGATTCGCAATTTGACGAAAAATAATTTCCCCGAAACCGACCTGGAAATCGACGGAGAAGGCAAGATTTTGATTTCCGAACCCGAGTCCTGAAGGGGACGGGAGTGGGGAGTCGGGAGTGGGGAGTCGGGAACTGTTCCAATTTGAATTCGGGTGTTATACTAAAAAACAATCTGTGGATTGTTCCCCTATCAATTGTTACTCATGTCCTCTTCTGAAACGTTAGTTGTCCAGCCCATTTATATCGCCATCATTGCTTCCACGCTGTTTGCCATTATTTTCGGCTTGATTTTCAAAGATATGTTGGAATATCAGGTCGCCGTTTGGAAGGAAGATTTAAACCAAACGAAAATCACTTACAAAACCCCCAATCTCACCGTCGCCTATCTCGCCATGTCGCTGTGCGTTTGGGTGTCGGTTTCGACGAGTCTGGCGGTCTTTTTTGAAGTCAACTGGTTTTCGGCGATCGCGGGTGCCGCCGTCGTCATTCCCACCGCTTTATTGATTTGGTTCCAGTTGGGTTCGATGTTCAGCCTCTGGGAAAATAAGGGGGATGAGGCGATCGATCTGGACCGGTTTTTTGCGGGCGATCGCGAACGGATCGAAGCCGCGAAATCGGGTCAAAAAGATTGAGTCAACAACCCCACCCCGGCCCTCCCCTTGGCGAGGGGAGGGGACAGAATGGGGGCGATCGCCGTGATGATAAAATAAAAAAAGAAATTTCGATTGTACGGGTCAAAACCGATGGGACGACAGGCTAAACTGAAACGCCAGCGCCGGCAGCAACGGCAGAATCCCCCGGCGGATTCTTCAACTTCCCGAGATCAAGATGCCGATCCGACTCACTTTGTCGAACGACTCGAAAAGGAAGGCTACCGGATCAAATCCGGCCCTCGCTGTCCCGAGATTCCAGAAGACGATGAAAAACCCCAACTTTAGCGATCGATGGACGAGTTAAAAGCGATTATTTTCGACGTGGACGGCACCCTCGCCGAGACGGAACGGGACGGCCACCGGGTGGCGTTCAACCGGGCCTTTTCTGATGTCGGTCTGGACTGGAATTGGTCGAATTCTTTGTACGGCGAATTGTTGGCGGTTTCGGGGGGAAAAGAACGCCTCCGCTATTATTTAGAACGCGATCGCCCGGATTTCGACCCCCCCGGTTCCTTGGACGATTGGATCGTCGCGGTTCACAAACGGAAAAACCACTATTATCAGGAACTTTTGGCCGCCGGCGCGATTCCCCCCCGTCCGGGGGTGAAGCGGTTGATCCAAGAGGCCCGCGATCGCGGCATCCGCCTGGCGATCGCCACCACCAGCGCCCTCCCCAACGCGATGGCCGTTTTGGAACAAATCCTCGATCCGAGTTGGTTTGAAGTCGTCGCCGCCGGAGATGTCGTCCCCGAGAAAAAACCCGCCCCGGATATTTACCATTACGCCCTCGAACAGTTGCAACTGACGGCCCGGGATTGCGTGGCGATCGAAGACTCCTGTCAAGGTTTGGCGGCGGCCCGGGCGGCGGGGTTGAAACCGATCATCACCGTCAACGACTACACCCGAAACCAGGATTTTGCGGGGGCTTTACTGGTCTTAAATCACCTGGGAGAACCCGATCGCCCCTTCGAGGTGAGATGGGGTGCCGCGGACGGCGCGACCTATCTCGATGTGGATTTGTTACGTCGCCTTCACCGGGCATCCGTCGGATGAGATAATAGATAACAATTAATTGAACTGGCAATCCCGTCGCTCCGGTTGACTCATTAACGATTCGACCTGTCAGATCTACCCATCGACCCCAATCTCTATTTGTTCCTGAATTTCCACTGTTTGCTCGGAGGGGTCGCCGCCGCGATCGCTGTTCAAAAAGGCCGTCGTCTCGGAGTTGGGTTGATTTTGGGGCTCATCGGAGGAACTGCGACCCTTGTCGCATCGCTGTGGCTCAAGCGGACGAAACTCGGTGGAAATTGAATTCGCAGGCGATCGCCTCGCCGACATGAAATTGAGTCCGCCGCGATCGGGATACCGGGCGGAAGGTGCATCTCAAACCCGCTCCCCGACAACTCGATCGGTACGTTCATGGGGTAATCAAACGATGCTGAAACACTTGCGAACCCTTTTTTCTTGGAAAGGAGGAAGCCTGCGACAACGAATTCTCCGAGGTTATTTTATCCCCTTAATTTTGTTTTTGATCGTAGCGTTTCTGGTCTATTTTATGGGAGTGCAACCCGTCCGATACCAGATCCAAAATGTTGATCGCATTTACGGCGAAATCGAACAGGTCGATAACCTGGCATTCAGCATCGTTGCCATGCAGCGGGCCGCCCGGGAATACATCCTGGGGCGAAATCTGATCGCCCTGAATGAATATGAAGAATGGGACACGCTATTTTATGAGAAATCCGAGGAGTTGCGGGGTCTCATTCAACAGGCGGATCAGCGAGAAAGTTTGGAGCGGATCATCACCCTCGGCGATCGCGTGAACGAGTTCGACCGCCGCCTGATTTCCTATGTAGAATTGGGGAAACTGGAAAAAGTCTTCGAGGTGTTGGGGCGGTCGGAAGGTCAGGCGATCGCCCGGCAGTTGGAAGAATTGGTGAACGATTTTGATCGGATCAAACGGGTGCAGCTAACGGAGCAGCAGAATCGGCAAATTCGACTGTTGGGATGGCTGACAATTTTGGTGTTCGGAAGTACAGCGATCTGCGGTTTGGCGGTGCTGACCCTCGGTTTCGGAATTGCCAATACCATCGATCGCGAAACCGCCCAAATTGCCGCTTTTTCCTCAGAAATTGCGACGGCTTTGGAGGAACAAGAACGCAACCTTTCTTTGCAGGCGAGTTCCATCAATCAAACCACCACGACCGTTGACGAGTTAAATGCGACGGTACGGAACTCCACGGAACAGGCGAAAGCGGCCGCGGCGGAAGCTCGCCGGGCGCTGTCTCTGGCGGAAAAGGGGAGCGAAGCGGTTCAGCAGACATTGGACCGCATGGAATTGTTGCGCCAAAAAGTCGAGGCGATCGCAGATCGCAGCCTGCAATTGAGCGAAAAATCCCTGCAAATCAACCGCATGGCCCACATGGTCAGCACCCTGGCTTACCAGACCAATTTACTGGCTTTAAATGCCTCCGTGGAGGCGGTGCGGGCGGGGGAACAGGGGCGGGGATTCGGGGTGGTGGCGGTGGAAATTCGCAAGCTGGCCGACCGCAGCAAGCAGTCCGCCGCCGACATCAATACCCTCGTCGTCGATATCCAAGACGCCATTCAAACCACCGTCAGCGCCACGGAAGAAGGCAAAGAAACGGTGGTCGAAAGTGTCGGCAGCGCCGAAAATATGTCGGCTGCATTTGCCGGAGTGTCGGAAGCCTTTCACCAAGTTTATATCAACAATCAAACCATTTCTCAAACAGCCGATCAACAATTATTCGCCCTGAAACAGGTGGGCGAATCGATGAACGACCTCAACCAGGCGGCCCGCCAAAACTCCGAAAGTATCGCCGTCCTGAGAGTCAATACCCAAAGGCTCAACGAGTCTTTATTGAAGTTACGGTGAGTCAACCATGAACCGACCGAACGGATCGATCCTTCCGATTTCAAAGACCAGCAAAATCTGTCCGAATTGCGGGCGATCGCATCTCTCTAATTCCGGAAATATCAATTTATCGACCGATTTATCCGCCGCGGTGCGATCGGCTTCCGGCCGGGTTAAACGCCGTCAATTTTTGACCGGTGCCGCCGCTTCTACTGCGGTAATTTTGAGCAATTGCAGCCGGTCGCCCGACCCGGAGTCCGGGGAAAATTTGTCCCCAAAAAGGTTAGAAAAAACCCGTTTAAAAATTGCCTTTTTGCCGATCACCTGCGCCACGCCGATTTTAATGTCTCAATCTTTGGGACTGTATAAAAAATATGGTTTGGATGTGGAATTGGTGCGGATGAATAGCTGGAACCAAGTGCAAGAAAGTGCGATCGCGGGCAATTTGGATGCCTATCATATGCTGTCCCCGATGCCGATCGCCATCAGTTTAGGCTTGCAAAGCCGCCCCTTTCCGATCAAACTGGCTTGCATCGAAAACATTAACGGAAACGCCATTACCGTGGCGAACAAACACCGAGACAAGGTAAAAGGCCCCGAAGATTTCAAAGGATTTCGCATCGCCATTCCCTTTATTTATTCGATGCACAATTTGCTGCTGCGGTACTATCTCGCCGCCGGAAAAGTCCACCCCGATCGCGACGTGGAATTGGTCATTCTTCCCCCCCCCGACATGGTGAATAAATTGGGGACGGGCGAAATCGATGCCATGATCGTCGCCGAACCCTTCAACCAGTTGGCGGTCGCCCGGGGGGTGGGATTCATTCATTTATTAACCCGAGAACTTTGGCCGGGCCATCCCTGCTGTTCCTTCACCGCCTCCCAGGATTGGATCGATCGCAACCCCAACACCTTTCGCGCCCTCAACCAAGCCATTATCGAAGGGTCGAGTTATGCCAGACTCGCTCAAAATCGGGGGGAGGTGGCGCGGCGACTTTCGGCGTCCGAATATCTCAATGTCCGAGATGATATCCTCCGAGATGTCATGACCGGACAATTTGTCGATGGTACGGGTCAAACTCGCGACGTTCCCGACCGCATCGATTTCGACCCCTACCCCTGGAAAAGTTTTTCCTACTGGATGACCTCCCAATTTGAACGGTGGGGATATCTCCCCCTCGGACAAACCGACCACGAGGCGATCGCCGACGACATTTTTCTGACCGGACTCGCCCGCCAAATGGCGAAACAGTTAGGACGGCAACCCCCGACGATCACCCTCCGATACGAAAACTTAAAATTCGACCGATTCGACCCCAGCGAACCGGAAAATTATGCCCCACAACAGATCAAAAAATACGGGTTTTAATATCAAATCCGGTTTGTATAGCAGTGCGCGCTTGTGTGTTAACTTGCTCGAGGCAGCCGCGAAAACTCCCAAACCTCGATTTTCATGGGGTTTGAGTTCTCAAGGGTTCCCTAATACCGACTCCCTTTTTCTAACCCGAAATCACCCGCGATCGCCTCTTGGACTCGACGGGGGCGACATCAGTTTCGGCCAGGGGAATCGTAAAGTGGAACTGGGAACCCCGATCCTTTCCGGCGGAGTCCGCCCAAATTTTGCCGCCCCACCCGGTCACGATTTGTTTGCCGATCGCCAATCCCAAACCCGTGCCCCCCACCGTGCGACGCAGGGACCCCTCTTCCTGATAAAAGCGATCGAACACGGCCTCCAGGCGGTTGGGTTCGATGCCCCGCCCCGTGTCCGCCACCGTCACCTCCAACATCCGATCGCCGTTTTGTTGGGCGCGGATCGTCACCCGGCCCTCGGAACTCGTGAACTTGCAGGCGTTGTCCAACAGTTTGGTCAGCAATTCCACCAACCATTCCCCGTCCGCCCGCACCAGGGGCAAATCGGCGCTCATTTCCCTCTCGATGGTGGGGAGGCTCTCGGCGTGGCGGGTGCGGATGCCGCTGATCGCCAGATCGATACATTCTTCGAGCTGCAGGGATTCCGGATTCCAGTCCACGCGGCCGCTTTCGAGGTGTGAGAGGGTCAAAAAGTCCTGCACCAACTTCCGCAGGCGTTCCGCATCCCCCTGGGCCGTCTCCAACATCACCTGTCGCATCTCCACCGGCATATCCGGTTCCTGGCTGAGGGACTCCAGGCAAACTTGGATCGTTGAGAGCGGCGTGCGGAGTTCGTGGCCCGTGATCGCGATCAGGTTGCTGCGGGTGCGTTCGAGGGCTTCGAGTTGTTGGTTAAGATCTTCGAGGTTCGCGTAGGTTTCCGCCTGGATGAGGGCGGCGGCCAGTTGGGTGGCGATCGCGTCCACCAGGGACAGCTCGTCCTCCTGCCAGATCCGGTCGCTCGACGCGCACTGATGCAATTCCACCATTCCCAACAATTGACCTTGGTACAAAATGGGAACCATCAACCATCCGCCGATTTCCCATAGACGAGTCAGGTTTTCGAGGGTTTTCCGACCCTCCGCCGAGAGGTCGTCCACGTCTGCGACTTCCCGCATATAGATATGTTGCTGTTGCCGCAACACTTTCTGAAATAATGGGTTGTCCTGAAGCGGCCAGGTTTCCCCCCGCAACGATCGGGCCGGGGAGACTTCCGGGGTCTCCGAACAGGGTTCCAGGTACTCGTGTTGGACGACGACCGTTCGATCCGTGGATTTGCAGCGGTAAATCAAGCACCGCTGCGCTTTCATGGCTTCCCCCAATTGCCGGGTGGCGATCTGGAGTACCTCGTGGGGGTCGAGGGACTGGCGGATGGCGGCGGTGATGGAATTGACGAGCCGCTCTTTCCACTCTTGAATCGCCAGGGAACGGTAAACTCGCAGCAATTTGTGCTGGCCCGCCTGCAGGTATGTCACCAGGCGGTGGGCGAAGGGATCGTTGACGGATGAACAGTCCGCCGGAACGGATTGGGTTTGAGTTCGGGGAGATTTGCGGGTGGTTTTTCGTTTCTTTTCGATCGCTTGGGGTATGCTGTAGCTTTGGTACGCTTCCCGGATTTTGGTTTCGAGTTCCGGCCTGTAGTGCTCGATCCGTTCCAGGAGCAACCGGGCGACCTGGCCGCAAATGAGGCGATCGGAAGTCCAGATTCCCTCGAAGGGGCGGGCCTGATCCATCGGCACTTGGCTTGACATCTCGGAATTTTCGGCCAAATCCTGCCGTTCGATGCAAACCAAACAGGTCGAATATTGTCGCCCCAAAACCACCAAATTCCACTCTTGGCTCAACGGGTCTTTGCCGTCAAACGCGACGGTTTCGTAGTCCATCGAGGCGTTCTTGAACTCGGTTTCCGGCGTGGCCATCACGTAAACCTGGGGGGTCAACCCCGCAATCCGCCGGTAACGGTGAGCTTCCTGGCGGTAAAAGCGTTCCCGTTGGAAGGTGGCGATCACCAGGGGAAAATCCGACCCGGCCAGCACTTGATCTTCCATCGCATGAGAAAGCGCTGTCAAGGAAGATTTGAAGTAAATCTGGGGTCGGAGGTGGGGCAGTGCCTGCACCAATTCTCTTAGAACTGAGATAGAAATACTCATCTGATGGTTTCTTGTTCCCTCTGTGAGCCTCAGACAAACAGCGCCTTTCAGGGGGTCTGACCTTTTGGTGGGGCCGCGGGTCGATCAACCTGAATTTGAGTCTTGATAGATGTTGGGGTCGGCTGAACTGGCGTTACTTATAGCAGTTTATCAGTTCCGCCCGACAATGCGTCCGGTCGATATCGGCCGCGACTGCCTTCAATTCAAATGGTTTTGCCCCGCAGATCTTCTTCCCAGGGGATGGTGTAGAAGCGATCGCCGTAATGGTCGCAGGGGTAAATCGGGGGGATGTGGACCGATTCGGACCGCGATAGAACCAGCCAGTAACCGCTTTCGGTGATGTAGCCGATTTCTACGATGTAGTCGCGATCGCTCATCGGGATCGGGATGTGCCATTCCCGCGCCAGTTCGTCGCACTCGTACTGTTTCATACTGTGGGGACGCTGTTGATCCATGTCGATCCAGGTGACATCGTACACCCGCAGAGCCAGTTGTTTGCCCCCCTTTTTCCGCAGGGGTTCCCGATGTTCGTTGCCGATATCCCAGTAGGCGTAGGCCCAATTGGGATCGCGGGGCATGAACACGATACAGTTGCGATTGTAGCCCTCGGGCAGTTCCGGCAGTCCGCGATCAACATCGATGCCGAGGGTTTCCCCATCGTCTTCCTGGCCGACGTTGAATTTTTTGGATTCGACATCTAATTGGCCGCGATCGTCCCCCGCACCGACAACCCACGCCTGACCCCCCGTGAGGGTCGTTTGCTTCGATATTTCCGCCAGTTCCGGCTCTATTTCTTCCGAAACCGTCTCAGAAGCACCGATCGCATCCTCCGGCTCTATTTCTTCCGAAACCGTCTCAGAAGTGGCGATCGCATCCTCCGGCTGCAATTTTTTCGGGGGTTCCGGTTCAGGTTTTGGCTTTTCCATATCCGTTTCTGCCGTGACGGGGAAAGATTCTAATTTTTGGGTTTCCGGTTCGGGTTCTGGCTTTTGCATATCTGTTTGTGCAATATCTGGAGAAGGTTCCGTCGTCGTTGACGTGACATTCGCACCGGTGATCGATGAATTTTTGGCGATCGCAATTTCCGGCCGGTCGATCTTTTCCACTTCCGACATCGGCGGGAGCTCGGCGGATACTCGTTCTTTTTCTGCTATCTCTGAAACAGTCAGTGTTTCTGGATCTTGAATAGAGGTATCGTCCGAATCTTGAATAAAAGTATCATCCGAATCTTGGATATCAGTAATATCAGTTTTTTCCGATTCCGAAGTTTCGATCGCCGCCTGATGGGTTTCCGGAGATGGCGATGGCGGGATCTTCTCGGCGGGGGGGTTGGCGGATCGGACTCGAAGCGGTTCCGGTTCAGGTTCGCAGACCCAATTTTCCGGTTCCTCAACTTGGGAAGATTCCGGCAAATCCTGTTTTTCAGCCATTGTCGATTTGGGGGTGCCATCGTCGCGCTGCACCCACCAGAGGAGAACCCCCAGCAAGGCAGCGGCGGGCAATATCGTCAGCAGCCACACCGGAATTGGGGGGGGCATCACCCCGGAATCGGACGGAGTGGATTCGATGGATTTTCCCTGAAACGTTTCGAGGCGGGAATCGGCAACGGAAAACCCGGTGGCGAAGCCTTCGGGAACCGATGCGGTGGGTGCGATCGCATCAACCGACAGCCTGCGGTTCTGCGGGGATTGCAAATTCCAATTCGGCCACAGCACGGAAGTCGGAACGGAGGCATCCCCCCCTTCGCCCCCCCTGACAACGAGTTTCCCGTTTCCCGAGCGTCCGGACTCTTTCATCGAAGCCGTCGCGGTTCTCCCACGGGTGGGGTGCGATTCGGGGTTCGAGTTAGAAGCCCATCGAGACGTCGCCAACGACTTGGGGGCAACGGCAAGGGCAAACAACAACGCCAGGGTGGCAATTGACGTTTTTCTTTTGTGTAACATAAGTGACAGACCGACGATCCCTAGATTCGGGTGAGCATCACAAACAGATCCTCGTCAAATTTTATCGCAACCCCGGCTCGGACCCCATTTTGATCCGAATTTGAGGGCGATCGCGCCACCCGTCTCCAAACGCCGATGGGCTGAGTATCCAACCGTTTCGGATACCCAACCCACTTAGAAAATATTGAAAATCCGGCGATCGTCGCCGTGTTAATTGTCGTCCCGGGCTTCTTCGGCGGAACCGGGGGAAGACTGGTAAAGATTGTCCAACTGAGTCCGAGCATCTTGGACGGATAAGGATCGCATCACCATCAGTGGCTCTTTGACCACATTTCCCGACTCGTCGAGCAATTCGGGGTGGATGTCGCGGGCATTTCTCGCGGCCGTCCGGCCGAACCCGCCCCCCTGGTGCGAATTGTACCGCTGAGATTCCATGCCGACGGTCAAGAGGCTGCGAATTAAATTGCGGACTGCCAGGAATGCGAGGATTGTAAAAGCCAAAATATAAATCAGATGTAACATAAGTTTCTCCTTGATGCTCACTCAGTCGGTTGAAACAAGATTTTGTTAAAAACAGATCGATGCGGGTCAGTCGCTCTACCCCGATATTTTTTCTGGATTGGGAGTCCGGGGAAAGAAATCAATTGTCAATTGTCAATTGTCAATTGTCAATTGTCAAGGCCCGCACCCCAATTCATACCACAACTCTAACGTGAATTAAGGAATCGAAAGATACCGTTGACGGCAGCTCTGCGGCCGGGACTGCGGGGCAACCTGCCATAGAGAAGGACGGGCTTCCTCCTCCTCCAATGGGCGATCAGTTCGGATTTCCGTTTTCGATGCGGGGGGAGGATTCCAGGCGAAAGCGGGTGGCGATCTGCCAGCATTCGGTCAGGAGTTGGTGCCAGGGCATCAGCACCTTCATTTCAATGCCGACCTGCCCCCCCGTGGCGTGAAACAGCGTTTTAGCCGTGTTGACTTCTTGCTGGGCCTGTTTGATGCGTTCGAGGACATCCGACTGTTGCTGGTCGTTCAAAAAGGGGATGTTCTCAGTTTCGAGGAGCTGCCGCGATCGCTCGAACCAATATTGGAAGTCTTCGAGCATCGGCTGCAGGATCGCCCTGAGCAACTCCGGCTCCGGCAAGTTGGGATTCAGCATGGGTAGAGATTGACCTTGACTAACCTCATTGACTTATCTTAACACTCTTTACAATTTGTAACATTTTTCTTAAGAAAACTTTCAGGATGGGGTGTGGGGTAGAGTTCGGGGGGATGGAAAATGGCGATCGGGGAATCCTCCCAGATTTAGTTAAAATATAGGCTGACAAGGGAATGGGGAAGGCAGCACAACTGCGCGACTCGGCCCGAGGGCTTCGAGTCCCGGCTCACTCGAAATCCCCCCCAGCCAGCACACGACACCCAACCACAATCGAGGATCGATGGCTATCGAAGACTCCAAAATGGCTCCAGAGCAGCCCGAAAAAATCCATTTGCCGAAAACCAGCGAATCCGAACAGCTCAAGCGAATTCGCCACACCACCTCCCACGTCATGGCGATGGCGGTGCAGAAATTATTTCCCAAGGCCCAGGTGACGATCGGACCGTGGATTGAAAACGGCTTCTACTACGATTTTGACACCCCGGAGCCGTTCACGGAGCAAGATCTCAAAGCCATCAAAAAAGAGATGGTCAAAATCCTGAAGCGGAAACTGCCCCTTGAGCGGGAAGAGGTGAGCCGGGAAGAAGCGAAACGCCGCATCGAAGCCCTCGGGGAACCCTACAAGCTGGAAATTCTCGCCGACCTTAAAGAGCCGATCACCCTGTACCATTTGGGGGACGAGTGGTGGGATCTGTGCGCCGGCCCCCACGTCGAGAGTACCGCAGAAATCAACCCGAAGGCGATCGACCTGGAAACCGTGGCGGGTGCCTACTGGCGGGGAGACGAAAATAAAGCCCAGCTACAGCGCATCTACGGCACGGCTTGGGAAACCCCCGAACAACTGCAAGAGTACAAGCGGCGCAAGGAAGAGGCCCTGCGGCGGGATCACCGCCGTCTGGGGAAAGAGTTGGGATTATTTATCTTTTCCGACGAAGTGGGGCCGGGACTGCCCCTGTGGACGCCCAAGGGCGCGGTGCTGCGGACGACGTTGGAAGACTTTTTGAAGCGGGAACAGGTGCGGCGGGGCTATCAACCCGTGGTGACTCCCCACGTCGGGCGGGTGGAGCTGTTCAAGACCTCCGGCCACTGGCAAAAATATCGGGAAGATCTGTTTCCGATGATGGGAGAGTCGGAGGATGAGGGGTTCGTGCTCAAGGCCATGAACTGCCCGTTCCACATCCAGATTTACAAATCCAGTTTGCGTTCTTATCGCGAATTGCCGGTGCGTCTGGCGGAGTTCGGCACGGTGTACCGCTACGAACAGTCCGGGGAATTGGGGGGGTTGACCCGGGTGCGGGGCTTCACCCAGGACGACGCCCACCTGTTCGTCACCCCGGAACAGTTGGACGACGAGTTTTTGAAGGTGGTGGACCTCATCCAGTCGGTTCTGAAGAAGCTGAAATTGGATCAGTCCTTCAAGGCGCGGCTGAGTTTCCGCGACCCGGACTCGGATAAATATATCGGCTCCGAGGAGGCTTGGCAGAAGGCGGAAACGGCGATCCGGCGGGCGGTGGAAACCCTGGGAATGAATTATTTCGAGGGCATCGGAGAGGCGGCGTTTTACGGCCCGAAGTTGGATTTTATCGTCCAGGATGCGTTGGAACGGGAGTGGCAGTTGGGGACGGTTCAGGTGGACTACAATTTGCCGGAACGGTTTGATTT
Organism: Lyngbya sp. CCY1209; assembly: GCF_035615495.1. Lineage (GTDB taxonomy): Bacteria > Cyanobacteriota > Cyanobacteriia > Cyanobacteriales > Microcoleaceae > Limnospira. Next base: position 2,998 of record NZ_JAJENU010000617.1, on the reverse strand, counting down.
GGAATATGTCGCCGAGGATGGCAGCCGCCAGCGTCCGGTGATGATCCACCGGGCGCCCTTCGGGTCCCTGGAGCGGTTGGTGGGGATTCTCATCGAGCAGTATGCGGGGGATTTCCCGCTGTGGCTGGCGCCGGTGCAGGTGCGGTTGTTGCCGGTGAGCGACGAGTTTTTGCCCTTCGTGAGGGAGGTGGCGGAGAGGATGCGATCGCTCGACATTCGGGCCGAAGCCGATGTCAGCCACGATCGCCTCGGGAAGATGATCCGCAACGCGGAGAAGGCGAAAATTCCGGTGATGGCCGTCGTCGGCGCCAAGGAGGTGGAGTCGGAGAGCCTCAGCGTCCGCACCCGGGCCGGGGGAGAATTGGGCAGTTTGAGCATCGAGGAGACGCTGAAACGGCTGCAGGAGGCGATCGCGAACTTCGCCGACTTTTGATCGGTCAAACCGATAATGAATGCCGATCTCGGGGAAAAAATCTGATATTATCTGAGTTCGTATTGCATTGATTTGCGATCCGTGCTATGAACCGAATACCCGAGATCATTTGCACCACCGATATTTGTGGGGGGGACTGCGATCGCGGTGGTTTCGCGTCTACGGTCGTGGATGGGAACCCGTCGCGTCCTGTCCTCCGATGTTTTCTGATCGACTTTTGGTTCGCCGTCGGGCCAACGGTCAAGCCTTCGGGAGTCGCGATCGCGTATAATAAAGCCAGATCGATAAAATTAAGACCCTTTATTTTATGAATACTGTCAAACAAGAGATCGAACTTCTGTTAAAAAATTTGCCAGAAGATTGCAGTCTCGAAGATGTCCAATATCACCTTTATGTGATCGAAAAGTACCGTCAGGGTATTGCAGTTGCCGACAGCGAACGCAAGCTAACACAAGAGGAAGCGGAAGGTTTAGTAAGTAAATGGGTTATCAAGTAGTTTGGTCACCGACAGCCATTGATGATATCGATGCGATCGCGGCTTATATCGCGCGAGACTCAGTGTCCTACGCGGCGGCGGTGGTGCAGAGAATCATCGAGGCGACCCGAGATCTGAGCAAATGTCCCCTATCCGGCGGCATCGTTCAGGAGTTCGGTGATGAAACGATCCGAGAACAATTTGCTTACACCTATCGCATCATCTATCGCGTCCGAGATGAAACGGTGACAGTCGCCGCCGTCGTCCACGGCAAGCGGCTGTTGAAACTGGAGTTAAACCCCAACTAAACGAGTCAGATTTCCCCCCCCCGCACGGCCTCCCGTCGGGGGGGGAAGAGAGGGAGTCGGGAGTCGGGAGTCGGGAGTCGGGAAGGGAATTAATTATTAATTATTAATTGTTAATTTTTGATTGTTAATTGTTAATTATTTCCCGGCTGGGTGGCTTGTCTGATGCCCCCCCTCTAGTTCAAAATGATTCAGAAGATCATCGCAGCAGGAGAGATACAGTGAGTCAAGAATTTGATTATGATTTGGTGATTATCGGCGCGGGTGTGGGGGGACACGGAGCGGCGATCCACGCGGTGAGTTGCGGGTTGAAGACCGCAATTGTAGAAGCCGCCGAAATGGGTGGAACCTGCGTCAACCGGGGCTGTATTCCCTCCAAAGCCCTGCTGGCGGCTTCGGGGCGGGTGCGGGAACTGCGAGACGCGCAGCATTTGCAGTCTTTGGGAATTCAGTTGGGGGCGGTGAATTTCGATCGCCAAACCATCGCCGACCACGCCGAGAATATCGTCGCCAAACTGCGGGGCGACCTCACCAACAGCCTTAAACGGCTGAAAGTCGATACAATTCGGGGTTGGGGAAAGGTTTTAGCCCCCCAAAAAGTGGCGATCGCGACGGAAGAAGGGGAAAAAATTGTCACAGCTAAGGATATCATTTTGGCGCCGGGTTCGGTGCCCTTCGTCCCCCCCGGCATCGAGATCGACCACAAAACCGTCTTTACCAGCGACGACGCCCTGAAATTGGAGTGGCTGCCGCAGTGGATCGCCATTGTCGGCAGTGGTTACATCGGCTTGGAATTTGCCGATATTTACACGGCTTTGGGCTGCGAAATCACGATGATCGAAGCCCTGCCTAAATTGATGCCCACCTTCGACCCGGATATCGCGAAATTGGCCGAACGGGTGCTGCTAAAATCTCGACATATCGAAACCTTCGCCGGTAAATTGGCGATGAAGGTGACGCCGGGTGCTCCGGTGATTATCGAACTGGCGGACGCCAAAACCAAGGAGGTGGAACAGGTTTTGGAGGTGGATGCCTGCCTGGTGGCGACGGGCCGGATTCCTTTCAGCAAGAATTTGGGACTGGAAAATGTCGGGGTGGAAACCAATCGGGGCTATATTCCCGTCGATGGCCATCTGGGCGTTTTGTCGGGTACGGAGGCGGTGCCGCACCTGTGGGCGATCGGGGACGTGACGGGTAAAATGATGTTGGCCCACGCCGCATCCGCCCAGGGGGTGGCCGTGGTGGAAACCATTTGCGGGCGCGATCGCACCGTGGACTATCTCAGCATCCCCGCCGCCGCCTTCACCCACCCGGAAATCAGCTACGTCGGCATGACGGAGCCCGCCGCCAAGGAGTTGGGCGCCTCGGAAGGGTTCGAGGTGGCTGCGGTGAAAACCTATTTTAAGGGCAATTCCAAGGCGATCGCGGACGGACACACGGACGGCCTGGCCAAGATTATTTTCCGCAAGGATACCGGGGAAATTCTCGGGGTGCATATCTTCGGCCCCCATGCCTCCGACTTGATCCAGGAAGCCGCCAATGCGATCGCTTTCCGCCAGTCGGTGCACACCCTCGCCTTCTCCGTCCACACCCACCCGACATTATCGGAAGTTCTGGATGAGGCGTACAAACGGGCTGCTGGTACCCATTAGGGATCATTGATCATTGATACAGCAGTTTTCGATGCTATGAGGTACATTTTGATCCCCCATTATCCCCCTTCGATCCCCCCCCCGCCCCCATCCCCCCCAACCCCCCTTTGTAAGGGGGGAGATAAGGGGGGAG
>NZ_JAJENU010000616.1:0-14605 GCF_035615495.1 Lyngbya sp. CCY1209 | reverse complement strand
TTGCCATCACAGCCTGGGTTTCAGCCGCCTAACCCACCCTACACGAAAGCACATTTTTAGCCGTGTCGGTCCACTACCAGCGATCGCGTAGCGTGCGCGTCGCGCGATCGCACCCCCGATTATACAGGCAAGATGCCCGTGCTACACGAAGAGCGATCGGAACGCGATCGTCGCACACTTTTGGAAATTGACTGGGGCGTGGGTTTTCAACCCTGCCTAATCCCCGGCGTTCTAGAAACTGTCGTGGTATAATCTAAAGCAAAGAAATAAGGGAGAGTCTATGAGTATTGTCATTCCCGAAGAGATTTTAAAAGCCGCCGAAGTCAGCGAAGATGAATTAAAGATCGATTTGGCATTAATCCTGTACAAAAAAAACAAAATTAGCAGCGGACAAGTGCGGGCTTGGTTGGGTTTAACTGTTTTAGAATTTCAGCACGAACTCGCCAAAAGAGATTTATGTCTGAATTATGACGTTGAGGAACTCAATCAAGATGTACAAACCCTAAAAACACTGGGACTCCTATGATTGTTGTCAGCGACACGTCCCCAATTACCAATCTCGCAGCCATAGAAAAACTAGATCTGCTACATTTACTTTATGGAACAATCACCATTCCCGTCGCCGTTTATAATGAATTGACCCCAGCCGGAATTGACGAACCCGTTCCCGGCACTCTCGAAGTCCAAACATTGCCCTGGATTGTAACTCGACCCGTCCAAAATACCCGACAAGTTGACGAAATTTTGGCGGCCCAACGGCACATTCATCTCGGAGAAGCGGAAGCGATCGTACTGGCTCTCGAATTGAGATCCGATCTACTCCTCATGGATGAACGGAGAGGCAGAGCGCTGGCAACTGATTATCAATTAAAAGTAACCGGATTGCTGGGTGTTTTACTACAAGCCAAACATCAAGGGGCGATTCCTGCCGTACAGCCTTTAATCGATCAATTGATCGAAGATGCGAAGTTTCGGATAGAGAGCAAACTCTATCAACATTTTTTAAAACTGGCAGAAGAATAGCAAACAATTGGCATACGATCGCAACAACGGGTGTCGTCAGCAATTCCGATGGGGCCTTGAGCGCTGGGGGTTGACAGGATGGGTGCGACGCTCCCGATTATACAGGCAAGATGCCTGTGCTACGCGAAGAGCGTGAGTGTAGCACGAATTGCCGTTCGGTTTACCGAAATAAAGTGTTCTGTTATCCGAACTTGACAATTTTTTAAAATATGTAATAGAGCGCCGGCTGAGTTACAGGAGTTAATATCCGGTGCGATCGCGCTTCTGTTGGGACGGCTTCACCCGCCGCATCACATCAAACACCTTCCGAGTCGTGTCCGGGCGCCGGAATGCGATCGCAACAACGGGTGTCGTCAGCAATTCCGATGGAGCCATGAGGGCTGGGGGTTGACGGGATGGGAGTGATCGGAATGCGATCGTCGCACACTTTAACGGATCAGCTTGTGGTACGATCAGAACCGAACAGGCTTCTTCTGGGTCAAAGTTTGAATGAAAATAGCGACCATTTTTTAGGATTGATGTCAACCATGAACGAGGAGAATAAAAATGAATCCAGTCATCATTTTTGAAGTGTATCAGGAAGAAGATGGCGGATTTGTAGCCGAATGTTTGACCGAGGATATCTTCACTCAGGGTGAAAGAATTTATTGAGGCATCAACCGGAATTATATCACCCGTCAAAGCGATCGCCAACCGCCGAATCCCCCCTTACTCCCCCCATAAGCGGGTATATTAGCAGAAGTCGCGATCGCTTCAACAGGACTGACATTCACCACCGCACCCCCACGCCGCCATAACATTGAATTCCGTCACTCAATTTTCAGCCAATTAAAAATTTCCGTAGTCGATAACTGCATCTCTTTAACACTCTCTAAAACCGGCAAAAATTCCTGTTTTGAGGGGATATCTGGCAATTGATTGAGTTGAAATATCATCACTGATTCATCTTTGGGGTCGATTAACCATCCCAACTCTGTTCCCTGCTTCAGACTAAAAATAATCTTTTTAATTACCTGGTTGGCAGATTGCTCAGGAGATAAAATTTCAATCACCCAATCCGGACAAACTTCAAAGCGATTTTGAATTCTTCCTTGTTCCGTCTTAGGGATGCGTTCCCAAGCGAAAACAGAAATGTCAGGCACCAGAGAACGTCCGCCAAAAGTACACCTTAACTCTGTGAATGCTAAAGCCCCCTTGTTCGCTTTGCCAATGTCATTGATTCTGGCAGATAGATAGGTTTGGATAATACTATGTTCTCCCTGCGGCATGGGTTTCTGTGCTATCTCTCCATCGAGATATTCAGAATAAGGTTTGGTTTCAGGAAGTTTTAAAAAATCCTCTAAGGAAACTTTTGTGACCGCTGGATTTACTGCAACCACGTTTGACCTCCTAACAATGTGGGATTAATGTGGAGATTCCTTTTTACTGGGTACTCAATCTCGCGATCGCCTCATCCAACCTCCCCCTGCTGTGAAAGAATTTATTGACCCCTCAACCCGAATTATATCACCCGTCAAAGCGATCGCCAACCGCCGACTCCCAGCCCACATCCCCCCTTACTCCCCCCATAAGCGGGTATATTAGCAGAAGTCGCGATCGTCCCAGTCCTCAATCGGTATAACTCCCGTTCCTCCCAAAGTTAATTGCGGGCTTAATTGAGCATAACTGCGTATTAACTCAACATAAAAAACCGCATCATCCCGCAAAACTTGAAGTTCCGGTCGATTTTCTAGAACCTCTTGCAACCTATTCAACATTCCCCAAGAGATGACGAGCTCGACTTTTCCCACCAAACAACTGCCCTGGCGAACTATGTCCACCAAAGTTTGGCAAGACGTTCCCTCTCTTCCTCTCACCGAAGCTAATAGGGCCGCACACCAAATATTAAGGTCCAAGCACAACCTTAAAGTCTCAGTCATCTTGAGTTAGCTTAACCGCAGCATCAAGGATATCGTCTTCAGTTACCAAAGAATCCAACCACTCCTTATTTAGCTGCGGTTTAATTTTTTCTATAGCTTCATGATACTGACTTTCCAAAATAGCCCGGGCGACAATATTAGCCATCTCAACTTTTTCTGCACCGGAAACGACGTTGCCAGCCAACCATACAGCCGGTGGCAGCAGGGAGCAAAATTCGATCGCTAATTTAGTAATTTGATCGGGAGACAAATTCTGCTTTTTGGATAAAATATCGATTTGTCTTAAAGTTTCATTATCTAGATTAACCAGCCGATTTTCCATAAATTCCTATCTCAGCGATTTCTAATTTTCTGAATGTCTTGCCAAAACTCATCTCGCGTCACCGACTGTAGCAGATGTTCTCTTTCTTTCGTGTAATCGCCATGTCCCCATCCCACCTGTTGTAAAAAGCGAATCGCATTAATTTGACCCAGATTCTCAACTAAAACTTGATAACCTTGTCTTCTCAATTCAATAGGTGTCATCAGTCATTCCTCCTTCTTGTTGAAAAATCGTCATCAACCAATTAACCGGATTGCTCACTTTTTTCTAAATCGCTCATTTTTTCCAGTTCTGCTGCAATTGTTTCACTCATAATCAACTGCCAACCTTGGGCATTAATTCGATGGAGAATGTTGAGGACAGCTTCTCCTTCTATGCGAATCCGTTCTTGACTCCAATCATCAAAGGGGCGGTTCAAACAACAAACATCAAGGTAAATTTTACATTCAACCATCTAAAATCTTTCGCCTTAACTGTCGGAAAATTACTCATCGGGCGATCTGGACAGGCTTGATGATCGGATTCTCTTCAGGTATCGGTTCTTTATCCTCAAGCAAACTATCAATATATAATTCCATTGCTTCCGTGATATTTACCAAGGCTTCCTCAAAATTATCTCCCTGACTGTGACACCCTTTCAAAACCGGACAAAAAGCATGATAACCCCCCTCTGATTCTTTTTCAAAAATCACCGTGTAATTATAAATTTTTGGTTCCGAAGTAGACATGGGCTTTGCATTCATACACCACTCCTAAAATCTAGAACCCGTCTTTAAAAATTCCCTTGATAGACCGCATCAACTCACCTCTCAAATTTCGATGGCTATCTATTATAACACGAATTTCGAGCTTCCAAAGCATTGCCCGCCCTTCGGACGGCTTGACTCGCCGCATCACATCAAACACCCTCCGCGTCATATCCGGACGCCGGAATGCGATCGCAACAACGGGTGTCGTCAGCGATTCCGATGGGGTCATGAAAGCTGGGGGTTGACAGGATGGGAGCGATCGCTTTCGATTCTACAGGCAAGATGCCTGTGCTACGCGATGAGCGATCGCGTAGCCTGTGCGTGGAGCGATCGCCACTCACTTCAAAGCATTGACTAAAAACAGCTACAAGTGCTAAAATTAGGCGTTATAAAAACTGGAAAATATTCGAGACGACTCAACCCAAAAGGAGAATCTCCAAACAATGCTTTATAAAGTTCCTTTGCTGCTCTCCCCCCAACCCGGAGGGGGATTTACTATTACGTCCCCACTCTTGCCAGAACTTCTGACCGAGGGCGACACCGCTGAGGAAGCCCTCGCCAACGTTCAGGATGCCCTGGCCGCCGTGGTCGAGATTTATGAGGATTTGGGTCGAACTTTACCCCCAAATTTATGTGTTGGGGATGTTTTCAACAACACTTAATCAAAGCAATTATATGAGCCGAAAATCTTCTCGCCCACAAACCCCCAATTCTGGGGGCTCTGAGCCGAAAGATAACGTGGCGATCGTCCCAGTCCTCAATCGGTATAACTCCCGTTCCTCCCAAAGTTAATTGCGGGCTTAATTGAGCGTAATAGCCAGATACTTTTCGTCTTTGTTCGTTTTCCAAACTTAAAATCTCCTCCATTAGATGCGGAAAATCAAGTCTATTTATCTCTTTTTTATCAAGTGTTTGATAGGTTTCTTGAAGCCAAAGATAATAATCTTGTTCATAAAGATCTGAAACATCATTATTCATCGGATTACCTCCCATTGTCAACCAAAATAAAGTATGGTAATGAGAGTCAATTCTGGGCGACTGCAAATATCTGTTCTGCCGTCAAGTTTAACTCCGGGAAAGTTGGCGATCGCAGACTATCTTGACCTCTAAATAAATTGACCCGATATTCCCCATCAACCCAATCATAAATCGAAATAGTCGGTTGCTTCGGATCTCCGATATAACGCCGACCTCCCAACCCCAAATAATCGACGATCCAATACTCGCCTATCCCTAATTTTTCATATTCTGCCAGCTTTGTTAAATAATCATCTTGCCAATTGGTACTGACCACTTCTACTGCCAATTTAATACTCGAACCTTGAGTAATAGTAGAACGCTTGTTCCACATTTGCTCATTCTCCATAGCATTATCATCTAATACCATGACATCGGGAATATAAGCCGACTGATCAGAATCTATGGCTTTAATGAGTCCTTGGCGGGGGATAAAAAATGGCAAATTCAAACGTTTAATTTCCACCCCCAGTTCCAGAGCCAGAAAACCAGCTACTTTTTCATGAGTTCCAGTCGGCTGCATTTTAAAGATCTCCCCATCGTGCAATTCAAATCGACCCTCGTAACCATCCGGATACCAATCCAGAAACTCCTCTAAAGTCAATAAATCTTTCTGTTCTTCTGTCTGGGCTAACATATCTAACCTCCGCATCCTTAATCATTCCCGACAAAGTTCCAGGTTTCAAATCAAATTTCGACGGATATCTATTATAACACGAATTTCGAGCCTCCAAAGCATTGCCAGCCCCCGGCAGTTGGGACGGCTGCACCCGCCGAATCACATCAAACACCTTTCGCGTCGAGTGCTAAAATTAAGTGTTGTGGAATGCGTTGCCGATGCCAGCCATTCTGTGTGGCTAGAAACTTTGGTCGTGAGTTGAAGCGATCGAACCGACAGATATCGCCGTTTGTTCCTTAGCCTCGTTCTAGCTGACCCAGTACAATCAAGCTTTCCAGGTCTTCCATTGCACTGGGTAGATATTGACAGATCACTTTTCTAACTTCCTCAAGACTCGGCTCTGGGGCTCCTCCCAGCATCCGACTAATATCTGCCAAATCCTGGCTACGTCCAGCCAAAAGTTTCATCAACACCAAATAAGGCAGACCGATCACGGGCAGTCCATCAGGACTATAATTCGGAGACTTGACGGCCTCCGATCCCCAGGGATGACTGACTTCCAAGACATCTAGAGAAGTCCCATCAGGCAGTTTCCATTTGCCAGGAATACTCAGCTCACCCTTTTTTTCACTGCCAGCCTTTTCCAAATCTTGATAAACCAGCACCCCATCTTTTGACTCGATCAAAATATCCAAATCCAGGGTCATGCGCTCGGGCATATACAGCCGAGTGGCAACACCACCGACAATCACAAAAGGAGCTTGTTTGATAATGGCTTTAAGAGGGGTCACAGGATTACACCAAGTTCGTCGATCTAAAAAATCCAGACTACTTCCCGTTCCCGGCTTGACTCGCTTCTTAACAAGGTTCAAAAAAAGTCTGCGTCTGGCAGCATAGAGGTCAGGAATTTTCGGTGTCATTGTAGTCATATAAACAGACTTTTTATATTGGAATAATAGCAGATTATGACAGTTTTGTAAAGGGCAGGTCTGAACCGAAAGCTAGTCTGATGTGATTGACAATTGACATCTAGAGCTTCCCTCTAAATAGATTGATAATATTCCCGAGTTTATGGTATCATAATTTTGACAGTTTAAACCTGGTGCAGCCGATCGCAAATTTAAAAAAAACAAAGCGATCGCACCCCCCACCTTTGGCGTAAAATAAACGGAGTCCCGGACGAGTCAGAGCAACCGTGCAAGAGCAACACCCCAACCCATCCATCCCCAACCAACGCTGGCACATCTTCCCCCACCGCCCCGATGTCGCCGAAGTCCTCGTTGCCGCCACCGGACTCCACCCCATCCTCGCCCAAGTTCTCATCAACCGGGGCATCGAAACCCCCCGGGAAGCGGAAGCCTTCCTCAACCCGGACTCCGAGCATTTGCCCGAACCGATGGGGGAATTTCCAGACCTGCCCAAAAGCGTGGATCTGCTGCAAACGGCCATTAAAAATAACCAAAAAATCGCCATCTGCGGGGACTACGACGCCGATGGGATGACCAGCACGGCCCTGCTGATGCGATCGCTCTCCGAGTTGGGCGCCGATGTCACCTACGCCATCCCCAGCCGGATGCGAGAAGGCTACGGCATCAACAACCGCATCGTCGAGGAATTCCACGAGGAGGGCATTTCCCTAGTCCTCACCGTCGATAACGGCATCGCCGCCGCTGGCCCCGTCGCCCGGGCCAAGGAACTCGGACTCAACGTCATCATCACCGACCACCACGACCTGCCCCCGGTGCTCCCGGAAGCGGACGCCATTTTGAACCCGAAATTACTGCCCGAAACCTCCCCCTATTACGGCTTGGCGGGGGTCGGTGTCGCCTACGTTTTGGCGATCTGTCTGGCGCAAAGATTAGAACAAATGCAGGGGTTAGTGAGGCCGTTGTTGGAATTATTTACCCTCGGAACGATCGCCGATCTCGCCCCCCTAAACGGAGTCAACCGCCGCTGGGTGAAGCGGGGATTAAAATTATTGCCCCATTCGCCAATTCCGGGAGTCCAAGCCCTGATCCAAGTGGGCGGCGTTTCCACCACGCAAAAACCGGGGGAAAATACCACGCCTCTCAAACCCGATGATATCGGCTTTCGCCTCGGGCCGCGCATCAATGCGGTGGGGCGCATCGACGATCCCCAGGTGGTGATCGAGTTATTGACGACGGACAATATGGGCATTGCCCTGGAACGGGCGATGCAGTGCGAACAAATCAACCAGCGGCGACAACAATTGTGCGCGGAAATTGAGGAAGAAGCGATCGCCTGGTGTGAAACTAACGCTATCGATATTCAGGGCGATCGCGTGTTAGTTCCCGTCCAAAAAGAATGGCATCACGGCGTCATCGGTATCGTCGCCTCTCGCCTGGTAGAACGCTACGGCGCCCCCGTATTTATCGGCACCTACGAAGACGACGAAACCATCCGGGGTTCGGCGCGGGGAATTCCCGAATTTAACGTTTTTGAAGCCTTAGAATTTTGCCGAGATCTGCTGGGGAAATTTGGCGGACACAAAGCCGCCGGGGGATTTTCCCTCCCCGTCGAAAATCTGGAAGCCTTTCGCGATCGCCTCAGCCAGTTCGCCCACCAATGTTTGCAACCGGAACACCTGCGGCCTTTGGTGACGGTTGACACCCGGGCGAATTTGTCCGATATCAACTTCGATCTCTACCAACAAATCGACCGATTGCAACCCTGCGGGATCGAAAATAATCCCCCCACATTTTGGACTCCAAATTTGCGGATCTTGCAACAAAAAATTGTCGGAAAAGGTCACATCAAACTCACCTTATCCCAAGATCCCGAACCCGGAATGCCGCTGTCCGCCCTGCCAACTTTATCGGCGATCGCGTGGCGGTGGGGCGACTATTACCCCCTGCCGCAGCGGTTGGATGTGGCGTACAAACTGCGGGACAACACCTGGAACGGTCAGACCTCCATCGAGTTAGAAATCCTCGGCGTCCGCCTCCCCCAAACGCCAGCAACCCCCCCCAAAAAAGTGGCAGAATTTCACTATCGCGATCGCCCCTACCATTGCAGTATTGTCGCCGTCGGTGCGTCCTGTGAACTGCGAATTCGCAACCAGAAAGGGGAAGTGCTCGCCATACTCGCCGGACAGCCGACGGGACTGTTGGGGACAAGTCGCGATCGCGCCCGAACCGTCGATATTTCCAAACCCTTCTTTGCGGATCTGATCGAGAGGGCCCAGGATGCGTTGGGGACTCAGATGTCGTTTAGAGTCTGATCCGCTGATTTGACCGCCAATCGATCGCCGTCCCCCCGCCCCCCCGTGGGGGCAACCGTCTCGGGTTGCCCATTCGCCCCCCCGGTGGGGGCAACCGTCTCGGGTTGCCCATTCGCCCCCCCGGTGGGGGCAACCGTCTCGGGTTGCCCATTCGCAAGGGAAGAGGGCGATCGGCGATCGCCAAACTGAAGTCAATCCGACTAACCCCTGAGCGATACTAAACTATAAAGAAGCTCTTTTGGCAATCAATCGCAATTTGATGAATACCAGTACCATGACCCAAAATCCGCTCCTGATCGGCAAAGGACTCCCCCCGTTCGCCGACATCACGCCGGAACACGTCGTCCCGGGGATGACGCAACTTTTAGCCGAACTCGACGCCGAACTCACCCGTCTGGAAGAAACCGCCCAACCCACCTGGTCCGGGATCGTCGAGCCCCTGCAAAGCCTCCAAGAACGCTTAATTTGGAGTTGGGGAATCGTCAACCACCTGATGGGGGTGAAAAATAGCCCCGAATTGCGGAAGGCCCACGAAACCGTCCAACCCCAGGTGGTGCAATTTATCAACCGCCTCAACCAAAGCCAGCCCATCTACAAAGCCTTCAAAGCCCTGGCGGACTCCCCCGAGTGGGACGTACTCGAACCCGCCCAAAAGCGGATCGTCGAAGCCGCCATTCGGGACGCGGAACTCTCCGGCGTCGGTTTAGAAGGAGAAATCCGCGATCGCTTCAACGCCATCCAACTCGAACTCGCGGACCTGTCCACCAAATTTTCCAACCACGTCCTCGACGCCACCAAAGCCTTCGGCCTCACCCTGACAACCAAACAAGAGGTAGACGGCCTCCCCCCCAGCCTCCTGAGTCTCGCCGCACTCGCCGCCCGGGAAGCCGGAGAAGACGCCGCCACCCCGGAAAATGGCCCCTGGCGGATCACCCTCGACTTTCCCAGTTTCGGGCCGTTTTTGAAATACAGCACCCGCCGCGACCTGCGGGAAACCGTCTACCGGGCCTACATCACCCGGGCATCGGAAGGGGATCTGGACAATTCCCCCGCGATCGAACGGATTTTGGACCTGCGTCGGCAAAAGGCCCACATCCTCGGTTTTCCCAGCTACGCCGAATTGAGTTTGGCGAGTAAAATGGCGCCCAATGTCGCCGCCGTCGAAGAACTGTTGGAGGAATTGCGGGCCGCCAGCTACGACGCCGGGATGAAAGAATTTGAAGACCTCAAAGCCTTCGCCGCCTCCAAAAACGCCCCGGAAGCGGCCGATCTCAAACATTGGGATATCCCATTTTGGTCGGAACGCCAGCGGGAAGAAAAGTTTTCCTACACCGCCGAAGAATTGCGGCCCTATTTCCCCCTCCCCCAAGTTTTGGACGGGTTATTCGGACTGGTTAAGCGGATTTTCAATATCGCTATCACCCCGGCGGACGGGTTGGCGCCGGTTTGGCATCCCGACGTCCGCTATTTCCAAGTGGCTGATTCAACTGGGGAAGCGATCGCCTATTTTTACCTAGACCCCTACAGCCGTCCGTCGGAAAAACGCGGCGGCGCCTGGATGGACGAGTGCGTCACCCGGGCGAAACTCATCGAAGACGGCCACACTAAAATTCGCCTTCCCGTCGCCTATTTGCAGTGCAACCAGACTCCCCCGGTGGACGGAAAGCCCAGTTTGATGACCTTCGCGGAGGTGGAAACCCTGTTCCACGAATTCGGCCACGGTTTGCAACATATGCTAACCACCGTCGATTATCCGGGGGCGGCGGGTATCAATAACGTCGAGTGGGATGCGGTGGAATTGCCCAGCCAATTTATGGAAAATTGGTGTTACGATCGCGCCACCTTATTCGGCATGGCGCGGCACTACGAAACCGGCGAACCCCTCCCCGAACATTACTATCAAAAACTCCTCGCCGCCCGCACTTACATGAGTGGGACGGCGACGTTGAGGCAGTTACATTTCGGGTTCGTGGATCTGGAATTGCACCACCGCTACCAACCGGGCGGAAAAGAAACGGTGAACGAACTTCGCAACCGCATCGCGGCCAAAACCACCGTTTTAAAACCCCTGCCGGAAGACTCGTTTTTGTGCGCCTTCAACCACATTTTCGCCGGGGGATATGCGGCGGGTTACTACAGTTACAAATGGGCGGAAGTCCTGAGTGCCGACGCCTTCGCCGCCTTTGAAGAAGCGGGATTGGAAAATGAAAGCGCGATCGCATCCGTCGGAAAACAATTCCGCGACACCGTTTTGGGACTCGGCGGCAGCCTCCACCCAATGGAGGTGTTCAAAACCTTCCGAGGACGGGAACCGAGCACCAAACCCCTGCTGATTCATTCCGGATTAATCCCCGCAACTTAGAAAATTGTCCGTTGTTGGGGCGGGAACCCCTCTTTACCGCGCTAAAGCGCAACAACGACATCCCCCCGTTGTTGGGGCGGGAACCCCTCTTTACCGCGCTAAAGCGCAACAACGACATCCCCCCGTTGTTGGGCTTTAGCCCCTCAGTGGCGCCCAAGCGCAACAACAAACGGATCTTTTTTTATCACAATTATGCGCCCACTATTCGTCAGCAAATTAAAAGTCGATTCCCTGGAAATTGCGATCGCGGATCTTCCCCCCCACCTGGAAGGAACCCGCCTCGTCCAACTCAGCGATTTTCACTATGACGGCGTGCGGCTCTCCGATGCCCTCCTCGACGAAGCGATCGCCACATCCAACCGCCTCGAACCCGACCTGGTTTTCCTGACCGGAGATTTCGTCACCCGCGACACCCAACCCGTCCACCGCCTCGTCCGACACCTCAAACACCTGCAAACCCGGGCCGGAATTTATGCCGTTTTGGGAAATCACGACAATCACTACCCCCATTCCATCCGCGAAATTACCGCAGCCTTGACTCAAATCGGCATCCGCGTCCTCTGCAACGAAATCGTCTATCCCCTCGGTTCCGAACTGGCGATCGTCGGATTTCCCGACTTATTTTCCAAACAATTTTACCCCGAATCGGTGATGAAATCAATCCCCGAAACCCTCCCCCGCATCGTCCTATCCCACAACCCCGACACCGCCGCCATGCTGCAACCTTGGCGCGTCGATCTGCAATTGTCCGGCCACACCCACGGCGGCCAAATCGTATTACCTTTGATCGGCGCCTTGCCCGGTTGGCTGCAAAAAATTCGCCGCAAAATTCCCCGACATCTGCGGTGGCTGTTCCCCTTCCGATCGGGATGTCTCCACATATTCAAACACTGGGAATGGGCGTCCGGCTTGCATCCCGTCGGCGACAATACCCTCTACGTCAATCGCGGCCTGGGAACCTATTTCCCCGGCCGTTTCAACTGTCCCCCAGAACTCACACTCATCACCCTAACTCGGAAATAAAAATTTCTCCGTGTCCTGGAGTGCCTGGAGTGGTTAAAATCCACTATTTATATTGCACCCGAGGATCTAAAAACCCGTACAAAATATCTGCCGCCAGATTAAACAGAACAACAAAAATGGCGTAAATAAACGTAATCGCCATGACGACAGGGGTATCGCTGCGATAAATCGACTCGATCAACAGCGCCCCAATGCCCGGAACCCGAAACACCTGTTCCGTGATCAATGCGCCGGTAAAAATAGCCGGAATATTTAATGCCATCAGGGTGACGACCGGAATCAAAGCATTGCGTAAAATATGACCGTTGACGACCTGAAAATTGGGCAACCCTTTAGCCTGGGCTGTGCGGACGTAATCCCGGTTCAATTCTTCCAACATCGAAGAACGGATAAATCGCATTAATGGGGCAGCTTGAAATAGAGTTAAAACGGCGATCGGCATCACCGACTGTTTGATTTGTTCCCCAAAGGTTTGCAGGTTGGTGACTTTTAATGTGCTATTATAAATAAAGGGAAACCAGTCGAGCTGGACGCTGAAAAGAATGATGAAGAGCAGTCCGGTGAAGAAGGGGGGGAGAGAGAATCCCAAAAAAGCGAAAGTCGTGGCTACTTGGTCGAAAATAGAGTGGCGTTTGAGGGCGGAAATGATGCCCAGGGGAAACGCGATCGCGATCGCCAATAAATAAGCAGTCCCGGCAATCCAAAGCGTCGCTGGGAGGCGCTGCAAAATCAGTTCGCCCACCGGGGTACGGCTGGTGAAAGAATAGCCCATATCCCCTTGCAAAAAAGACCACGCCCATTTAATATAACGGATGGGAAGGGGTTGGTCTAATCCGAGCGATCGCCGAATATTTTCCCGCACTTCCGCCGTAATCGAAGGGTTGGTGGCGAACTCCCCCATCGGGTCGCCGGGGGCTAGTGCCAAGACTAAAAATAACACCAAACTGATGGCGATCAAAGTGGGAATGGCACCCAACAGGCGATTGATAATATATCGAGTCATCGGTTCCAATTCTGCAATTTGTCGTCAATCCAGCGTAGCTTGACAATCTTATCATCAAAATCAGAAAAATATCAATTCAGAAACTCGGTTTCTTTTCCGAAAATCCTGCTAAAATGGTAAAAAATACCATCAATTATGAAAGCCAAAGGTTGGCTGTGATTGTTGTCATCGATACCTCGGGACTATCAAATTCAGGTCAATTCGTGTCGGTTTCTTCAAAAATGACATCTTCATAAAGCAGGTCGATGGGAAAGCTGAAATCGACGCTGGTCAGTTGTATTTCATCTCCTTCCCCATAATTGTAAAGTTCCCAAATTCCACTTTCATTCAGTCGGAAACATTCCACGATCGCCCGTTTCGTGTCGATCAAAACGTATTCTTTTAAACTGGAGATACGACGGTAATTTTGAAACTTTCGGCCCCGGTCAACCGCTTCCGTCTTGGGGGAGATAACTTCGACAATCAGGCGGGGGTGATAGAGGACTTTGGTGGCGCGTCGGTCGGTTTCGTCGCAAGTGACCATCACATCTGGATAGAAAAAGGGGCCGGCTTCGGAAATGCCGAGTTTGGCATCGGCCATCGAAACTTTACATCCCCTGCCGCGCAGGTGATTTTTGAGGGCCGTGGTCAGGTTGACGGCGATATCGTTGTGGGGAATACTTCCCCCGGTCATGGCAAATACTTGACCGTCAATATATTCATATTTGAGGGGTTGTTTTTCTTCCCATTCGAGGTATTCTTCGGGGGCGAAAGGTGGACGTTCTGGAATGGCAATCATTGTTGATTTCCTCTCGGACTAGAAAATGGACGATTACACATTTGGGGGGCATTCAATCGGTGCTATCTCATCTATTTTAAGGTACGCCGGCCGCATTGTGGAGGTCAGGTTACTTCCCCCACCATAAACCTAGAAACCGGGTTTCTACCAACATCTCTCCTCCCCACCCAAATTTGCCCGATAAACCCGGTTTCTTCCTCGGGCAAATTTGGGAAATAGCCCGGAAGCGATCGCACAACTTTTGGGCTTGCCATTGTCAGAGATTCAACAGATTTTGCAATCTTCCGATGAGGGGCGATCGTCAAAAATCGGGGCGAATGGCATTCACCCTCTCCCGTGGAAGAGATCCGACAAATTTTGCCATCCTAAAATTGCGGGAAAGGAAACGGACAATTCGCCCTTTCCCCTCCCCGCAGTTTCTGATTGCCGAACGATAGAAATCGTTTTTGTTCAAACAATTCTGGCGGACATGATTAGGGGTCGAGAGAGAAGTCACCTTCTCCCCCTCCCATTCTCCAAGCGTGCATGAGACTTTCACCTCACACGGCT
>NZ_JAJENU010000615.1:0-224 GCF_035615495.1 Lyngbya sp. CCY1209 | reverse complement strand
TCGGGAGATGCGATCGCATCCGATATCTTTTCAATACCAGAAGTTTCTGACTGTCTCTGAATTGGGGAAATCTCCGATATCTCTTCAATAGCAGAAGTTTCCGATTCTCTTTGAATACTGGGAGAGTCATTAGAAGCGATCGCATCCGATATCGTTTCCGAAGGGGAAGATTCTGATTGTCTCGGAATTGAGGAAGTTTCGGATTCTCGCTGAATTGGGGATGA
>NZ_JAJENU010000614.1:0-2230 GCF_035615495.1 Lyngbya sp. CCY1209 | reverse complement strand
GCTTGGGAATCAATTCCCGAGGGCGCAAGCCTTGCGCCCCTACCAGCTCAAATCATCTAAAGATGATTGGGGAGGTTGTACGAATCTGATGTAAGATGCCCCCTCTGCCCCCTCTGCCTCCTCCGCCTCCCTGCCCCCATGCCTCCCCTGCTGGGGAATTGCCAAAAAAAAATCCACCGACGCGGTGGCGGTGGATAGTCCAGATATGATGGTGTGAGGAGCGAGCAACTAAACTTGCTTACTGTTTTTAGAATACTCGCCCCTTGTTACAGACTTGTGTCAGCCTCATGAAGATTTTGTGACACGGGTGAAAGCTAGGCGTTTTGCCACATGACGCGAATTTGACCGGGCAGGGTTTGACCGATTTCTCGAATGCTGGCGGCGGAGAGGGCTTTTTTCAGGGTCGAGAAGACGACGCCGACCACCGTGATGCCGTCCATGTTTTTGGGCATCGTGCCTTCCTGTTCCACCCGGAAGATAAAGGTATCGTCTTCGATGACAAAGGGGGAACGCATCCGGCTCAGGAGGCGCACCAGGGGATTGGTGTCTTTCCAGAGGGCGATGATTTCCGGGCGTTCCGCGTCGGAGAGGTAGGTGGAGTTGGCCAGGTCGGTGGCGATGCGATCGCTTGCTTCTTTGGTCATCAGGTCCCGCATGGTGCGGAAGACGACCTCCGAGAGGTCCCGGGCATCATAAATATCGTCGAGTCCGGTTTTGATTTGGATCTGCTCTAAAAAGGATGCGGTTGTAGCAACTGTCATATAAAGTTTATCTCTCGTTTGCTTTTCTATCTGTAACGTAGTGTAACGCATTGTTAAGATTTGTTGCAAGTCCCTTGCGGAATTTTGTAAAAATTGCTAGAAATTCTCGCCCCCCGAAGTTCCGGAAAATCGAGGCGTGGGGGATAATGGGGGATGTCAGTTCGGTAGGATAGGTAGTGCCGTGGCACAAACATTTCAGGCTAAAATCTACGTCACCCTTCGTCCCTCGGTGTTGGACCCGGCGGGAACGGCGGTTCGGTCGGGCGTCCGGCAGATGGGATATGAAAATGTGGAACAGATCCGGATCGGCAAGTATATTGAAGCGACGCTGACGGCGGAGAATGAGGAGGAGGCGAAGCGAGAGTTGGACGAAATTTGCGATCGCATCCTCGCCAACCCGGTGATCGAAACCTACCGGTTCGACTTGACTCCGGTATCGGAAACTGCAACGACTGCGGCGAGTTAAGGCCCCCAAACCCCCAATTCTGGGGGCTTACCAGGCCCCCAAACCCCCAATTCTGGGGGCTTTGAGAAATGGCCCCCAAACCCCCAATTCTGGGGGCTTCCCAGGCCCCCAAACCCCCAATTCTGGGGGCTTACCAGGCCCCCAAACCCCCAATTCTGGGGGCTTCCCAGGCCCCCAAACCCCCAATTCTGGGGGCTTCAAATGGATTAAATTTTCACGAATTATTTCACACTGCGATATGAAATTTGGCGTTCTCGTTTTTCCCGGTTCCAACTGCGATCGCGATGTGGCTTGGGTGACGCAGGGATTGTTGAACCAACCCACCCGCATGGTGTGGCATCAAGATACGGATCTTTCGGATATCGATGTGGTGGTGATTCCGGGGGGGTTTAGCTACGGCGACTATCTCCGCTGTGGTGCGATCGCCCGGTTTTCCCCCATTATGAGGGCGACGGTGGAGCACGTCAACGCCGGAAAGTTGGCGATCGGGATTTGCAACGGTTTCCAGGTGTTGACGGAAGCCGGACTGCTGCCGGGGGCCTTGGTGCGAAATCGGGATTTGCATTTTATTTGCGATCGCGTTCCGCTGACGGTGACGAACACTAACACTCCCTGGACGCAAAATTACTCCCCCAACGAAACAATTACTCTTCCCATCGCCCACGGGGAAGGTTGTTATTACGCCGACGCGGATACGCTGGCGGAATTGGAGGATAACAATCAGGTGGTTTTCCGCTATGCGGGAGATAATCCCAACGGTTCCCTCAACAATATCGCCGGAATTTGTAACCGCCAGGGGACGGTTTTGGGGATGATGCCGCACCCGGAACGGGCGTCCGATCCGATGCTGGGAAATACTGACGGGATCAGATTGTTTGAGGGGTTGTTGAAGGAGTTGGCGGCTGTTTAATTATATGGTTTCTTCATCCCCACCTATAGCAATCGGAAACCATTTGTAAAATTGTCTGGCCCCCAAACCCCCAATACTGGGGGCTTTGAGTCG
>NZ_JAJENU010000613.1:0-22410 GCF_035615495.1 Lyngbya sp. CCY1209 | reverse complement strand
AACAAGCCATTTCCCATCAGTGGAGGCAAGGCTCTGTGCTTGCCCATCAACAAATTATCAACAAGCCATTTCCCATCGGTAGAGGCAAGCCTCTGTGCTTGCCCAAGGTAAATTATAGGGATTGACAATTCATAAATCGGGCAACCCGAGACGGTTGCCCCCACCCCCCATCAAAATAGTGCAGTTCGCTGACAAATTCATAAATCGGGCAACCCGAGACGGTTGCCCCCACTCCCCCATCAAAATAGTGCGGTACGTTACATTTCATTAACGCACCCGACTTTAGTATTACAATGGATCTGAGATCGCATCGATTCAGACTGAACGAACCTTCCATGCTCAACATTCCTCACATCCTCGCTCAAGAACTGTCCCTGAAAGCCTATCAAGTCGAAAATGCCTTAGAATTGTTCGCGGAGGGGGCAACCATCCCGTTTGTCGCCCGCTACCGGAAAGAGCGGACGGGTTCCCTCGACGAAACCCAACTGCGGGATATTTCCGAACGATATAACTATTTGACGGAACTCGAAGATCGCAAAAAAACGATACTCGAAGCGATCGCATCCCAGGGCAAACTCACCGACGAATTGCATGGGAAAATAGACGCCTGCCTGCTGAAAACCGAACTCGAAGATCTTTATCTTCCCTACCGCCCCAAACGCCGCACCCGCGCCACTACCGCCCGGGAACGGGGACTCGAACCCCTCGCCGATTTTATCGCATCCCTGAACCGGCGCGACGCCCCCGCCGTCTCTTTGGAAGCGGAAGCCGCCAAATATATCGACGCGGAAAAGGGGGTGAAAACGGCGGAAGATGCCCTCGGCGGTGCCGCCGACATCATCGCAGAAGCGATCGCGGAAACGGCGGAATTGCGGGCGGATTTGCGGGAATATCTGATGGAAGAGGGGGCGTTTGTTTCCCGGGTTAAGGATGACTACCCGGAGGGTTCCACGAAGTTCGAGATGTACCGAAATTTCCGGGAAGACGTGATGGAAATCAAGCCACACAACCTGCTGGCGTTGCTGCGGGGGGAGGCGGATGGGATTCTGAAGGTGGATTTAGATTTCGATGAATCTTTTATTTTAGCACATTTGGAGTCGAAAATTATCCGCAGCAAAAATCCTGAAATTCGACAATTTTATAAGGCGACAATCAAAGATGGGTTTAACCGATTGATGAAGAACTCGTTGATTAGTGAAATCAGGAGCGATCGCAAAGCCGACGCCGACATCGAATCCATCAAAACCTTTGAAGCCAATTTGCGGGAGTTGTTGCTGTCCCCCCCGGCGGGGATGAAACCGACGCTGGCGATCGATCCGGGGTTCCGGACGGGGTGCAAAGTTTCGGTGTTGTCGGAAACCGGAAAGTTCTGCGAATATCAGACAATTTTCCCCCACCAGTCCGCCAACCAACGCCAATCGGCGGCGAAAACGATTCGGGGATTTATCGATAAATATAATATCGAATTGATCGCGATCGGCAACGGAACCGCCGGACGAGAAACCGAGGATTTTGTCAAAGAAACAATAGCCTCTTTACCCAACAAACCCATTCACGTCATGGTGAACGAATCCGGCGCCTCGATTTACTCCGCCAGCGACGTGGCGAGGGCGGAATTTCCCGAGTTAGATCTTACCGTCCGGGGGGCGATCAGTATCGGGCGCCGCCTGCAAGATCCCCTGGCGGAATTGGTGAAAATTGACCCCAAATCCATCGGCGTGGGACAGTATCAACACGATGTCGATCAAAAATTACTCAAGAAAAAACTCGATGAAACCGTCGAAAGTTGCGTCAACTATGTGGGGGTGGAACTCAACACGGCGTCGAAGGAATTGCTGACGTTTGTTTCCGGAATCACGCCCGCGATCGCCCAAAATATCGTCAAATACCGCAACGAAAAGGGAGCTTTCAAAAACCGCAAAGAACTGCTGAAGGTGTCCAAACTCGGGCCGAAAGCCTTCCAGCAATCCGCCGGATTTTTGCGGATTCGGGGCGGCGCGAACCCCCTCGACAATACCGCCGTCCACCCGGAAAGTTACCCGGTGGTGGAACAAATTATATCGGATTTAGAAATCCCGTTAAATTCGATTTCCAAAACCTCCGACAAACTCAAATCAGTGAACTTGAAACGGTACGTCACCGATACCGTCGGCTTGCCCACCCTCAAGGATATTGTCGCCGAATTGGAGAAGCCGGGACGGGACCCGCGATCGGAATTCAAATACGCCACATTCCGGGATGATATCAAAGAAGTGTCCGACTTGAAACCGGGGATGCAGTTGGAGGGAATTGTCACCAACGTCGTCAATTTCGGCGCCTTCGTGGATATCGGCGTTCACCAGGACGGCTTGGTGCACATCTCCCAACTCGCCGATCGCTTCGTCGAAGATCCCAAACAGATCGTCCGGGTGGGACAGGTGGTAAACGTCCGAGTTTTGGAGGTGAATGAAAAGCTCAAACGCATCAGTTTATCAATGCGCGGCGTGTGATGGTGGGTTCGTTGTTGGGCTTGAATCCCACCCCCAATTCTGGATTCAATTCCGATCGCGATCGCCGCTCGTGCGGTGTCTTTTCCATCGGCATTTTTCACCCCCTCCCGCCCCGCTTTGGGGGGAGGAGAGAGGATTAAATCACAGGAAACGCGACAAAACATAGCCGTCAATTTCCTTTATAAAAATTGGAAATAGCTGTCGCCGAGATCGAGGGAAGATGCATCTTCGATGACGGCAAGGAGTTCGCGATCGCCGCTCAAATTCGTGGACAAAATTGCCGTTCCCGAAGGCAATTCAACGCCGGTTTCTGCCGAGAGATCTGCAGTGGAAACCAGTTGATAGCCATCAGCCGTTCCGAAGAGTAAGATGGTATCTTCACCGGAGTCAAAGTCGGCGACTCGGGTGTAACCTTCCCCGGCGCGGCTGGCCCCGATCAAAGTATCCTCGCCGCGATCGCCGAGGAGGAGGTCGTTGCCGCTGCCGCCGATCAAACTGTCGTTGCCCTGGCCGCCGTAAATTTCATCGTCGTCGCCGTCGCCGTAAATTGTATCGTTGTCCTGATTTCCAAACAGGACATCTTCCCCATCTCCCCCGTAGACCACATCGACGCCGCGATCGCCGAACAGGGTGTCACCGCCGTCCGAACCCACCACGATATCGTTATCTTGGCCGCTGAACAGCAGGTCATCCCCCCCCTGGCCGTCGAGAAAATCATCCCCCTTAAAGGAAGAAATGGTGTCATTGCCATCCCGGCCGAGGATCACGTCATTGCCGTCCGTGCCCAAGATTTCCTCCCCTTCGGAACTGCCGATTTCGCTGGTGGGGGGACTCAGGGGGGAGAGTTGATCGAAGTGGTTCCGAAAGAAAAAGACATCGGCGTCTGCCCCCCCCAGCAGGGTATCCACCTCCTCCGTCGAGACGGTCGGCGGTTCGAGGGGTTCTTCGGGCGTCTGGCCATTGTTGGTGTCTTGAACTTGGTCTTCCATTGTCCTAAAAAATTGACAACAATTTTGGTTCTACTCTGTATTTTCCTCCACCTCAATTTACCTTCGGGATATCCCGCAATAAAATTCAAACAATTTCAACAGTTTTTAATGTTTCCATCGTCGCCGGCGATCCCGATCCGATTTCGATTCACCGTCAATTGGGGGGGCGGTAGGGGCCGGGACATTTTTCCCCCCGCCCCTCCCCGCCGTATTTTCACAAGTTTTAGGGGGTTGAATTTTTGCGATTAAAAATCAAGAAAATCGAAAATAATCCGCCCCCAAATCCAATCCAAAAACGTCTGCGACCACAGCGATCGCCTCCACTTCCCCGACCAAATTTTCGCGGATGATCGCCGTCCCCTCGGGCAGTTCGGGAGGCGACAATTCCAGGCGGAAGCGTTCCGGCAGGCCGCTGAGTAAGATGACATCTTCTTCGATGTCGAAATCGTTAATTAGCGTGTACCCCTGCGCCCGGGTACTGAAACCCGTCAAAGTGTCATCGCCCTTGTCGCCGAAGAGGAGATCGCTACCCGTCCCCCCGAGGAGGCTGTCGTTATTTTGGCCGCCGTAAATCGTATCGGCCCCGCCGTCCCCGAAAATGACATCGCCTTCCTGGTTGCCGTAGATGACATCCGCTTCCGGGCCGCCGTAGAGGGTATCGCCGCCCTTTTCCCCGAACACCGTATCGTCCCCGCTGTTGCCGATGACGATATCATTTTCCTGGCCCCCGAGGAGGCGATCGCTTTCCCCCTGTCCGTCCAAGAAATCATCTTCCCGGAATCCCAACAGGGTGTCACCGTCCCCCCGGCCAAAGATGACATCGTTGCCGTCTTGCCCCGGCAAGCTGTCGGGGTCGGGTGTGCCAAATTGGGTGATGGGGGGACTCAGGGGTGCGAGTTGGTCCACGTTGCTGCGAAGCCAGAACACATCTGCTCCCGGGCCCCCGTTGAGGGTGTCCACCTCCACCGGTTCCGGAATCGTGGCGGGGACGACGTCCGCATTCGTCAGGGCGACGCGGCGGGACAGTCCGTCGAAGGTGGGGTCGTCGCCGGCGGCGACAAAATCGATCGCGTAGGGCCTTTGGCCGTCAACTTCCCCGTCCGCCTGCCCCGTCACCGTCACCGTCTGGGGGACATCCCAATTGTCGGGGGTGAACGTCAGCGCCGCGGGTTCGGCCACCCCCTCGCCCGGATTGGAACTCTCAACGGAGACGACCACATCCGCCGTCGGGGAACGCTCCAAAACGGCCGTAAATTCCACCGTCCCGCCGCTTTCGTCCGTCTCCCGCCCGGAGTCGGGGGCGAAACGAACCGCCAGATCGGTTTGGGCGCCCACCGTCACCAGAAATTCATCGGTGGTGGTATCTTCCCCGTCGGAAACCGCCAGGGTGACGAAAGCCTCCCCGCTTTCGCCCGGGGCCGGGGTGATGGCGACGGTGCGATTTTCCCCTTCCCCGGCCAAAATCATCCCGTCCGGGGGAATCAAAGTCGGGTTGTCGGAAGTGGCGGTGACGGTCAACTCCTGCGCCGGGGTTTCCGCATCTTCCATCGTAAATGGAATGGGCGGGGCGGGGAGATCTTGGAAAAAGGCGGTGTCGGAAATGTCGGTAATTGTGGGGGGAATATTTTCCGGTTCCTCATCATCTACGACGGTCAAAGTGGCGGTATTTTGCCGTCCGAAAAACACGCCTCCCTCGGGATCATCCAAAATCAGATCCACTGTTTCATCATCTTCTAAAATTGCGTCATCAACGATGGAAATCCTGACGGTTTGCACGATCTGGCCGTCGCCAAATTCCACAACTAAAGGCGAGTTATTGATGTAGTCGTCGGGGGAAGTTGCGGTGTCGTCGGCGAGGTTGACGTTGACGCGGAGGACGCCCTCGCTGCCGCCGTCGCGGACGAGGGTGAGGGTGGCTTCGGAATCGGTTTCATCTACTTGAAAGTCAGCCTCGGCGAACTGGATGCTGCCGACGGGGTTATCGTCATCTTCGATCGCCAACACGGCTTCACTCCGCGTCCCCACATTAGCGCCGCCGGTGGGGTTGTCGAGGCGGAGGATCACCGTCTCGCCATTTTCGGCGATCGCATCGTCTTCGATGGGGATGTTGACGGTGGCCGAAGTCTGGCCGTCGGCGAATTCCACCGCCACCGGGGAGATATTGGTGTAATCCTCCGGGGCGATCGCGGTTTCGTCTTGCAGGGACAATTCGACGCCGACGGCCCCGAAATCCCCCTCGCCGCGGGTAATGGTAATAGAAGCCGTGGGAATCCCCTCGATGACGTTATATTCGACACTTTCAAAAGCCAGGGTCCCCGGCGGGTTGTCGTTGTCCTCGATGGTGGCGGTGGCGGTGCGGTTCTCCCCGAACAGGATGCCGCCGGTGGCGTTGTCGAGGGAGACGGTAAAGGTTTCGGGATCTTCGCGGCGATCGTCGTCGAGAATCGGGATGGCGACGGTTTGGCGGGTCTGGCCGTCTTCAAATTCCACCCGCCGCGGCGATATATCAGTATAATCGTCCGGTGCGATCGCGCTGCCGTCGCGGACAAATAGATCCGCGCCGATACTCCCCGCGCTGCCCCCGGTGCGGACCACCGCCACTTCCAGGTTGGCCGTCCCCTCCGTCACCGTATATTCCGCCGCTTCCAGGGACAGGCGTCCGGGGGGATTGTCATTATCTTCAATGGTGACGGTGGCCCGCCGGGTCGCCCCGAAGCTGGCCCCCCCGGTGAGGCTGTCCAAAAACAGGCTGAACGATTCGGACCCCTCGAACACCCCGTCGTCAACGATGGGGACGCTGATGGTGGCCTCGGTCTGGCCGTCGGCCAATTCCAGGCTGACGGGGGAATTATTGATGAAGTCCCGCGGCGCCGTGGCGCTGCCGTTGGCGACCAGAACCCGGGTGCTGACGGCGCCGGAACTGCCCTCCCGGCGGATGACGGTGGCGGTGACGGCGGGGGTGCCCTCGGTGACGGTGTATTCGGCGTTTTGGAAAGCCAGGAGTCCGGCGGGGTTGTCGTCGTCTTCGATAGTGACGGCAGCCTCGGACCGTCGCCCGATCGCCGCCCCCCCGGTGGCATTTTCCAGGCGGACATTAAAGGTTTCGTTGGGTTCCGAGATCTCGTCGTCGGTGA
The DNA here is from genome assembly GCF_035615495.1 of Lyngbya sp. CCY1209. Classification (GTDB taxonomy): domain Bacteria; phylum Cyanobacteriota; class Cyanobacteriia; order Cyanobacteriales; family Microcoleaceae; genus Limnospira. The sequence goes on along the minus strand of NZ_JAJENU010000613.1, from coordinate 15,798 downwards.
TGGGGACGTTGACGGTGGCCGAGGTCTGGCCGTCGGCCAACCGCACCGTCACCGGGGAAATGTCGGTGTAATCTTGGGGGGCCCGGGCCGTCCCGTCTTCCAGGTTCAGGGTGGCGCTGACGGCCCCTTCGTCCCCGTCGGTGCGGGTGACGGTGATGGCCGCGGTGGGTGTTCCCTCGGTGACGCGGAATGCCGGACTGCCGATTTCCAGGGTTCCGGGCCGGTTCTCGTTATCCAGGATGGTAACGGTGGCGGTGCCCCGGTCCCCGATGATCGCGTTGCTGGCCCCCCCGGTGAGGCTGTCGAGCACCAGTTCCAGGACTTCGTTTTCCTCCAAAACCGCGTCGTCGTTGATGGGCACGGCGAGGGTGACGCGGGTTTCGCCGGGGGCGAAGGTGACGGTTTGGGGGGTATTGTCAAAATCCTGGATGGCGGAGTCGGGGTCGAGGGGGGGCGTCGCACCGCTGGCGGTCCCCTCCCGGAGGTTGAGGGTGATGACGGAGGCGGCGGCGGTGTCTCCGGTGCGATCGAGGGTGATTTCCGCCCCGTCGGGGATTCCGTCTTCGTTGACGCGGTAGGTGGCGCGGCTGAAGTTGACGGTAGCCGGGGGTACGGCCGCGATCGCCCCCGAAAATTCCGAGGTGTCGCCGTTCGGATTCGTGGCCGTGGCGGTGACGAAATCCCCCTCAGTGAGGGCGACGGGGAGGTTGAGGGTAAAGCTGGCATCGCCGTTGCTATCTGTTGTAATTGGGGTTTCCCCGATCAAAGTTCGGCCCTGGCGGGTGGCGGCGGTGTTGGAGAAAAATTGCAGGGTGAAATTGCTCTCGGGGGTGCTGTTGAGGGTCCCGGTGAGGGTGGTACTCGTCCCGTCGGAAAAAGCCCCTGTGAGAGTGGGGAAGTTTTGCCCGGTGTTGGGGCCCAGATCGGCGTCGAGGGGGTCGTTGGGGGTGAGGTCGTCGTCGCCGAGATCGATGCCCAAACCGCCGTTGTCCGCGATCGCATTGCCGACGATGGTATTGCCGACACCCCGTTCGACGGCGATCGCATCCCGGCGGTTGAAGGCGATCGTGTTGTTGGAAATGGCGTTATCCCCGGCGTTGATAAAGATCCCCCAGCGGCCGTTGCCCAGGTCGGCGGTCCCGGCCAGGTCGGTGCCGATGGCGTTGCCCCGAATTTGGTTGCCGGTGGCGTTTGCCCCCGCAATTAAAATCCCCGTGAAGGTATGTCCGGAGATGATATTGGGATTTTCGGGGGTGCCGATGATGTTGTCGGGGGACTCGGAGATGGAGATGCCGAACCCATTCCCCAGGGCTGTGGCACCCCGGCTGTCGGTGCCGATATAGTTCCCTTCGATGACGTTGCCGCCCCCCCCGATCACTTCGATGCCGAAAGCCGGAAACCGGTTAATAACCAGCCCCCGGACGGTGCTGTTGCCGCCGGTCAGGGTCAGGCCAGAGCCCCCGCCGGCTTGGCTGCCGTCGAGTTCGATGACGGGGGTGCCCCGGAAGCCACTTTGGGAGGTGCCGTCGATGGTGACGGGGCTTGTAATGGCGGGGAGGGGCGACTGGGGGCGGATTGTGTAGGTGTCGGTATTGAAATTGAAGTTGGGATCGAGGATGAATAAGTCAAACCGGATCTCGTCGGCTTCGGGACTGGCGTTGGCGTCCGCGATCGCCTGCCGCAGGGAACCGGGGCCGTCGTCGGCGGTGGTGGTGACGGTGAAGGTGGCGAAGGTGCCGGGGTAGGTTTGCCGCACTCGGGGGGTGAAGGGGGACGGGGAAAGGATCTCGCCGATCTGATAATCGAGATCCCAGGTTCCTCCACCGGCTGGGTTGCCGACAATACGGGTGGATGCGGCGATCGCGACGCCGGTGAGTCGGTGCAGGTTTTGCAGGAATTTCTGTCCCCGGTTGCGGGCGAAGTTGCAGGCGTAGAGGCAGATTTCGCCGACGTCCCACTGTCGCAGGGTGTCGGCATCGGGGGGGGTGTCGCCTAGGTCGAGGTGGCCGTCGGAACCGTGGCAAATGAGATGTAAACTCCGGGTGGGGACGCGGCGGATGGCGTCTGCAATTTGGCTGACGGGATCGCCATCGCCCAGGTGGAGCACGCGGACACCGGGGATGAGGCCGGCGGCGAGGCGTTCGGGTTCGTCAACTCGGGGGGCGATCGCCACCAGGATTTCGGCGGGTTGCAGGTTGTCTTGGATTGCGGTTTGGATGTGTCGTTGCATTATCACTCTCTCGGCTGACGGTAGGTTAACCCGGGTGGGGTGAACGGGGGATCGACGATCCTTTGCGGGCCTTCTGGCCATCCGTCCGGAATTTTGGCGGGCGGATGCGGAGAAAATTCATTCGCCGCACAACAAAAGTGATCAGAAGTTTAACAATAGAAACGAATTTTTATGGTGTATTGTTTCCATTCCAATTAGTCAAACCCCGCTGGGGTCTAACCCCTCATTTTTCGGAGTGGGGGAGTTTAACCACTCCAGGCACAGAGGACACGGAGAGGTTTTCTGGTTTCGATGTAAATGGGATTATTGCGTCCGATTTTCTGCGGCGACGGTCGCGATTTCATTTAGGATTTGGGCGAGATTTTTGGAGGGTTTGATATTATCTTTTATTTCGGAATAATAATTTTGGATGATTTCGTCCATCCGGCGGCGCTGTTTTTGCCGAAATTTGGGGTTGTTTCCGAGGGTGATTGCGAGTTGTATATAGGTGCGATCGTCGGGGGCGATTAAGTCGGAGACTCCCATTTCCCGCAGCAATGCTGCCCCCAGTGAGTGGTGGGGTTTCGCCCCGTTTTTGACGACGATGGGCAGGCCGGCGTTGAAGGCGTTAAATAATGATATGATATCGGATATCGGGTGGGAGTCTAGGTAGATATCGGCGAGTTTGAGGCAGCTTTGCAAGTCGGAGTTGCTGGGGGGTTCGTCGAAGTTTAACAGCAAAATGCGATCGGGATCGATCTGATATTTTTCGAGAATTCCCGTGCAGTTTTGCAGCCACGGCTTTTGTAGGTGGGCGCGATCGCTTTGATTCCAAAAGGGGTAAATTAACAGGAGAGAATTGGGAACTTCGGATAATATGCACCCCCAAGATTCGATTAATTCGGGTGTGATTTTGAGGGAATCGATGCCAGAAGCGAAAACAACGGCTTTTTTTGATATTTCTAAAGATAGGCGATCAAGGTCTAGGCGGGGTGGAGATTGTGCCGTCGCCCAGCAATAACCACTTTCCGCGATCGGCAAGATTTGGGGGTTAGCCGTATCGGGGCGGGTGAGATTGCTAAATATATGATAATCCACGTTATTCAATTCTGTCAATACCGGGGAGAGGGGAGTGCAAATTTGCACCCGGGCGAGGCGGTGTGAGGCTAAGTAAACCGGGGCTATCGTGCGGGTTGTCAGGTTGGCGGATATCAACAGAATATCCAACTCGTCTTGACGGATGAGATCAACCTGTTGTTCCAGGGAGTTGGGCAGTTTTTGAAAACCCCGGAATTTTTGTCGGCAGTAATTTTCGATCGCGTTTCCCGTGGCGACGAGGGAATATAAGATCACCTGGAAGTCATCGCCGAGGGATTCGTACATCGGCAGAGTCATCAGGGTTTCCGGGGTGGGGTGGAGGTGGGGGACGAGGATGCCGAGTTTGACGGGTTTGCGGGGAGGTTGCGGCGGCAATTCCCAGGCGAGGGTTTGGTTTTGCAATTCCATCACGAATGCCAAAATTTGCGATCGCATCCGATAGGCGGTTTCGGTGTCTTCCCGATATTGCAGTATCGTAAAATCCGCTAAATTCGCGAACAGGATGGCGACGGCGTTCCAAAGCTTGGATTTGGGATATTTGAAAATCCGGCTGTGGAGGAATTTGACAAATTCTTCCAAATAAGAACAGTATCGCGAGGTGGCGCCGGGTTCGCGAAAATAGGCGGGGACTTTCAGCATGAATTCCATGCTATCTTTAATCAGCCAGTTGGGGAAAAGGGAGAATTCGGGGAAAAACGGCATCTCGTCTCCCCAGCCGTAGAGTTGGAAGGCGAGAAGGGATTGAATTAAATTGAGATTATCGAATCCCAATTCCAGTTGGGTTTTGAGGGTTTCGACGAAGGCGGTTTCGCGGGGGGTTGGGGGGTGATATTTGAGGCTGGTGTTGGACAGCATTTTTTGGGCTTTTCCCAATAACCCGACATACTGCTGTTCCAGAATGGCGGACGGGGAATTCAGCCATTTTTGTGCGATCGCATTGCGGACGGTTCTCAGGTTATCGAGAATTTCGGGATAGGTATTTTCGTCGGCGGGTTGGTAGCGTTCGGTGAGGAGAAAGTGGGTGGCGGCGGCGAGGTATCGCAACTCGGCGGGGAGGGTTTGGAAGCAGGAGTCGAAGGCGAGTTTTTGATAAAATTTGACTTGATCGGATACGCCGGAATGGGCGTTTTTGAGGGTTTGCTGTTGGAGGTGGAGGCGAAAGTGGGATAAGGGTTGGTTGACGAAGCCGACTTTGTAGCGAGTGAGGATTCTCAGCCACAATTCCAAATCCACCAACTGCCGGAGTTCGGGATCGAATCCGCCGACGGTTTGGAAGACTTCCCGCCGCAGGAGGACGACGCTGGGTTCGCCGATTTTGTTGAGGGGAATTTCCAGGATATTGGGATCGGATAGCAATTCCCACCCCCACTGAACGGGTTGTAAGTTTGTCCAGGATTGGTGCAGGTTTTGACAGCCGTTGTAAACTGTCATCAGGGCTTGATTTTCTTCCGCACCTTCTGATAGAATTAAATTGCGGGGGGAGAAGACAAGACCGATTTTTTCGTCCGTTTCCGCTAGTTCCACCAGCTTTTCGATGCAGTCCGATTCGAGGATATCGTCCTGAAACAGGAATTTGACGTATTTGCCTTTGGCTTGGGACAGGCAGAAATTGCAGTTTTGGGCGAGTCCAAAGGGTTGTTGGTGTTGGAATAGGGAAACGTTCTCGGGGGACTGGCTGGCGAACTGTCGGGCGATCGCCAAACTGCGATCTTCGGAACAATCGTCGGCGATGATAATTTCCAGATTCGGATAGGTTTGGGAGGCGAGACTTTTCAGCGTCGCCGGGAGGTGGGTTTCGCCGTTGTGGAGGGGGATGCAAACGCTGACTAAGGGTTCATTCATTTTGGGTTTAATTTGGGGAACTTCGGAAACATCTGGAATCGTAAAATCGGCTTCCCGGAGGAGTTGCCGATATCCCGCCAGCATCTCATCGAAGGATGTCAGGCTGGCGAGGACGGGGGGGGAATTGGCGGCGAAGCGATCGCGGAGATTTTGTGAATTTAACAGGGTGGTTATGGCGATCGCCAACTCTTCGATATTTCCCGGCTGATAAAATAGGGCATTGACTCCGGGCTGCAACTGTTCTTTCACCCCGAAAACCGGAGTCGCGACGATGGGGAGTCCCGACGCCATTGCTTCCAGGATGACGCGGGGGAAACTTTCGACGCGGGAGGTGAAGACAAACAGATCCGCCGCCCGATAGTATTTAATCGTATCGGAAGTTTCGGGAACAATTTCGATCCGCGATCGCAGACTTTCCGGCAGACTGGCAACGTCGGCATGGAGTTTTTCGCTATAGGGACCCGGGCGATCGCCCACGACAAACACCCGTATTTGCTGTTGCAATTCCGGGGAAAGTTGCCGCAACGCCGGGGGGAGATCCCGCTGTCCCTTGCGATCGCAAACCGTCCCCAAGGATAATATGACGATTTCCGAGTCGGAAACCCCCAATTCCCGCCTCGCCGCCTCCCGCGTCCGCCGTCTCGCCGCCGCCTCCCACGTTTCCCGGTTAAAACCATTGTGGATAACGGTAAAATTATGCGATCCGTTCAACGCCAAATACTGATCTCGCGACGCATCGGAAACGAACACCACCCGATAGGGAATTGCAAAGCATTCCAACCCCCGGCGGGCGATTTCGGGACCGTAACTATCCAGCCATTCGGCATAAAATTTTTGGGGCTCGCTTTCATGGATATTCCAGATGCAAGGAATGCCCATTTTGCGGGCACAGTCCACCATAAAGAAGTTGTCGAGGGTGTTGACATACATGACATCGACGGGATGTTTCATCAACTCGGCGGCGAGTTGAGAGATTGCCGTTTCGTAGCCTTCCAAAGTGTAGATATTGCGGAGGGGATGGCGTCCATAAACGGTAACGGGAATCTGATTTTCTTCGTAGGCTTCCCGCAGGATTCCGTCTCCCAAACAAAAGGCGGTGGGTTCAACCGTGTCGGTTTTTAAAAACGCGATCGCCAGTTCGTATTGATGCAGGGGCGCCCCCGTCAGATCCAAAGCGTTACTCGCCATCAAAACCCGAATTTTGCGATTATCATGATTTCCGATAAAACGGCGGGGCTGGATTTGGAACTGTTCGTTTTCGAGAGACAAGTGGGGATTGTAAAACGGATCGACTTTTCCCCGATATTTCGCCCGAAAACTCGCCACCTCTCGGGGATTGTCGGCGAAACCCCGCGACGCACCCTCCCGGTGAATCAACTCCGCGTCGGGACAGTAAACGCAGCGAAAACCGGCGTTTATCAATTGATCGCAATAGTCAACATCGTTGTACGCCACCGCGAATTCCGTCTCGTCAAATCCCCCCATTTCCAAAAACAACTCTCGGGGAGTCAGCAGGCAGGCTGCACTGAGGGCACTATAATTTTTTGCGACATTCAGCCCCCACAAATAGCCGGAACTCAGCCGCGACACCAGCTTGAAAGCGTGCCCCGCCAAACCGTGGTGGAGTCCGAAAATTACCCCGCCGTGTTGTATGGTTTGGTTGGGGAAAATCAGCTTCGCCCCCACCGCCCCCACATCTTTTATTTGCAGGTATCCCACCATCTGACTCAGCCAGTCGGGAGAAATCGTCGCCGTGTCGTTATTGAGAAAGAGAATATAATCGCCGTCCGCCATTGCCGCCGCCCGGTTCATCAGGGAGGCGAAATTAAACCCGCCCCCGCTATTATTCAATTTGATAACCCGGTGGGGTGTCTCCCGCAGATAGTCCAGGGTTTGCGGATCGTCGCTTTCGTTATCTATAATAATGATGCGATAGTTTTTGTAACTGGTTTTTTCCAGCGACTCCAGGCAGGGCTTCAGTAACTCCAGACTATTTTTAGTGGGGATTAAAATAGAAACCGATCGCCCCTCGTCGGGAAAGCGAATGTTGAAAATCCCGCAATGCGATCGCATCGCCCAATTCTGCTGATAAACCGTCCCCGAAATCCCCCGCCTTTCCAGGGTTTCCTGCAGGGCAGTTTCGGCGGCTGAAAAGCTATCGGGTTTGGCGGCACCCGATGCCGCCGTCGAACCGGGAAGCACCCGCCAATGGTATAAGATTAACGGCAGATGGGCGATATTTCGGGTGAGTTCAGATGCCCGCAAAACGAAGTCGTAATCCTGGGCACCGTCGAAGCGGGGACGCATCCCCCCCAGGCGATCGCACAAGGTTTTCCGAACCGTCAAAAGATGCCCGAAATACATATAAGATAACAGCAACTCCGGCGAATAGTCCGGTTTGAACTGGGGCGAGAACCGTCGCCCGTCCGTATCGATTTTGTCGTCGTCGGAATAGAGGATGTCGGTGTCGGGATGTTCCGCCAGGTAAAACCCGACTTCCCCCAAGGCATCCGGCGTCAGTTCGTCGTCGTGATCTAGAAATAGCAGAAACTCGCCCTCCGCTATCCGTATCGCCGTGTTGGTGGCTTGGCTGATATTGCCGTTTTCGTCCCGAAAAATAACCTTGACTTTCGGGTTGTCTTCTGCTATCGTTTCTAATAGAGAATGGATTTCGGGTTCGGTGCTGCGATCGTCCGCGATGCACAATTCCCAATTTTTATAAACCTGCCCGGTAACGGATGCGATCGCCCGCTGTAAAAACGCCGGCGGCGGATTGTAAACCGGCATGATTATCGAAATTTTCGGTAAGCGATCTGCAACCGTTTCTAACCGTTCTTCCAAATCCCGTTTCGCTTTCCCATTCCATTGATTGACTCTTAACCATGCCTCGTAGGGAGTCAACCGCGGCGGGGTGTGGGGTGGCAGAAATGGGAGGGCGGATTTTCTGTCAATTTTACCCTGCCGGGATTCCCAAATTTTGGCTTGGGCTCGATATCGTTCCAAATCGATTTGGGCGTCGTGGAGTCGGGTGTGCGTCCGTTCCAATTCCGTTTCCAACCGCCGATTCTGGTTCTCCCGTTGGCGAATTTCCAACCAGTCGGAAATCGCCCAATCCTGCGGGGAGAGAGACGCGGGGGGGGAAGCCCAAGATAACGCCGGTTCGCCGTTTAAGGGTGTCGCCCTGGCATCCAACGCCAAATACAAGTCCACCGCTTCGGGATAGAATCGTTTGATAATGCCCGGGCGGAAAGTTTCGGATATTTCCGTTTTCAATAACTCCGCTTCAAACGGGTTTTCCTCCGGCGAGGGAAGTTGGAGATTGAATTTTTCGTTGATTGCCGAGATGAGGGCGGCGGGGGAGTGGGCGACTTTGTGGAGGTGGACGATCGCGCATTTTTCCGGGTGGCGATCGCAAAATTTCAGGATATTTGTGTTATAATGTATCCAGGATAGAATTGCCAATTCCGGGTTTTCGATCAGGGCGCGATCGGTTCCCCGCCGATACAGCGAATCCGCCACTTCCCAGGGCGATCGGTAAATGAAAATAAACCCCGCCTCGGGCAGCAATTCCCGCCAGAAGTCCAAAAATAAACTCGTCCTCGGTTCCTTCCATCCCCACAAAGAAGGTTGGGATTTTTTGCCGATTATTTCCCTCGCGGGCTCGATGAAGGTTTCGGGCACCGGGATTTCCGACTGTCTCACCCAGCCGTCTGGATGGAAACCCTGCGATCGCAGGATGTCTCGGTGGAATTCGAGAATCTCTATATCCTCGAAATGTCCGCGAATATTGCCCCGGCTTCCGGGTAACAGGCGATCGCCTAAATTGACTCCAACCCGCCGCAGTAAGTCGGCGGTGAGGGAGGTTCCGGATCGGTGCATTCCGGTTATGATTAAGGGGGAGATTTTGGATTGATTCATCCGCAGATTTCGCAGATTTTCGCAGATTTTAAGGGGCGGGTTACTGATTGAGTATAAATTCCAGGGGGGCGGATTCAAATACCCATTCTAAGCCGAAATTGTTGGCGGTTTTGATTAGGATCGTGTCCTGTGGTTTGATTCTATCAGGTTTGAATCTTAAATGCCAAAATATTTTATCATTTTTTTCGATTTTGTCGGCTTTTACCTTCTCGACGTGGGACAGGCGGTTGTTGATTAAAACGGTGATTTCTGAAATGGTTCCGCCGGGGTTGATTTCGGATACCCATCCCCCCAACTCTAGGATACCTGCGGGGGTGAGGCGACAGCGTTCGAGTTTGCCTTGGGGGTGGTGATAATAGCGGAAATTGGAAAAGTCGATCGCGGGGGTTTTGGCGACTATATATAAGTCTTGATAGCGACAGATTCCTTTGGGAATGCGGTGATAAACGGCTGCACCTGCGGAGACTTGGGCGATCGCATTTTTGACGAATTCTTCTCCGACGTAGCTGGTTCCGTATTCTCCTAAATCGAGGGTTTGACTTTCGCTGGTGAGACAGAAGAGTAATTCCGAAGATGGGATCGCTAGGTGGGGGGGGAGGAGGGCGCGATCGTGAACGCTGAACAATAGTAAACCGTCGGGGTTGAGAAGATTATATAACACCCGCAGCCAATCTGAAAAGGTCTGTTTGGGCAGGTGGCTGAAAAAGGAACAAGCTAAAATACAATCGAAGGTTTGCGGACAGGAATAGTTTTCCGGTTGGGAGGTGGAAATAATGCCGTTGACTCCGAACTGTTCGGCTTGGAATTTGACCCCGTCGGCGTAAATGTCGGAGATCCAAACTTTTTCGGGGGGAATGGCTTGGATAAAAAACCGGGTCGATCGCCCGTAACCGCTGGCGAAATCCAGGAATGATGAAACAGTGTCGAATCCTTTAAAGTGCCAGTTGACGGCCTGTTTTACCGCCTCAAAAATGCGGATACCGTTGAAATAGTAGCGGACGATCGCCCGTGGGGGACTGCCCTGATTTTGCAGGGCGAATAAATACATTTCATCCCGATCACAAATTGGGGCTTTGAAGGTGTCGGGAAACTCGACCTGAGCGCGGATAAAATCTCGAATGGCTGGGGATTTGACGGGGGGGACGGTGGGTTTCATGTCCGATCTTTCCTGTCCTTGCAATGAAAAGGTTGCCGTCGGCGATCGCGATTCGACGGGCCGAATCTCAAAGGTTTCTGAAAAAGCGATCGCGAAATTGGCATCCATTCGACAACGATATCATGATATGATATTCTGTAGAAACGAAAGCAAAAAAAATGGAACGGAACCGATCTCCCAACCGTCCCGATCGCGATCAGCGAAGAAAAAACGACCATCTAGGCTGTAGAATAGACAAAAGCGTTGTTAAAAACCCGATTGACGATCATGAGAGTCTACGTGTTGCTGTTCAATGCCGGCACAGAAAATGAGGGAATCCACACGATTCAGATGGGCGATCGCAACAAAGTGTTGATGTTCGAGGAGGAGGAGGATGCGACCCGCTTCGGCGGCCTCCTGGAAGCCCAGGACTTCCCGAGTCCCAGCATCGAGATGATCGATGATGAGGAAATCAAGGAATTCTGTCGCAGCGTAGATTACGACTGGGAACTCGTCCCCTCGGGGGCTCTGGCTATCCCCCCCGAGAACAACGTCGATAATCTGGAGTGGGAAACCGAACCGGCCAAAAAAGAAGCCGAGTCCCAGGAAGAGGAGTCCGACTTCGACCCCGACGAACTCGAGAGCATCCGCCGCCGTCTCGAAGGCCTGTTGTAACCCCCTGAACTATTGTGAAAGACGATAATCCGAAAATGCACGATTTGGAGACCCGGGGGCATTTGTTGACCGAACAAGCCAACGCCGGCAGCGAAAACCTGGACCGCCTCAGTTCCCTGGAATTGGTCGATCTGTTCAACTGGGAGGACGCCCGCACCCTCCTGGCCATCGCCCACGCCCGGGAGTCCCTGGCCGCGGCGATCGACCTGACCGCCCGAGCCCTCAAAAAAGGGGGGCGCCTGTTTTATGTCGGGGCGGGAACCAGCGGACGCCTGGGGGTTTTGGATGCCGCCGAATGTCCCCCCACCTTCTGCACCCCGCCGGAATTAGTCCAGGGCATCATCGCCGGGGGAGCCGGGGCCTTAATCCGCAGTTCCGAGGAATTGGAAGATCGGGCCGAAGACGGGGAAAACGCGATCGCCCACCGCCAGATTACCGAATTGGATGTCGTCCTGGGAATTACCGCCGGGGGGACCACGCCCTTCGTCCAAGGGGCGTTACAGGCAGCCCAGAGTCGGGGGGCGACGACCATCTTTATGGCCTGCGTCCCCGCCGACCAAGTGTCCTTCTCCGCCGATGTGGATATCCGCCTGTTGGTGGGTCCGGAAATTCTCGCCGGTTCCACCCGCCTCAAAGCCGGAACCGTGACCAAAATGGCGTTAAATATTATCTCTACCAGTGTAATGGTGAAGCTGGGAAAAGTCTACGGAAATCGGATGGTCGATGTCGCCATTACGAATAATAAATTGCGCGATCGCGCCGTGCGAATTTTGAACGATCTAGCCGGAATCGAGCGAGAACAGGCTTCAGATTTATTGCAACGCAGCAATCAGTCCGTAAAATTGGCGCTGTTGATGCACTGGACGGGTTTGGATGCGGAAGCCGGAAAACGACGGCTTGAGGACTGTCAGGGGCAGTTGCGGGACGCGGTTTTAAAGCATCAGAAAAACTCAGATTAATTGGATTATTAAAAAGGGCGCAAGCTTGGTGCCCCTACGGGGTGAGTTTCTCGATTTTTTTCTGCGATCGCAATAAATACAATACCAATTAAATAATTATATCACGATCGGTGAGAATATGACGGCTCAGTTTCGAGTTTGACTCTCGTTCAAACAAACCGAGCAACTCTCCGTGTCCTGGAGTGCCTGGAGTGGTTCATTTCACCCACTCTCCAAAAACCGCCCCTCCAACTCCCGATACTTGGGAACATCAATCACCGCTTCAAACTCCGAAAACGACAGCAAATTATCAAAACCCGCCGTCGTCCCCCGACTTCTCAACTGTTGCAGACAATCCCGCATCGCCTTCGTCGCCGCAAACAAACCCGACAGGGGATAGACCACAATTTTAAACCCCAACTCTGCCAACTCCTCCCCCGACAAAATCGGCGTTTTTCCCCCTTCAATCATATTCGCAAATAGGGGAATTCCCGACAACGATTCGGCGATCATTTTCAACTCCTCCGCCGACTGGGGTGCCTCCACAAAAATCACGTCCGCCCCCGCTTCAAAATAGGCCCTTCCCCGAGCGATCGCCTCCTCCAAACCCAAGCTTGCCCGGGCATCCGTCCGCCCCACAATCACCAAATCGCTGTCCCCTTTCGCGTCAACCGCCGCCCGCAATTTCGACAAATATTCATCGACGGGAATCACCCGTTTTCCCTGGAAGTGACCGCACTTTTTCGGCCAGTCCTGATCCTCCAAAATAATCCCCGAAATCCCCTGTTGAATGGCATCCTCGACCGTCCGAATCACGTTCAAAGCGTTGCCGTACCCCGTATCCATATCCGCCACCAAAGGAATATCGATAGATTGGGCAATTCGACCCGCACTGTAGAGCATTTCCGTCGCCGTCAAGAACCCGTAATCCGGCAATCCTAACGTTGACCCAGAAATCCCAAAACCGCTGGTAAAGACTGCTTCAAAGCCGACCTGTTCAGCCAATTTGGCACTGAGACAGTCGTACACGCCAGGAAGGATTAAAATACCGGGTCGTTCGAGATAATGGCGGAAAGATTTTGAATTGGACATGGGTATCAATTAGGGAATAGGGAATGGGGAATCGAGCACTGTTCACTGTTCACTTTTCATTTCCCCAAAAGGTTATAAAGCGTATCCCGCTGACAGATTGGGCGGTTGATAGAGGCGATCGCACCTTCGAGATCAGCCACCGTCATGCAGGTTCCCCCTTGGGCTCCCGCCATCGTGGTAATGTGTTCCTCCATCAGGGTGCCGCCGATGTCGTTGCAGCCCCATTTTAAAGCCTCCGTCGCCCCCGACAACCCCAATTTCACCCAACTCGGCTGGTGGTTGGCGATCCAATTTCCCAGGAAAATTCGCGCCACCGCCGTCAGCCGCAGACTCTCGGATAAAACCGGCTGATCCCGTCCCACCCGGCGCCGCAGGGGGGCGGGGGCCTCCTGTCCCACGAAGGGGAGGGGGATAAATTCGGTAATTTCGGCCGGATAGGCGCGATCGCGGGCTTTTTGTTGCAGCGATCGCAATTGGTCCAGGTGGGCGATCTGCTGTTCCGGCGTCTCGACGTGGCCGCACAAAATGGTGCTGGTGGTGGGAACCCCGAGGCGGTGGGCGGTTTCCACGATTTCCAACCAGGTTGCCGTGTCGATTTTTTCCGGACAGATCACCCGTCGCACGCGATCGTCCAACACCTCCGCCGCCGTCCCCGGCATCGAACCCACCCCCCCATCCCGCAGGGCGGCGATCACCGTCTCGTAGCTACAACCGTCCTCTCGGGCGATAAACTGCACTTCCTGGGGGGAAAAGGCGTGCAGGTGCAAATCGGGAAATTCCGATTTCAGAGTTGCCGCCAATTTCACATAATAGGGCAAAGATTCGCCCCCAATTTTAGCTTTCGGATTCAATCCCCCCTGCATACAAATTTCCGTCGCCCCCCGTCGCAGAGCATCCGCCGCCTTTTCCAAAATTTGGGCGGTATCCAACCAAAACGCCCCCGCCTCCCCTTCATCCCGGCGGAACGCGCAAAAACTGCAATGCTGTTCGCAAATATTCGTAAAATTGATGTTGCGATTGACGACGTAGGTGACGGTTTCTCCCGCCTGCCGCGATCGCAGCCGATCCGCGACATCCCGGATGCGAAAATCCGACATCGGACCGTCCGATTTGAGTAATCTTACCCCCTCCTCCGGGGACAGATCCGCACCCTCCAAAGCGCGATCGAGAATCCTATCAACAGTTTGGGTTAGCATACAATTTGAAACGGACGACAAAAGGGCGAATACCATTCACCCCTACAATGATAATTATTTTTTGAATCCAGATGCCCGGAACATCTACCCAACTGTTTTTTCACCTGGTGGCAGCGATGATGTTAAAAACCGATGCAATTTTGACGAATTCGATATTAAGACAACGGATCGCCTTCAGACAAAGGTTTTGGAAGATTCAAATTCCGATCGCGATCGCCGCGAGTTCCCTGGTGTTCGCCCTCTCCCCCGCCGTCGCCCAAACCGACGGGGAACCGGAACCCGAAACCGCCCCCGCCGTCGAAACCCCGTCGGTGGCCGAAGATGAGCGACTCTACCAAACGGGAATCGAAGAATTTCAGAAGGGGGAATTTGAAGCCGCCCTCGATGCCCTCACCCGAGCTCTGGAAATCCGCCGGCAAGGGGGCGATCGCCTGGCGGTGGCGGAAACCCTGAACGCGATCGGGGAAGTTCACGCCAATTTCGGGCCCGACGATCGCGCCCTGAAAACCCTCCAGGAAGCCCTGGAAATCTACCGCCAAACCCCGGCGGCGGAAACCGACGCCGCCCGAGTCCAGACGGGGACGGCCCGCAGCCTGAATCTGATCGGCTTCGTCTACCGCCAACAGAGGGAACACTCGAGAGCCCTCGAACTCCACCAAGAAGCTCTACAATTGTCTCAAACGGCGGGCGATCGCGCCGAAACCGGGGAATCGCTGCACAATATCGCCTCCGTCTACACCAGCCTCGGCCAATATTCCGAAGCCCTCGACTACTACGAACAGGCCCGGGTCATCCGCCAAGAAGTCGGGGACCCGCGCGATCGCTCCCGCACCCTCAACAACCTCGGTGCCCTCTATTTCAGCATGGGAAACACCGAAAAAGCCCTGGAGATCTACCAGCAAGCCCTGGCCCTGCGCCGCGAAACCGGCGACCAAGCGGGGGTGGGGCGACTGTTGAGCAATATGGGCTACATCTACCGCCAAGCCGGGGATGATTTTCAAGCCCTGGTCCACTTCCAGCAGGCCGCGCAACTGATGGAAGCGATCGGCGACGGGGGCGACGCGGCCCGCATCCTCAATTTGATGGGGACGATCTACGAAAATCTCGACCAGCCCCCCAAGGCCCTGGAATCCTACCAGCAGGCGATCGCCCTAGCCCAGGACGCGACGGAACCGGCCCTGCTGGGGGAAGCCCTCGGCAACCTCGCCGGCATTTACACCGGCCGGGGGCAGTTGGACGAAGCGTTGGAAACCTACCGACGGGCCCTATCAATTTATCAAGACCTCGAAGCCCAGCCGGATATCGGCAAAACCCTCAATCAGGTGGGGGAAATTCACGAGCAGTTGGGCGACTATCCCCAAGCCTTGGAAAGCTTCCGAGCCGCCTTGGTCGCCCTCCAGGAGGCGGGGGACGAGGAGGGGCAAGAGGCGGCTCGCCAAAAAATCGAGTCGGTGCAGGCAAAGTTGACGGAGACGGGGAACGGCGAACCCGAAATTGAAGGAAACGCCGAACCGGAAATTGAGGGCAGCGCCGAAGAATTGATGCCGCCCAACTGATGTCAGATCCCAATCGCTGGGGTGTGTTCGGTACTCGAACCGGGTGGGGGGATGCGTTTTCTATCCCCTACACCCTACACCCTACACCCTACACCCTACACCCTACACCCTACACCCTACACCCTACACCCTACACCCT
>NZ_JAJENU010000612.1:0-2555 GCF_035615495.1 Lyngbya sp. CCY1209 | reverse complement strand
GGCAGGCAACCGGAGACGGTTGCCACCACTATTTGCCCATCAGCAACCGGCAGGCAACCGGAGACGGTTGCCACCACATTATTCTCAATATTTTCTATTTCCCATTTGAGCAATATGAGACAGTTTATCAATACAATTCGGCAGTTGTCCCGGCGGCGGACGGTTCGCATTTTTGGGGCGGTGGTTTTGTTGGGGTTGACAGTGCGATCGCTTCCCTATTTTGCCCCGGTTCTGCTTGAAGATATCCGCCAGACTTCGGTGGCGATGGAATTTCGCGATCGCAACAATCTCCCCTTGGGAACGATTCTCAGCCGGGATCAAAATCATACAGCCGTGGTTCCGTTGACCGAAATTTCTCCTAATTTTATTCAAGCAATTATCGCGGCGGAGGATAAGCGATATTATCATCACGGGGCGTTGGATGCGATCGCGATCGGGCGTTCTCTCCTCGAAGCGGTCCAAGCCGGAGAAATCGTCAGCGGCGCCTCCACCATCACCATGCAACTCGCCCGGATGCTGGAACCGGCCCCCCGCACCCTCCCCCACAAATTCGCTGAAATCTGGCTGTCCTGGCGGCTAACTGCCGGGATGAACCGCGACCAGATCCTCGCCGCCTACATCAACCGCCTGCCGATGGGGGGCAACCTCTACGGCGTCGAAGCCGCATCCCGGGCCTATTTCGGAGTCCCCGCCGCCGACCTGAGTTTGTCCCAAGCCAGCCTGCTGGCGGCACTTCCCAACGACCCCACCGACCTCGATCCCTACCATAACTGGACGGGGCTCAAAAAACGGCAAAAATACGTCCTCGATCGCATGGTTGAAGATGGCTACATCACCCATCAGGAGAGCGATCGCGCCCTGCGAGAACCCCTGCAACTCCGCTCCCGTCAAGGTGAAGCGATCGCCGCCCCCCACTTCCTATTTTGGGTGGCAAATCAACTCTCCGATGCCGACATTCAAACCCCACAAATTAAAACCACCCTCGATCGCCCGTTACAGCAATTTGTGGAAACCCAAGTTCGTCAGGTTACGGACGCTTTGGCGGATCGAAATGTCGGTCATGCCGCAGCTATTGTGATTGATAATAACACCGGGCAGGTGTTGGCTTATGTCGGTTCTCCCGACTATTTTGATACGCAAAATTTGGGGTCGAATGACGGCGTTCAAACCCTGCGACAACCCGGATCGACGTTGAAGCCCTTTTTGTACGAATTGGCGATCGCCCGGAGTACCATCCGCCCCAATACCGTCCTCGCCGACGTGCCCACCTACTACGCCATCCCCGGCGCCAAACTCTACACCCCCACCGACTACAGCGAAACTTTTTTGGGGCCGGTGCGGGTGCGGATCGCTTTGGCAAATTCCCTCAATATTCCCGCCGTCCGGGTATTGGAAAAAGTGGGCGTTCCGGATTTTTTGCACCGTTTGAATCAGTTGGGATTTACCCACCTCGATCGCGAACCGGAATTTTACGGTTTGGGGTTGACGTTGGGCAGCGGGGAGGTGAGTTTGTGGGAATTGTCCCGGGCTTATCTGACCCTCGCAAACGGGGGAGAACCCCTGTCTCTCGCCACGACTATAACGCCGGAGTTGCCGAAAAACTGTCCCGGAAATTGTTCTCAATTCGATACGCCGGACACCTGGAAATTGATCGTCGATATGTTGTCGGACTCCCACGCCAGGGCGGCGGCGTTCGGGGTGGAATCGGTGTTAAATTTACCGTTTCCGGTGGCGGTGAAGACGGGGACTTCTTCCGATTATCGGGATACTTGGACGGTGGGTTTTACGACGGATTACACCGTCGCCACTTGGGTGGGGAATTTTGACGGGAAACCGATGCAAAATATTTCGGGGGTGATGGGGGCGGCACCACTTTGGAATCAGATCATGTTATATCTGCACGGGACGGATTTTCCCGGTGATTTTATCCCCCCGAATGAGTTGACAAAACTGCCGATTTGTGCAGATACTGGATTAAAACCAAGTTCCGACTGTGAATCGGGCACTGTCCTGGAATATTTCTATCCGGAAGATATCGCCAATTATCATAATAATTCGGGGCGACAAACGTTGACGGCGGATTATAACGAGTGGCTGTCGCGGCAGGGGCGATCGCATCTGCAGAGTCCGAGGATTTTATTTCCCAATGCCGACGATTATTTTTTGATTGATAATGGCGATGATTCCCAGATCGAATTTAAGGTTTCAGGGGTTGACAATCAACCCATTATCTGGTATCTAAATGGTGAGGAAATAGCAGAGACGGAATCGCGATCGCTGTTTTGGACTCCGGAAGTGGGCGATTGGACGCTATCGGTAAAAAGCGGGAATCGGACGTCGGACGTCACGTTTCAAGTCAGACAATCCGAAGACAAACCCTATCGCAGAGGATTTTCCGTCGTTAATTCTCATTGATGGCGATCGCAGGTCGAAAAAAAAATGTTAAATTTTGTTGCCAAACCGGCGTTTTTTTTACCAACCCCTTGCCTTGCCCTTGACTTCGTGATATACTTCGTACATAATGGGAATATTCGCGATTTTTTTATTTTGGCAAC
>NZ_JAJENU010000611.1:0-290 GCF_035615495.1 Lyngbya sp. CCY1209 | reverse complement strand
TTGTCTCGGAATTGAGGAAGTTTCGGATTCTCGCTGAATTGGGGATGAGTCGGGAGATGCGATCGCATCTGTTATCGCTTCTGAAACCGAAGTTTCCGATATCTCTTCCACGCCAGCAGTGGTGGCTTCTCGTTGAATTGGGGATGAGTCGGGAGATGCGATCGCATCCGATATCGTTTCCGAAGCCAAAGTTTCTGGCTGTCGCTGAATTGGGGAAGTTTCGGATTCTCGTTGAATTGGGGATGAGTCGGGAGATGCGATCGCATCTGTTACCTCTTCCGAAGCCGAAG
>NZ_JAJENU010000610.1:0-29822 GCF_035615495.1 Lyngbya sp. CCY1209 | reverse complement strand
CTTTATAAGGGGGACTTGGAAAACTCTTCTCCCCCCTTACCGAGGTGGGGAGATCCACCATTATCCCCCTTTATAAGAGGGACTTGGAAAACTCTTCTCCCCCCTTATTAAGGGGGGCAGGGGGGGATCGAATCTCTAATTTCGGAGAATCAATTTAAAACGAAATTATGCGAGTTGTCATCCAAAGAGTTACTGCTTCTTCCGTCGAAATTGACGGTAAAATCGTGGGAAAAATTGGGCGGGGGCTGAATCTCCTCGTCGGAATTGCCGCGACGGATACGGAGGCGGAATTGGATTGGATGGTGAGAAAATGCCTGGATTTGCGGCTATTTCCAGATCCCGATAACGACAACGGACGCTGGAATCAATCGGTTTTAGATATCGGGGGGGAATTGTTGGTGGTGAGTCAGTTCACCCTGTACGGGGACTGTCGCAAAGGCCGCCGCCCCTCTTTTGATCGCTCCGCCGCCCCGGAACCCGCCCAAAAAATGTACGAATTATTCGTGGAAAAATTGCGATCGCACGGATTGAAGGTGGAAACCGGAGAATTCGGCGCCATGATGAACGTCTCCATCGAAAATGACGGCCCGGTTACACTACTATTAGAACGGTAAGTTGCTTAGAAACCGGGTTTCTTCCGAAGCAATTCCGCCACCCATCACCCAAAACCAATCGCTCGAAACCAACGAGACACCAATTAATAATAAAACCCCTGCATTCAGATTCATTCCCCGTCAATTGATAAGGGGGACAGATGGTAGTTGGAACCGCACCGATGGGCGATCGGATGCCCCGCCAGCTTTCTCGCCATCCCCAATTTCTCCCCGGGTTTCCGGGTTATGGTATGACCTTAGTTTAACATTCCCCGAACCAACAAATTTTCGGCAATGGTGCTTTCGACGGGTTTAGAGAAGTAGTAACCTTGGCCTTCCTCGCAGTCCAAATCCCGCAACAATTTCAGTTGTTCAGCCGTTTCGATTCCTTCGGCGATCGCCGTCATTTTGAGCTGGTGGGCGAGGACAATAATTGCCCGCACGATTTCCATATTTTCGCCGTTGTCCGCCATTTGATGGATGAAAGATCGGTCAATTTTTAACGTATCGACCGGGAAACGGTGTAGGTAGCTCAGGGAAGAATATCCAGTCCCGAAGTCGTCCAGACTGATCTGAATTTGACGGTCTTTGAGTTGCCGGAGAATGTCCGTGGCGACCTCAGTATTTTCGACGATCGCGCTCTCCGTAATTTCCAGCTTCAGGCGACAACTGGAAATTTGGTGCTTCAAAATGATCCGGTCAATTTTGTCGATCAAATGGGGTTGGGTGAACTGTTTGACCGACAGGTTGACGCTGATCCGAAATTGCGGGGAAATCAAGTTTTTTTCTTCCCACGCTTTGACCTGGGCGATCGCCGAATCTAAAACGTACAGGCCGATGGGAATGATCGCCCCCGTCTCCTCCGCGATCGGGATGAATTCCCCCGGCGAAATCAAACCGCGATCGGGGTGACGCCAGCGCAACAATGCCTCAAATCCTTCGAGCTTAAAATCGGCTAAAGAAACGATCGGTTGATAGTGCAGGATGAAATCATAATTTTCCATCGCCAGCCGCAGATCCGTTTCCAGTTGAAAGCGCTTTTGGACTTGGGCGTGCATGGTGGCATCGAACACTTGGTAGCAGGCCCGCCCCCGACTTTTTGCCTGGTACATGGCGATGTCGGCATCCCGCAAAATTTGCTCGGGTTCGGTATATTCCGAAGTGCCGATCGCGATGCCGATGCTGGCATCGATAAACAAGTCCTGATCGTCAAGTTTGAACGGCCAAGTCAGGGCCGTTTGCAGGCGTCGGGCGGTGACGGTCACTTCTTCATTATCCCAGATATTGTCCAACAAAATTGTAAATTCATCCCCCCCGAAACGGGCGAGGTGGCTCTGCGCTTTCAAATGGAATTGCAGCCGCCGAGCCAGTAAAATTAACAGGCGATCGCCCGCCAGGTGTCCCAGAGAATCGTTCACCACCTTGAAGCGATCGCAGTCCATAAATAGCACCGCAAACCGATAGTCCGGCTCCTCTTTTGCACGGGCGATCGCCTGCATCAATTTGTCCATAAAAAAGACCCGGTTGGGCAGCCCCGTCAAAGCATCGTGGGAAGCCATATGCAGCAGTTGACTTTGAGTCCTCTGGTGGTGGAGAATTTCCCGTTCCAAACGGTGGTTGAGGGTCTTCAATTCCCGGTTGGCTTCTTCGAGCTCTCGGGTTCGCCGCCACACCCGCCCCTCCAGTTCCGCGTTGAGTTCCTGAATTTGTTGCCGCGCCAATTTCAGCGCCAGTTGACTCTCAATTCGCGCCAGAACTTCTTCGATCTGAAACGGTTTGGTAATGTAATCGACCCCCCCCACCTCGAAGGCTTTCACCTTGTCGAACACTTCATTCAAAGCGCTCACAAAAATGACCGGAATTTCCCGGGTGATTTCTTGAGATTTTAGCCGCTGGCAAACCTCATATCCTCCCATCCCCGGCATATTGATATCGAGTAGAATTAAATCGGGCGGGTTGGCGCCCGCGCCCATCAATGCCATCGGCCCGTCGATCGCCCGCCGGACTCGATGCCCCCGTTCCTCCAACAAAGCGGTCAGAAGATTGAGGGTTTCTAATAGGTCGTCAACGACCAAAATATCCCCTTGAATTGCACCGGCGGCATCGTCTTTCATCATTCTGGCGTCGATTGGGTCAAGCTCACAATCCGATCAAACCGAACCTGCCCGACCAAATCAATCAATCCCTCCTTCAGTCCCATCTGTTCCCCCGGAATTTGCTCGAGGAGCTTAAAAATTAGTTTATCATCTAGTTGAGTCGCCGCCTGACGGAGTTGGAGAATCCACTCCTCCGGCATTCCCGCCAAACAATTCGCTTCCAAAGGCGGGCGCGAAATGACTCCGGAAGAGGGGGTATCGATTTCGGGTTCGTAAATGTAGCGGACGCCAAGGTATTGAGCCATTTTTTCAAATAAGACTTCTTCCCGAAACGGCTTGCGAACGAAATCGTCGCATCCGGCTGAGAGGACGACGGCCCGCTCCTCCTCGAAGGCGCTGGCTGTGAGGGCGAGAATCACCGTCGCTTGACCTTTCAAGTGGGTCTTGATCTGTTGGGTGGCTTCGTAGCCGTCCATCACCGGCATCCTCATGTCCATCCAAATCAGATGCGGTTCCCACTCATCCCAAATTTCGAGGGCTTCCCGACCGTTTTCCGCTGCCCGGACTTCAAACCCCAGGGGGGCGAACAGTTTGAGCAGTAGTCGGCGGTTATTGTCGCGGTCGTCTACCACCAAAATGCGATACTGGGGTTGATTGGGCGCCAGGGCAACAATCCGCCGTTTGGGTTGACTTCTGGGGATGTCTTCCGGATGTCCCAAACCCGCCGAGATCTGAAATTGAAAGGTGCTCCCGACTCCGGGGGTGCTGCGGACGGAAATTTCGCCTCCCATCAACTGCACGAATTGCTGGCTGATGGGCAATCCCAGGCCGGTCCCCTGCTGGGACTGGCGGCCGATGTCGGTTTGGACGAAGGGATCGAAGAGGCTCCCGAGGTCTTCCGGCCGGATGCCGGGGCCGGTATCTGCGACTTCAAATTGTAGGCAGATTTGGGAGTCTTCGGACTGAAAATTTGGACTATTTTGGCATCCCTGGGGTTGCGGTTGAGCGCGGAGGGTGATGCCGCCGTAACTCGTAAATTTGATGGCATTTCCGAGCAGGTTGATCAGGACTTGCCGCAGTTTTTGTCCGTCGGTTGTGATGTAGTGGGGCAGGTCGGGGGGGCGATCGCAAATCAGTTGCAATCCCCGGGATTCTGCCTTGAGTTCAAACATCTCTTCGATGGAATCGAGCAACTCGTGCAGGTCGAAGGTCTGGACGTTCAAAGATGTCCGTCCCGCCTCGATTTTGGACATATCTAAAACGTCGTCGATCAGTTGCAGTAGGTGTTCGCCACTGCGTTTGATGATGTGGAGATTTTCCACCGAGTCGGAGCGATCGCCGGATCGTTTCCCATCGGTCCGACTCCCCAAATTGCGGAGCATTAGTTGGGTAAATCCGAGGATGGCGTTGAGCGGCGTCCGCAGTTCGTGGCTCATGTTGGCGAGAAATTCGCTTTTGGCACGGTTGGCAATTTCTGCCGCTTCTTTGGCCTGCAGGAGTTCCGCCGTCCGCCGAGCAACCCGAATTTCTAAGGTTTCAAATGCGTCTTGAAGCTGCTTTGCCATTTGATTGAAGGCATCGGCGAGTTCCTTGAGTTCTCGGATGCCCTGGATTTCAACTCGGTGGCGAAAATCCCCGGCGGCGATCGCCTGACTGGCGCTTCTCAACTGTAAAATCGGTTGGGCGACCCACCGGGACGTCCACAGGCCGAGGGCGATCGCCACAACCAAAGCCGACAGGCATAAAATCAACGTCGATCGCCGATTGGCATCGATCTTCGCCATAAAATCCGACTCGGGAACCACCACCACGATCAGCCAATCCAAACCCCAATTGTCTCGGTAAGGAAGAACCTGCAAAAATTGCCGTTTGTCGTCGATTTCAAATTCCAAATTCAATCGATTCTTGATCGCCCGAATGTCGCCGATCTCCCTTAATAAATACTCCGTCGATGCGCGGATCAGCGGTTCCTGACTTTCCACCGCGTCGATGCGCTCCGCCTTCCCTTCTCGGATTGAAAAAGGCCGGTCGAGGGTGGAACTGGCGACGAGAATCCCCGACCGCTCGATGATAAACGTCTGGCCGGATTTGCCGATTTTTAATTCGGATAAAAAATCGCCGATTTGACTGAGAAAAAAGTTGTTGCCGAACACGCCGACGAGTTCCCCCCGGGAGTCCCGGACGGCGAGGCTGGCCGGGAGGGCCATTTTGGGATAGGCGTGGTAGGTGAAGATCTCCCCCCAAACCGGCCCGTCGGAAGCGATCGCGGCTCGGTACCAGGGGCGATCGCGGGTCAGAAAATCGGGGGCTTCGTTGACCATTTTTCGGGGATTTCCCGATGCGTCGAGGGCAAAAAATTGGATGTTGCCGCCGGTCGCCCGCCCCGCGACCATCAGGTACAGGTTTTCTCCGTCGATCCGCCCGTATCCGAGAAATTCTTCCCGTTCGTCACCCCAAAAAATGGAATCGATGGAGCTAAAATTGTTGACTTCCATCCAAAACTGATCTAAAATTTTATCCGATTGTTTTAAATCCAATTTTTGAGATAAAACGGCATCCCGATTGAGTTGGTTGATCTGGTGGGGAACAGCTAAAAAATCGTCGAGTTTTTGTTCGATGCGATCGGCAATTTCACTCCGAAGCTGAGTCGCCACTTCATTCACCGCCTGCTCTCCATTCCGCCAGGACAGCCACCCCGTAAATCCGACAGCCACGCCGATCTGAGCTACAAATGGAGCGATCAGAAAAAACTGGAGGGGTAAATGGTCAAACCGATTTCCGTACATTTCAACTGAGTCCCGCAAGCAGGCGACCCTCCCGAGTCTCGACCTCCCCGGATTTCCCCGGCAGACTTCAAAACTCAGTCTCTCTTACAAGTTGGTTCGCTGATTCTAATTAATAGTGTATCAAAAGAATATCTCACTGTCTCGCCATCCCCACCATCGCCGCACAGAAACTGAGTGGCTCGGACAGATCGAAACGATATTTTATCGATATCGGATACTGTTCCGTCCGATATCAACTACCCCACGGCGGTTCAGCCGTAGCGGAGATTCACCAATTTTGCTCTCACTTTCCCCGGCACGTTCGCCGATGACTTGGCGATCGGCGAGGGATTCGCAGGCCCGGTTTTCCCGGGTCATCCGAGCCAGCCACCCCCGCTCCGAACGTCGATGGTTCGACTTTCCCAAAAAACCCCAAAAAATTCCGTCTAAAATTATGGGCTTTAATCCGAGAATTTGCGGTTGAAGCTCACCCATCGATCCCCTATAATTTTGATCAATTGAACCGAAAAAAAAACGATGTGGCTTGCCGTTGTCTTGATCAATGTGACGATCGCCGTCGGGTGTTTCTACGCGGCTCGGCGAATTTGGGCGCTCCGTTACCGACTCCTGCGCCTGGAACAACGGATCGTCCTGCTGGAACGGCGAGTCGATCGGCTTCTCCGACAGACGACGCAAGTTTTTGAACGCCAACAGATCCGCACTTACAATCTCAAACACCAATATTTGCGCCTGCAAATTCAACTCGAACAGATCCGAAAAATACTGGCCCTCCTCAGTTTAGGCCTCGGGATCTGGCGGGGGCGGCGACGCCGGCAGAAGTAGGCATCGCGATCGCTAGTCAATCCTCGCCCGATTGTCAAGTTCTCAGAATTGAGCAAATTCCCTAAAATTGAGGTAGGGATATCAATCAAAAGGTATGTCAAAAAACCGTTCTGGATTATTTGTTGGCGGCCTGCTACTCGGCTCTGCGGTGGGTACGGTAGTGGGCTTGTTGATCGCGCCCCGTTCGGGTCGAGAAACTCGCAAACTCTTGCAAAAGTCCGCCGAAGCATTGCCCGAATTGGCGGAGGATTTGTCGGCCACCGTGCAATGTCGGGCGGACCAACTCTCCGAATCGGCCGGACGCAGTTGGGACGACACCCTGTTCCGACTCAAGGAGGCGATCGCGGCCGGACTCGAAGCCAGTCAGATCGAGCGCCAGATCCGCTCCGAAGCGGACCTCCGCAATTCCGATAGACCGAAAAAGTCGGCGGGCGACCCCTCCCTCTGAACTGGGGGCGATCGCGATCGCCCGTCCCCAAAAGTCGCTATAGTCGCTATAGTGGACCCGTCCGCATTCGTCGTATTCTACCATTCCCGTGATCGACCCCATGTTTTGGCTCGGACTGTCCCTCCTATTGGTGGCCGTCAGCCTCACAGCCGTACTGATAGCAGCCCTTCCCGCCCTCCAAGC
The DNA here is from genome assembly GCF_035615495.1 of Lyngbya sp. CCY1209. GTDB lineage: Bacteria > Cyanobacteriota > Cyanobacteriia > Cyanobacteriales > Microcoleaceae > Limnospira. The sequence goes on along the minus strand of NZ_JAJENU010000610.1, from coordinate 22,894 downwards.
CCTTGGGAGGGCCGCCCGCAGCTTGGAAAAATTGGCCGACACCCTGTCGCGGGAATTTCCGCCGACTTTAGAAGCCATCCGCCTCACGGGGATGGAAATCAGCGACCTGACGGACGAGGTAGCCGAAGGAGTCCAGAGTGCCAACCAGGTCGTCAAACAGGTCGATCGCGGCATCGGCGGGGCCAAACAACAGGCCGAACAATTGCGGATCGGCACCGGGAGCGTTTGGACTGGCATCCGAGTTGCCTGGAAAACCTGGACTCGGAAACGGGATTCAGACCCCCCATCCTTACCCTCAGAACATCTGAAAGACCCCAAAAGAATAGGGGATAGGGAATAATGGGCGATCAGGTTGCGATCGCAACCCGATCGCAACCCGCAACCCGATCGCAACCCGCAACCCGATCGCAACCCGCAACCCGATCGCAACCCGCAACCTGATCGCAACCCGAGACGGTTGCTTCCACAGGATTGGGGGTGGAATCAATCATCGTAGGGGTAAGCCTCTGTGCTTGCCCCTCCACCCCAAACAGCAATGGACGCGATCGCAACCCGCAACCTGATCGCAACCCGAGACGGTTGCTTCCACAGGATTGGGGGGGGTTGCTTCCACAGGATTGGGGGTGATTGCTTCCACAGGATTGGGGGGGGAATCAATCATACTGGGGGCAAGCCTCTGTGCTTGCCCCTCCACCCCAAACAATAGACGCGATCGCAAAAAAAAACAGGGAACTCCAGTCAAAAGTTCCCCGCCAATGTCCAGTCAAATATCTAGTAGATACCCCGATCCAATGCCTATTCTAGTTACCTGGTTATCCCAGTTCAACAGAAGCAGTTTTGGATTCTTTAATAGTATCTTAGCCTTTCGATCGATGAAAACTCTAGGGGTTTGTGTAAAACTTGAGTTTAACTTGTGTAAAGCTTCGGTAAATTCCCGATCGCCCCATTTTCAACCCCGCCTACATCCGATCCAACACCGAGAGCCCCAACAGGGACAGTCCCAACTTCAGCGTTTCCGCCGTCAGATGGCACAAAGCCAGCCGGGAGGTGCGATCGGGTTCTTCCGCCTTCAGAACCGGGCAGCGATCGTAAAATTGGTTGAACTTTTGACTCAACTCAAATAAATACTGGCAGAGTCGGTTCGGCAATAACTCCTCCGCCACCCCGTCGATCGCTTCATTCAATTGCAAAAGATGCTTGGCGAGGACAAATTCCGTCTCATCTTTGAGGTGAATTTTCGCCTCCCCCCCCAACTGTCCGTAATCGATATTTCCCTTGCGACTGATCCCCTGGATGCGGACGTAGGCGTACAACATATAGGGTGCCGTGTTGCCCTGGAGAGACAGCATTTTGTCATAGCTGAAAATGTAGTCGCTGGTGCGATTTTGGCTCAAATCGGCGTATTTCACCGCGTCGATACCCACCACGGACGCCACGCGATCGACAAATTCCGGGGACTCGGACCGCCCCTCCTCCCGGAGTCGGGTTTCCAGGTCGTCCTTGGCCCGCTTCACCGCCTCATCCAGGAGATCCCGCAGCCGCACCGTTTCCCCCGATCGCGTCTTCAGCTTCTTCCCGTCCTCCCCCTTCACCAAACCGAAGGGGACGTGGACCACATCAATTTCCTCGGGTATCCACCCCACCCGGCGGGCCACCTGCCACACCTGGGCGAAATGGTTCGCCTGACCCGCATCCGTGACATAAATTAAACGATTGGCACCCTCTTTCTCGATCCGGTGTCGCACCGCCGCCAGGTCCGTCGTCGCGTAATTGTAGCCGCCGTTGGACTTCTGGACGATCAGCGGCAGGGGTTCCCCCTCCTTATTTGTAAACCCTTCCAAAAAGACGCATTTCGCCCCCTGGTCTTCCACCAACAGCCCCGATCGCTCCAAATCGGCCACCACGTCGGGCAGCATGGGGTTGTAAAAAGATTCTCCCCGTTCCGTCAGTTCGATGTCGAGGCGATCGTAAATGTGTTGAAATTCCCGGCGGGATTGTTCGCACAGCAACTCCCAGGCGCGGCGGCTGTCCGGGTCCCCCGACTGCAACCGCACCACCTGCTGGCGGGACGCCTGTTTAAAATCGTCATCCTCGTCGAAGCGCTTTTTGGCTTGGCGGTAAAATTCCACCAAATCCCCGAGATCCAGGGCGTCTGCCTTGGTGAGGGCCTCGGGGTATTTTTCCCGCAGATAGGTGATCAGCATCCCGAATTGGGTGCCCCAGTCGCCGACGTGGTTGAGGCGGAGGACGTCGTGTCCTTCAAATTCTAGAATTCGGGCGATGCAGTCGCCGATGATCGTCGATCGCAAATGGCCGACGTGCATTTCTTTGGCGATGTTGGGGCTCGAAAAATCGACGATCGCGCGATCGGGATGAGGCGTGGGGGGGATGCCGAGGCGTGGATCTCCCAAGTTGGCGCTGAGTCGGCTTTCGAGATATTCGGGTTTGAGGCGCAGGTTGATGAATCCGGGGCCGGCAATTTCCGGCGGTTCGCAAAGATCCCCGATGTCGAGGTGTTCTAGAATTGCAGTCGCGATCGCCCTCGGGTTGTTCTTCAAAACTTTAGTCAGGGACATGGCAACGTTGCACTGGTAGTCCCCGAATTTGGGATTGTTGGTGGGGGCGATCGCCGGATCGGTTCCCGCCACGGATTCCCCGAAGGCGGCATCTAAAGCCCGTTCAAATCGCGATCGCAGGTGTTTGAGAGTTGAAGGCATGGCAAAGGTCAACGGTGGACTGGACGACCCTTCGGCGGGCGATGAATATGGACGTTAATCGATTCTATCGCAATTGGCGATCGGTTGGCGGCTTCGGAAATCGGGCTGTTTTTTTGTCAATTTGAGGCGGGCGATCGCTTTTGGGACGGGCGAACTCGTGCAGACTCCTCGGGAACTGATCTAATATGAAAGGGTCGGGCGAACCGGGCGTTGCGATCGCGAACCCGACGAATTGACAGGAGATTCGACTTCCCAACCCGGTAAAATATCTGTTAAGTCAAGTTTAAACCAAGATGTTAGAAATACTTATTTGGGTTGCCGTTTTTGTGATCAGCCTCGCCGTTCTGATAGCCGCTTCGGATTTTTTTACAGAATCGGCTGGCAAAATCGGGCTCTTTTTGGGCTTCAGTCCGTTTATTGTCGGGGTGACAATTGTGGCGATCGGAACCTCCCTCCCGGAACTGGCATCTTCCCTCGCCGCCGTCTATCAAGGTTCGTCCGAAATTGTCGCCAGCAATGTCATCGGTTCCAACATCGCCAATATTTTTCTAATTATCGGCGTCGCCTCCGTCATCAGTAGCCCCATGAAGATTACTTACAATCTCATTCATGTGGATCTCCCCATGTTGGTGGGTTCGGCGATGCTCCTTTATTTTACCATCAGCGACGATATTTTTTCCACCGGCGAAGCCATCCTGTGCCTGCTCGGATTCGTGATTTATCTCGTCTATATCATCCGGGGAGGTCGCGTCGAGAGCGAAACCGAACTCTCCTCCAACAGCAACTCCCGCCGCTTTTTGACCCGACATATTCTGATCGTCGTTTTGGGCGCCCTGTTTATTTTTGTCGGCGCCAACTACACCGTCGAATCCATCATCAAACTTTCGGAAATATTCGGTTTGGGAACTTCGATCATCGCCGTGAGTGTGGTGGCGTTGGGAACCTCTTTGCCCGAATTGGCGGTGACGATTTCGGCGGCCAGAAAAGGCGACCCTGAAATCGCGATCGGCAATGTGGTGGGGTCGAATATTTTTAACTCGTTGATCGTCATGGGAATTCCCGGACTGATTAAAAGTTTAGACATTCCCGACGATATTTTGGTCAACGCCCTGCCGGTGATGATGGGCGCCACGCTGCTGTTTTTCTTCGTCACCCAGGACAAGCAGGTTACGCAGTGGGAGGGGTGGTTATTTTTCGTGCTTTACGCCTGGTTTGTTGGACATTTATTTGGATTACTTTAAATCGAGATTTCGGTCGGTTTTAATAATAAAAAAAAATGGCAAGCGGGAGCCGGACTCTAACGCCAGACCCCCGCGATCGCCGACTTTTCATCGAAAAATTAAAATTTGTTCAGATCGATGCCGGCTTCTTTGGCCATAGCCTGCAATCCCTTCTTCTCCAGGGTCTTGATCGCCTTGGTGGAGATCTTCAGACGCACCCAGCGCTTGCCCTGGGGCCACCAAACCCGCTTCCACTGCAAATTCGGCTGTTGCAGCTTGTGGCTGCGACGGTGGGAGTGGGATACGGCCATGCCGTTGTTCGCCCGTTTACCCGTAAGCTGACAGACACGAGACATAATTCGCTCCAGTTGATCGGTTGAAAATCCAAACTCCTATTATAGAGGATTCGGATCGCTTCGCCCCGCCGCCGTCCGAGGCGTTGTAACACAGCCCGCGATCGCGTTCTGCACGCCCAGCAAAAAATTTTTGCCCCACCCCTTGACACAGCTTGTAGTATTTGTGTAGTATAAAAATGTGGCGGACAGGAAAGAGCCAAAAGCTCCTTTCAGAAAGCCACGCAGACTGTGCCGAACCTCGACAACCGAATTATCGTACTACATTAATGGGGATGTAGCTCAGTTAGCCCAGAGCGCCTGTCTGTCGAACAGGAAGTCGCGGGTGCGAATCCCGTCATCCCCGCTCATATCAGGCGCTACGCTAGGTGAAGAACAGGAGGTCGCCAGTTCGACACTGGCTTGGGGGGCTGGCCGATGCCCTGTAGCTCAATGATAGTTTATATAGCTGTCAGCTTTCAGCTTTCAGCTCTCAGCATTCAATTCAAATTGTCTCGAAACCCATTCGGAGGAGTGACGGTGAACCGAGTTGCGATCGCACAAAATACCCTGGAAATTCTCGACTCGGATCTGTTGGGGTGCGATCGCCCGTTCTACAACCGATTCAAAATGGTTTTATTTTCGGTTCTGGATACGACTCCGGCGCAAAAAACTATCTATGTATTTCAAAACCGTTTTTAGATTTTTCAAAATTCAACGATTTAAAAAGGAGGTGATTTCCGTGACTCAGATGACGGTGACGGATGCCCTGGCGGAATTGACGCTGCTGGAAAAGCGGATCGATTCGGCGCGGGCTGCTTTGGAAGGAAACACGTTGATTACAGTGGTCGAAGTGGGGAAGACTCCCACCGGCTACAGATCCCGCGACGAGTACGGCACGAAGGCGCGGGCCGCCCTGCAAAAGGTGGATGCTCTGATCGCCCGTCGGCGCACGATCAAGCGAATTGTCGTCCTGTCCAATGCGTCAACGACGGTGACGGTGGCGGGGGAAGAAATGACCGTCGCGGAGGCGATCGAGATGAAGAATTTCATCCTGTATTACGAGGCGGTTCTCGATACCATGCAGTCGGCCTACAGCCGCGCCCGAAAGGATTTCAATGCAGCCCGGGCGCGGGTCAAAGAACGACTCGACAAACTGGCGATCGAAGTGTTGGGAAAAAACGCGACTTCGGAGAAATATCAGTCTTTGGCGGATAGTTTTCTGGCGAGGGAAGGGGTGGAATTGCTCGACCCCACAGATTTAGCCGCGGAGTGCGATCGCCGTCAAACTTTTGTGGAGGAATTCAAGTCCACCGTCGATCGCATCCTGTCCATCAGCAACGCCCGCACGATGCTGGAAATTCCCGATAATTAGGGTGTGGGGTGTGGGGTGTAGGGGAAGAAATTATTAAATCGTAGGGGCGAATGGCATTCGCCCTCGCAAAATATCTCCGACTCCCGACTCCCGACTCCCGACTCCCGCCTCTTCGTGCTGGCCGTCCGAAAATCTCTAAATTTATGGTTTAGAGATGGATCTTCTTTGGTAGGAGAAAACCATCTCTGCTTGTGGTTAAAGCTCAACGCTAAAAGCTCAAAGCTCAAACCTCACATCTCAACCCTCAGACCATCAAATCTTAACGGATAAAGGTCAAAGTTCGACAAAATCCGGGGGTTTGGTTTCGGGTTTCCATAAAACCTTGAGGTTCTCCACCCGGCTGGGCGGTCAGCACTTTCAATATTGCAAATTTAGTGTATGGCAATGAGCGCTCGTATGTTAACAAATCGAGGGAACCCCGAAAACTTCAAAACCTCGACTTAAAGGGGCTTTGAGTTTTCAAGGACTCCCGACTCCCGATTCTCGACTCCCGCCTATAACGGTAGAATTTGAGTCTTCCAAACTCCAGGTATGGGTTCGAGTCCCATAATTCGCTTCGGAATTGCCGAAAACTGCCCCCATAACTCGACGGACAGAGTGACAGCCTTCTAAGCTGAGGATTCCGGGTTCAAATCCCGGTGGGAGTGCCACCACCAGAGGCCGAAAAGTGAGGCACCGTGCTGATAACGCGGCGACAGGAGGGGCAGTACCTCCCTGGTGGATTGCATTTTTTAATGTGGAGGGATGAACCGATGTTTTTATTTCTGAAAACTCGCCAATTTTGGGCCGATCGCCCGAATTTTGATTGCCATGAGCGAGGAGGGGGCGATCCTCAAGTTCGCCAGCACGATCGCGATCGCCGCCCCGCCGGCCTGATTTTGGGGTCGGCTTATTTCGTTTATAATTGATGGCTTGAAGCTAAATTTTTCGACCTAAAGATCGGGAGAAACCTTGCAGAAAGGTTAATAAAAATTATGAGTACGTTAACCCGTCGCCCCTATCGACAATCGGCGGATTTGGAGGCGATCGCCCACTTATTTAATACCTCGTCCGCCCACGATCGCCTGGAACGATGGACTTCGGGCGATCGCGTCGCCCAGAATTTTCGCTCCCCCGATTTTGACATCAGCCGGGATGTCGCCCTGTGGGAAAATGCCGACGGAGAGGCGATCGCTTACGCCACCGTGTGGGCGACGGATGAATATTTCGAGTTTGTCGTGCACCCGGATTACAGGGATGGGGCGATCGAGGCGGATGTCTTAGCTTGGGCGGAATGCCGGATGCGGGAATTGTCAGAAAAAACGGGAAAACCCGTCCGCCTGCAAACGTCCGCGTACACCACCGAAACCCAACGGCTGGCGGTTTTGGAAGCCCACGGTTTTACCCCGGAACGGCGCTTTTTCCGCATGAAACGTTCCCTGAGCTCCCCGATACCGAAACCCCAGTTTCCGGCGGGGTTCACCTGTCGTGCGATCGCGGGAAAAACCGATGGGAAAGCCTGGGTGGAGATGTTCAACCAAAGCTTTATCGATCACTGGAACCACCACGATCTGACGGTGGAACAGTTCGAGCATGAGTTGGACAATCCCAATTACATCCCAGAACTGAATTTGATCGCTGCTGCGCCGGGCGGAACGTTCGCGGGATTTTGCTGCGGCGCGATTTTCCCGGAAGATAACCGCCACAAAAGCCAGCCAGAAGGTTGGATCAACAGTCTGGGCACTCGCCGGGGGTTCCGCCGGCGGGGTGTGGGACGGGCACTTTTGCTCGAGACGTTGCGCCGCCTGCGGGAAGCGGGGACGGACATCGCCTTGCTGGGGGTGGATGCGGAAAACCCGTCCGGTGCTTTCCGACTTTACCAGTCCGTCGGATTTGATCCGGCGTTGACGATGCGAATTGAGAGCAAATGCTTGAAATCTTAAGCGATAGAAAACGGAATGGAGGGAGCGGCGGAAAATTCTGGCATTTCCCACCTCACCCCCGAAACCCGACTTCGGGGGGGTGGGAATTCTGGACTGATAGGTTAAGATCGAGTATATTCAGAACTTAAGTATCAATTTGATATAATGCTAGAGTTATCCGCCCTGGGACTGTTGCAACGCGAACCTTTGCACGGCTACCGACTGAAGCAACGACTCGAGCTGTTTATGGGGAGTTGCATCAGCGTCAATTACGGTGCAATTTATCCGTTGCTCAAACGTCTGGAGGAGCGGGGATATATTGAAGTGATGCTGGAGGAGGCGGGAGATGCGGGTTCGAGCCGAAAAGTTTATGGCATCACGGCAGCCGGACGCAGGCGCTGGCGGCAGAAGATGCTGGAACAACCCCAAGAAAGTTGGGTGAAGGGCAGAGCTCGGTTTTTGATCAAGTTTTTCTTTTTTAGCGATTTAAATGTAGAAGAACGAATTCGATTGGTGGAACACCGCCTGAGAATTTGTCATCAACGGGACGAATATTTGAACAGTCAAGAAATTGACTATATGCCGAGCGATCCTTACCAAGCAGCGGTCTGGAAACGCGCCAAGTCCCTCCTCAACTCCGAGGTGGATTGGTTGAATCAAACCTTAGAAGATTTAAAGCAGGAAAAATCCTTGGTCATTGCTTTGCCAAAAGATTCTCTACCAAAAGATAGATAGCAAATCGCAATTTATCGCTTTAAATTTCTCAAAATAACCTCCCACAATGAATCGGTTAATTTTCGCGAATAACGTCACTTTCAAATCTCAACTTTTACCGCAATTGATATGTCTCATCCATCATCGACCGAATCATCGGCTCAAAATTCCAATCAGTCCCCAGTCGAATTAAACGACTCTCCCGAGTTGGTGTCGGACGATCGCGATCGCCAACCCGAATCGGACCTTCGCGGCAACCCCGGATGGTTGCAGGTGATTTTGGCCATTTTCCTCGCCCTGGGCGTCGGTTTTGCCGGGGGCCAGTGGTGGAAGGCGACCCAAACGGCGGTGCCCTCCCAGGAAGCCGGCCCGTCCGAGGCGCCGCGGGGCGTCCCCGTGCGATTGGCTGCGGTGGAAACGGAAAATTTCCAGGATCGCTCCGAATTCGTGGGAACCCTGGAGGCGAAGCGATCGGTGGAAGTCAAGCCGGAAGTCGGGGGGCGCGTCACCCGGATTTTTGTCGAGTCTGGGGATAGGGTAACGCGGGGACAGGCGATCGCGCGACTGAAAAGCGACGAGTTGGAGACCGAACTCCGGCAAGCCCAAGCCAACCTGGTGCGGACCCAAGCCCGAGTGGCGGAACTGCGGGCCGGCAGTCGCCCCGAAGAAATCGCCGAAGCCCAAGCCCGAGTGGTGGAAGCCCAAGCCCGACTCGCCGACGCGGAATCCGGCAGCTTCCTGGCCGAAATCAACCAGGCCCAGGCCCAAATTGACGCCAGCATCGCCGAAGCGGAACTGGCCCAAAAGCGGGTGAACCGATTTGAGGAATTGACCGAAGCCGGCGCCATTTCCCGGGACGAATTCGATACATTAGTTTCGGAACTCGAAACCGCCGAGGCCGACTTGAGGGCCGATCAACGGCGGTTAGAACAGTTACAGAAAAACCGCCAATCCGAAATCGCCCTCAGACGGGCGGAAGTGGAACAGGCCCGACAGGTACTCCGGCGCCTGGAAAACGGCACCCGCCTCGAAGAAATCGACCAGGCGGAAGCCCAGGTCGCCGAAGCCGCGGCCCGGGTTAACCAGTTGGAAGTACAGTTAGCCGAAAGTGCCGTCGAAGCCCCCTTTGACGGGGTGATCGGCGATGTGACCGTCAAAGAGGGAGACTACATCCAACAGGGCGACCCCCTCACCACCCTGACGGAAAACGATCGCCTGGAATTGCGGTTGCCGATTCCCCTGGAACGGAAATCCGACCTGGAAATGGGGCTGGCCGTGCGGATGCGCGACCCCCAAGGCAATTCCCTCGGCACGGGGCGGATCAGCTTTATTTCCCCCACCGTCAACCCGGATTCCCAGACCATTTTGGCGAAAGCCACGTTTCCGAACCCCGACGGACAGTTGCGAAACGGTCAATTCGTGCGGGCGGACGTGATTTGGGACGAAAAACCGGGCGTGGTGGTGGTTCCCATGACCGCCGTGCAGTTTTTGGGGGACGAACGGTTCGTCTTCGTGGCCGAAGGGGGAGACAATCCCACGGCCAAAAAACAGGTGATCCGTTTGGGGTTAATTCGAGGCGATCGCGCCGAAGTCCTGGAAGGGCTGCGCCCCGGCGAAAAACTGATCGTCTCCGGCATCCAAAAACTATCCGACGGAACGCCGATTCAACCCAAGAATTAGGGAGGGGAATTTTAGATTTTAGATTTTAGATTTTAGATTCCCCATTTTGGGAGAAGTGAGGAGTTAGAAGAGAGAAGTGAGAAGTTTATCTGTCCTCTATTCTCTCTTCTCTTTCCTCCCTACACCCTACACCCTACACCCTACACCCTGCCTATGTTTACCAACTTTTTTATCAGGCGTCCGGTTTTTGCGACGGTTTGTTCATTGTTAATTGTCCTGATCGGATTGGTCGGATTTACCCGGCTTCCGGTGCAGGAATATCCCAGCATCGATCCCCCGGTCGTCACCGTCCGCACCACCTACCCCGGTGCCAATGCGGAGGTAGTGGAAACGGAGGTGACGGAAATTTTGGAGGCGGAAATTAACGGGGTGGAGGGGTTGAAAACCCTGACTTCCTCCAGCCGGGAGGGGATCAGTTCCATTACCGCTCAGTTTGACGTCGATCGCGATTTGGAAGCCGCCGCCCAGGACGTGCGATCGCGGGTTTCGCGGGCGACGGACGAACTTCCCGACGACGTGGACACCCCGGTTGTTTCCAAAGAGAGTAGCGACGACGATCGGATCATGTGGATCGCCATTTACGGCGATCGCTTCTCCAACTTGGAATTGAGCAACTACGCCGATCGCTTCCTCAAAAACGCCCTGGAAACCGTCGATGGGGTGGGCAGCATCTTCATCGGGGGAGAGCGGCGCTACGCCATGAGACTGTGGCTGGACCCCGATCGCATGGCGGCTCGCAACGTCACCGCTTTGGACGTGGAAGACGCCCTGCGACGGCAAAACGTGGAAATCCCCAGCGGACGCATCGAGGGGCAAAGCACCGAATATCCCGTCCGCACCCTCGGGCGGTTGAGAGATCCCGCCGAATACGAAGATCTCGTCATCCGCCGCAACCCCGACGGGGCGTTAATTCGCCTCCGGGATGTCGGTTACGCCGAGATCGGGGCCGAAAGCGATCGCACCATCGCCCGGTTCCGGGGAACCCCCGCCGTCGCCCTGGGGGTGAGCAAACTCTCCGGCGCCAACCTGTTGGAAGTCGCCAACGGGGTGAAAGCCAGAATTAAGGAACTCTCCGAGAGCTTCCCCGAGGGGATGAATTACACCATCGCCGTGGACTATTCCGAATTCGTGCAGGTGGCGATCGATGAAGTGTGGGAAACGTTATTGTTGGCGATCGTTCTCGTCGTATTGGTGATCTTCGCCTTCCTGAAAAACTGGCGGGCTACCCTCATCCCCACCCTCACCATCCCCGTCTCTTTGATCGGCGCCTTCGGGGCGATGTTCTTCCTGGGCTTTTCCATTAACGTCCTGACGCTGTTTGCCCTCACCCTCTCCACCGGACTGGTGGTGGACGATACCATCGTCGTACTCGAAAATATCGTCCGCTACATCGACGAAAAGAAAATGCACCCCTTCCCCGCCGCCATCCACGCCATGCGGGAAGTGGTGTTCGCCGTCATCGCCACCACCGTCGTCCTGATCGCCGTCTTCGTCCCCGTCGGCTTTTCCGGCGGTTCCACCGGACAAATTTTCAACGAATTTGCCATCACCCTCGCGATCGCCGTCGTCTTCTCCTCCTTCGTCGCCCTCACCCTGGCGCCGGCGGTTTCGGCGCGACTGCTGACCCCCTCCCACGCCAGCAACAATCCCATCATGCGGCTGTTTTCTGCCCCCCTCAACGGCTTCGACTGGCTGCTGCGGCGCATCCAGGCAGCCTACGATCGCACCCTGCGGATGATGATGGCGGCTAAACCCGTGGTTTTGGTGGGATTCGTGGCGGCTTTGGGACTGACGGCTTGGCTGTTCGTCCAACTGCCCCAAGGGTTCCTCCCCACCGAAGATCGCGGCCGTATTTTTATTCCCATCAACGCGCCAGAAGGGGTGAGTATCGAGTATACGAATAATGTCGTGCAACAGGTCGAGGAGGTGCTGGCTGACGTCCCCGAAATGGAAGCCTATTTCACCATCACCGGTTTCGGGCGGGGGGCCTCCCAGGCGAACCGGGGTTTCGCCTTTACCCGCCTCAAATCCTGGTCGGAACGCACCGAACCCGGCCAGTCCCAGCAGGAGATCGTCAAACGGCTGTTCGGCCAGTTTTCCCGCATTACCGACGCGATGATCTTCCCCATCAACCCCAGTTCCCTCCCCGGAAGTGGGCGGGGCCAGCCGGTGCAGTTCGTCCTCCAGGGCACGGATATCGGCGAGTTGGCCGCCGTGTCGGACGAGTTGGCGAAGGAGGCGCAAAATCTGCCCCAATTGGTGAACGTGGACACCGATTTGAAGCTGAATAAACCGGAGTTGGTGCTGGAAGTGGAGCGATCGCAGGCTGGAAATTTGGGGGTTTCGGTGCAGCAAATCGCCCGCACCCTGCAAATCATGCTGGGGGGGCGGGATATCACCAATTTCAACGAGGGCAACCAGCGTTACGATGTTATCGTCCGGGCTCAGAAAGAATATCGCGCCAGTCCGGAGGATATTGAGGAACTCTACGTCCGCGCCGAGTCGGGGGAGATGGTGCCCATCAGCAGCGTGGTTTCGGTGCGCGACTCCACTCTTCCCCCGCAAATTAACCACTTTAACCGCTTCCGTTCCGCGACATTAGAAGGCAGTCCCGCCGCCGGGTACAGTCTGGGCGAGGCGTTGGAGGCGATGCAGAATTTGGCCGATCGCGTCATCCCCGAGACGATGCGGACGGCCCTGGCTGGGGAGTCCCTGGAGTTCAGCGAGGCGGGACAGGCGACGGTCTACATTTTCGGTCTGGCGTTGGCGTTTATTTTCCTGACGCTGGCGGCGCAGTTCGAGAGTTTTATCGATCCGATCGTGATTTTGTTGGCGGTTCCTTTGTCGCTTTTGGGGGCGTTCGGGGCGCTGTGGATGGCGCAGTTGGAGTTGAATATTTACAGTCGCATCGGCCTGATCATGCTGATCGGACTTTCGACGAAAAACTCGATTTTGATCGTGGAATTTGCCAACCAATTGCGCTCTCAGGGGCGATCGATTCAACAGGCGGCGATCGAGGCCGGACGGGTGCGATTTCGCCCGATTTTGATGACCGCTTTTTCGACCATTTTCGGCGTGATGCCGCTGGCTTTCGCCACGGGTGCGGGGGCGGCGAGTCGCGTCTCCATCGGGATGTCGGTGATGGGGGGAATGTTGGTTTCGACGCTGCTGAGTTTGTATGTGGTGCCGGTATTTTATGCGATCGCCACCAATTTGCAATCTCGGCTGACGGGCAAATCCAAGCACCTGCCGGGGGAATTGGGGGAATCGATCTACTATGCCGAGGCGAATGGAAATGGCAATGGTAATGGCAACGGCAACGGCAACGGTTATCACCCTGAGAACAATTCCCACCCGCCGGATGGGGAGGGGGTGAAAAAAGGCGATCGGCAAAATTTGAAGAATTGATGTCGGTATCGGTTTTGATGGGGAAAGCCCACTTTTTCAACCCATTTCCCAATCCATCTGTGGGGGCAAGCCTCTGCGCTTGCCCTAGGTGAATGATAGGGTTTGGCAATTCATTAATCGGACAACCCATTTACTCATCAACCGGGCAACCAGAGACGGTTGCCCCCACAGTGATTGACTTTGAGGATTGACTTTGAGGAAAAAATTGAAGTTGCCCGTCAGGAGGGAGCGACAGAGCTCGATCTCAGTCAAATGGGACTGACAGAATTACCCGATGCGATCGCATCCCTGACCGAGTTGCAATTGAGACATTGGGGAGAAAAGAAACCGGGTTTCTATAAGAGTTCCTATTTCTCAACCTGATTGTCCGCAAGAAACCCGGTTTCTAGCTGCGGTGAGATTGAACGAGAGTGAAACCCCCGCTGACGACGGATTGACGGAGTGGCATCCGGCATTTTTATCGTTGGGAAAAACCGGCGAGTGGAAGCATCTTTAATACTGATCGCGATCGCGTCCCGGAAACGTGCGATCGCTATTTTATCCCCCCCTAAACCGCCGCAGTTCCCACGCCATCAACCCAGGCGACGAGGCTGAAAACCAAGAACAAACAACCGCCGATCGCGGTGATGGTGCGTTCGGAGATGTGTCCGGCGATCAGCCGCCCCCCCAAAACGGCGATCGCGGCACAGATGGCGTGTCCCAAAGTCGCCCCGACGACGACTCCGACGGGGTGGTAAGCGGCGGCGAGGGCGATGGTGGCGATTTGGGTGCGATCGCCCCACTCGGCGATAAAGGTGAGGGAAAAGGCTTCGGTGAGGATTCCCAAATTGCCCTTGCGTTTCGGAAAATTCGACCCCTCCACCGCCTCGATCGCTTCTTTTTCTTCCCCGGAATTCGCCTTATTTTGGGGCATCTGGCTGGCTTCGTAGAGCAATTTGATGCCGAACAGGGCGAACAGGGCAATTTCCGCCCAGTGCAGGTAAATGGGCGGCAGGAATGAGACGACCTGCCCCATCGCCACCGATAAAACCGTCATGGTTGCCAGGGCTGCGACCACCCCCGCGAACACCAGTTTTCGGGAATGTCGCAGGGACAAAATGACGGCGATAAAAAAGGTTTTGTCTCCGAGTTCGGAAAGGGTGATCAGTAGGAGTCCGGCGGTGAAAGCGGTTAGCATGGTGCGATCGAGTCAGTCCGTTCGAGTCTGTCAATTTTACGGGCAGACGGGATAAAAAGTTCGCCATCTGAACTTCGGAAACGATCGATATCGCGATCGCCCGGGAACTTTTTAAACGGCCCGATTGGTTTCTCTCTTCACTTCTAGACTATCACGCGATCGCCGATTTGATGCGGGAAATTTGCGATCGGATCGACCCTTTCATAAATCATTCATTTTGTTTTCATTTATCTTTAATTTTCTGAAATTCGGCATCGTCTGTCTGTGTCCCGCCATACAAAACAGTTGCGATCGCCAAAATTAAATTTCTAACTTTGGTCAGATTGGGCTCTCCCCGTTTTTTGCTAAACTCGCCCCCAGTCCAGAGAAGAGAGGCCAAAATACCGACTTCTCAATCCTCATCCCATCCCCGACTCCGAATTTGGCAATTTTCCGTCAGGCGACAGCCATTCGGGTAAGATGTTTGCAGATGGGATCGGACCGATCTGGCACGATCGCCAGTCGGTTTGGAGGTACTGCTGGGCGATCGATGTCCGGATGGCGATCCACCCTTTGACCCGTTGAACTACTCATATCTCTAGGTTTGTTATGTCATTTCAACCAAGATCTAGCGGGATTTTGTTGCACCCCACTTCCCTTCCCAGTCGATACGGGATCGGAGACTTGGGGCCGAATGCCTATCAGTTTGTCGATTTTCTCAACGAGAGCAACCAACAACTCTGGCAAATTTTACCGCTGGGTCCGACCGGGTTCGGAAATTCCCCCTACCTCTCCTACTCGGCTTTCGCCGGAAACCCTCTCCTCATCAGTCCCGATATGTTGGCGGAGGCGGGGTTGCTGACCGAAGAAGATCTGGCCGAAGTCCCACCCCTGCCCACCGATATGGTCGATTTCGACCGGGTGCGGGAGGTGAAGACCCCCCTATTTAAGAAAGCGTTCCAGAACTTTCGGGAAAATGGGTCGCCGGAACTCGAACACGAATTTCACGAATTTTGCCACCAAAAGAGCTACTGGCTGGAAGATTACGCCTTTTTCATGTCTCTCAAGGACGCCCAGGGGGACGCGAGTTGGCACACTTGGGACGACGGCATTTCCCGGCGCAAGCCAGAGGCCGTGAGCAAATGGAAGGAGAAGCTCGGAGAGGATATTTATTATCACAAATATCTCCAATTCACGTTCAACCGCCAGTGGGCGAATTTGAAGCGCTACGCCAACGAACAGGGGATTCGGATTTTCGGAGATCTGGCGATTTATGTAGCCCACGACAGCGCCGACGTCTGGGCGCACCCGGAAATTTTCTGTCTGGACGGGGAAACCGGGGAAGCCGCGCTGATGGCGGGGGTGCCGCCGGATTACTTCAGCGAAACCGGCCAACTGTGGGGAAATCCGGTCTACAACTGGGAGCGCCTCCAGCAAAATGGGTTCGAGTGGTGGGTGCAGCGGATTCAGGCGATGTTGGATTACGTCGATTTGATCCGCATCGACCACTTCCGGGGTTTGGAGTCCTTCTGGGCGGTTTCCCAGGGGGAGACGACGGCGATGAATGGCCAGTGGGTCAGCGCCCCCGGAGAGGGCTTGTTTCACGCGATCGAGGAGCGGTTGGGGCGGCTGCCGATTATCGCCGAAGATCTGGGGATCATCACCCCGGAGGTGGAGGCTCTGCGGGATAAATTCGAGTTGCCGGGGATGAAGGTGCTGCATTTCGCCTTCGACTCGGGGCCGGAGAACCCCTATCTGCCCTACAACTACACCTCGCCCAACTGGGTGGTGTATACGGGGACCCACGACAACGATACGACCGTGGGCTGGTTCAACCGGCGGACGGTGAAGGAACAGGCGCGGGTGACTCGGTATTTGGGGGCCGTCCTCGACTACGGCATCCACTGGGACATGATCCGGCTGGCCCTGTCTTCCGTGGCGAATCAGGCGGTTTTTCCCCTGCAGGACGTGTTGGGACTCGGGAGCGAAGCCAAGATGAACAAACCCAGCACGGCGGAAGGGAACTGGGCCTGGCGGTGCGAACCGGGGATGCTGACGGACGAACTCCGCGATCGCCTCAAGTTCTGGACCGACACCTACGGGCGATCGCCGCGATAATGTCCGATCTCAATCGGGTGTAAGGTGTGGGGCGATCGGGGGATTTTCCCGGATCGCCCCCCCTTCGCCGGTTAGGAACTCGGAGTGTCGTCGGTTCCTTGGGTATTCCCCACCTTGAAAACCGCCTCTTCCACCATTCCGGGTTCTCCGAGGCGTTTGGCTTCGCCGTCGTTGACGGTGACGAGGACGCCCCCGGCATTTCCGGCGACCACCACGACTTCATTCTTCGCTTTCCAACTTTTCTGGGTGCCGCCGGATAAAATCCCCTGAAATTCGGTCTTGCCGTCCACTTCGACCAGAACCCAGGACTCGTCCTTGACCGTGATTCCGACTTCCACATCCCGGATGACGGGTTTCGGGTCCGGAGTCGCACTCGGGGAGGGGGAAGCGTTTTCCACCTTCACCGTGGCCGGTTGGGAAGTTGAGGGAGGCGCGGAATTTCGCGCCATTTCCACCGATTCGCCGCCCGGTTCGGCTTCGGTGACGGCTTCTTCAGGAGAAGTCCGGATCAAATAGGATAAACCGTTGATGGCACAAATAACGAGCAGAATATAAGTCAGATACAGGTGGCTCGGCCGCAGTTGGGGAGCGCGGAGCCATTTCAAGGACGTTTGGAGCGATCGCCCCGTCGGTTCCGGCAAAAAGAAATTCGCCAATTCTTCCCCGTCTAATCCGAGGGCGTCGGCGTACCGCCGGATCAGCCCCCGGGTGTAAACGGGTTCGGGAAGGCGATCCATCCGGCCTTCTTCGAGGGCCCGCAGCAAGTGGGAGCGAATGCGAGTATAGGTCGCCACCATATCCAACGAGAGGGAATGGTCGATGCGGGTCTGACGCAACTGCTCTCCAATATCCGATAACCGCTGCACCTGTTCGGTATCAAATCGAGTTTGCTGTTGCCCGGGACTCTGAGAATTCGTGTTCAATTTAAACATTGGGGGCCTGAGAGTCAGTTTCATATGCCGTCCTCCTCAAGATCGACTGCCAAATTTCCAGATACACTCACCGTTTCGAGATCGACTCGATGTTTGAGGAAACGCACTTCAGAGGTTTCGAGGGGCCGGTAGTGACCGCGAGGTAATTCCAATTGTCCAGTCGGGTTCAGGTGAATCGGTCCGATCGCCGTGCGGTGCAGTTGAACCACGGGATATCCCAGGGATTCTGCCACTCGGCGGATTTGCCGATTTCTACCTTCACATAAAATCACTTCCAATACAGTTTGTGAACTCCGGCGCTTCCCCAAGCGCCGAACTTTCGCCGGTAATGTCTTTTTTCCGGAGAGCAAAATCCCTTGCCGCCACCGCTCCAAAGCCGATTCGGGGGGGCTACCTTGGACGACGACCCGATAGGTTTTGGGGACGTGATAGCGGGGATGGGTGAGCCGGAATGTCAGTTCGCCGTCATTCGTGAGCAACAATGCCCCGCTGGAATTGCTGTCCAACCGGCCGACCGGATGAATGCCCCGGCCCCCCCGCCAGTGGGGGGGCAACAGATCCAAAACCGTCCGCCGTCCCTGCGGATCGGCACAGGTGGAAACGACACCCAGAGGTTTGTTTAAAAGCAGGTAAATCGGTTGAGTCTGTTGGGATGGTTGCACCGGCCGTCCGTCAATTTCGACGCGATCGCGAGTCGGATCGATCTTTTGACCCAAATGCGCCGTGCTGCCATTCACCCTCACCCGTCCTTCGACGATCATCCCCTCCGCATGACGGCGGGAGGCGATACCCCAGCGAGCTATGATTTTTTGTAGCCTTTCATCCATAGGTGTGCAGGATGTCGGAAATTTGAACCGATCAGTTATGTCATGGCCGAAACCCGGCGTTGACGGCCGGGGTGGCGGGCAGCCAGAGGTAAACGACTCGCCCTGTCGTGAACAGGTTTTCAGACAATTTGGACTGAGCCGAGCTAAATTGTTGCACAAATCCACCAACTCTGTACAAATCTTACACCGACCCGTAATTTTTCCTACGTCTCAGGAGAGATGCTGCGATTCTCGATTCGGTGCTTCTGCCGGGGTGAGTGTTTGACTCTTGCTTCTGTTCTATCACATCCGGTGGCTCCCAACCCTTGTTGACCCGCCACGATTCCGAATTCGGCCGCGGCCACATGGCATTTTCTTGATAGACGGCGAGGGAAGAGGTTACAATCCACGGACATTCAATGGGCCTCCCCATCGGGGGGGGTCAACATCAGCAATGGTAGGTTGGGGAGTGAAAAAAGTGAAAGCGACTGAAGCGCAACAAAAGAAACTGATCGGAACCGTCCTGTCCGCGGCGGTGCAATTCTACCTGCGATCGCAGGCGGAGCGGGTCGAATCTCTGAAAATTCACATCGGCGGGAACAACCGATCGCTCTTGAGCGGCCGAATTCCCGATGTCTCGGTCTCGGCGCGAGGGGTAATTTATCGAGGCCTGCACCTGAGTCAAATCGCCCTCAACGCTTCCCGCATCCGCATCAACTTGGGCCAAGTCCTGCAGGGCAAACCCCTACAACTCCTCGAACCCATCCCCGTCGAGTGCGACCTGCAACTCTACGCCGGGGACCTCGATGCCTCGGCCCGATCCCCCCTCCTCGCCGATGCCCTCACCCAACTGCTCCGATCCCACTTTCTCCTACCGGCGGGGAACCTGGAAAACCTGCAATTGACATTGGGAGCAAACCGCCTCAAACTGACGGCCGATTTAACCGGCGTCCCCCTCACCTTGACGACCCAATTACAACTGGCCAGTCCCACCCAACTCCGATTGGCCGAACCTCGCCTTCAGATGCCCCACCTTGTCCCCGAAACCCATCGGTCGGACATGACCCTCGATCTCGGTTCCGACGTGGACATTCAGGATCTCGGCGTCAGTGCCGAACAACTCACCCTGCGGGGAATTATTTGGGTTAAACCGTAGTTGGGGAAAGTGAAAAGTGAAATTTTCCCGACTCCCGATTCCCGACTCCCGATTCCCTCATTTCGCCAGCCAAGGCAAAATTAGGGTCACGAAATAATAGACCAGGGGGGCGGTGAAAACGTAGCTGTCGGCGCGATCGAGGATGCCGCCGTGGCCGGGGATCAGTTGGCCGGAGTCCTTGACCCCCGCATCCCGTTTCATCATCGATTCGGTGAGATCGCCCAAGAGGCTGGCGATGCCAATGATGGAGCCGAGGGCGACCCCCGTCCAGGGAAATCCGGGCCAGCGGAGGAACCAGGCCCCGGCGATCGCGACCCCGATGCTGCCCAACACGCCGAACACCGCCCCTTCCACCGTCTTTTTGGGGCTGATGTCGGAGAGGCGGGTGCGGCCGAAAAATTTGCCGACGATGTAGGCGCCGATGTCGGCGGCCCAGATGCAGCCGAAGGCGAGGAGGGTGACGGTCAGTCCTTGGGTGAGGGGGTAGGACAGATGCCAGGATACCGGCCAGTCACCTTGCAGGGAGAGCGGATCGGCGATCGCGGTGGTGCCCGGGGGGGGAAAGGCGTCGAAACCCACCCGCAGTCTGATCCAATAGCTGGGCAAATAGCCGCCGTAGAACAGTCCCAAAATCGAGGCGGCAATATCGGCGATGGTGGAGAGTTTGGGTTGGAACAGCAGGTAAAAACAGATCAGGGTTCCCGCTAAGGCGAACATGGCGTCCACCAGGGGGGGAGCCAGGGCGGCGGTGATCAACAACGCCTGACTGACGGCGAGGGTGGTTTTCCCGGCGGGTTCGATGCCCTTCGCCCGCACCAATTGAAAGTATTCGAGTTGGCCGAGGTAGACGATGACCCCAAAACCGAGCGTGAAGTACCATCCCCCCAGCGTCAGCATCACTAACGCCAGGGCGATCGCCACAATTCCACTGATGACACGAGACCAAGGCATAATTAAGAAGCATTCCCAGTGCGAACCCGCCGGGTCGGACGGCCGAGCCGTTCCAACCCCACAGTTTATCAGTATGACCGTTAATGAAAGGTTAAAAGGTTAAATATTGCAATGAAGGTTGGCGGTCCGGGGGCATCGCACCCGGGCTAGTCCATTTTCTCGCCGCTGAGGATGAACATCGGGTCGATCGCCGCAAAACTCCCGGACCCGCCCCGGCCCTCCAAACGGTTGATGGAGGACTGGACGACTTCCACGTTCCGCACCTGCAACTCGGCAAACCCCTCCGAAATCAAATACAAACTCTCCAAACTCGAAGCGGTGGCGACAATTCGCCCCCCGGATTCCAGGTATTTCCAAGCCGTCGCCAGGATATCCTTGATCGCCCGCCCCCCCTCCAAACAGACCCGGTGGGGGCGGTGGGGCAGGTCGTGCAGGCACTCGGGGGCACTCCCCTCGATCACGTCAACATTGGTCACGCCGAAGCGATCGCAGTTGTTGCGGATCAAATGGGCGACCTCCTCATCCCGCTCCACGGCGACGATCCGGCCCTGGGGACACAGCAGCCCCGTTTCCACCGGAATCGTCCCCGTCCCGGCGCCGATATCCCAAACCACCGAATCCGGCCGCAAGCGCAAATACGAAATCAACAGCAACCGCACCTCGCGCTTACTCATGGGAATTCCCGGTAGGCGCTCGAACAGTTCGTCGGGGATGCCGGGGGTGATGTAGGGCCAGAGTGAGGAAGACATAGATTCGGTGTGGGTTGAGTTGAAGGTTTGCAGATTGTGGGATCTAGACGACCACCCGCAGGGTTTCCAGACTCGGGTCGCCGCATCCGACGATTTGCCCCCCCAAAGCGCGGACCTGTCTGAGGAATGCGATCGCCTCCTCGGAAATCACCTCTCCGGGCCACAGGACCGGAATTCCGGGAGGATAGGGACAGATGCACTCCGCACCGATCCGGCCGCGGCACTCCCCGATCGGGAGTTGGGCGGTTTCGGCGAAATACGCATCTCTGGGAGACAGGGCCGGGACGGACGCCGGGGGAGTGGGAAGAACGGTGCGGGGAAATCGGCAAGAATCCCGCTCCAATTCCTCCGCCCGCCGGATCAGACCCGCGAACCCCTCCGCCATGTCGTCGATGTCCTGCTGTGTGTTGGCCGGACTCACGATAAAAGTCAAATTCTGAAAATCCGGCAACTCGGCCGTCACCCGAAACTGCCGGTGCAGAATTTCATCCGCTTCGTAGCCGCTCAGACCCAAACCCGCGACATCGACGGTCAACCGGGTGCGATCGCGGGCCAGACACCCCGGACGGGATTCGGCATCGTAAACCCGCAAAAGGGGCAGTTGATGCAGTCGATTTCTTGCTCTCCCTGCCAATTTTAGCGCCTGGTCGATGCGTTTTTTCCCTTGAGTCGCCATTTGGTGGCGGGCCGCGTCCAGGGAGGCGAGGAGGAGGTAGCTGGGACTGGTGGACTGGAGCATTTCCAGGGCGCGATCGAGGCGGGAAATATCGATGCGATCGCCCTTAATATGCAGCATGGAGGCCTGATTCATCGCCCCCAACACCTTGTGGGTGGATTGTACCGTCAGGTCGGCCCCCGCAGCCAGGGCGGAAATGGGTAAGTCGGGGTGAAAGCCGAAGTGGCCGCCGTGGGCTTCATCGACGAGGAGGGGGATATGATGAGTGTGGACGATCGCGGCAATTTTTTCCAAATCCCCGCAAATCCCCCGGTAGGTGGGGTGCACGGCCAGCACCGCTTTGATGTCCGGGTGTCGTCGCAACGTGGATGCGATCGCCTCCGGGGTGAGACTCAGGGGGATATTCCAATCGGGGTCAATTTCGGGATTGACGAAAACTGCGATCGCCCCGGACATCACCAGCCCGGAAATAACGGAACGGTGGACGGTTCGCGGGACTAAAATTTTCTCGCCCGGATTGCACGTCGCCAGGATAGCGGCCACAATTCCCACCGTAGAGCCGTTGATTAAAAAGCGGGTGCGATCGCTCCCGAACGCCTCCGCCGCCAGTTCTTGGGCCTCCAGAATCACCCCGAACGGCGCGAACAGATTATCCAATTCCGGCAATTCCGGCACATCCGCCCGAAACACCTGCGACCCCAAAACCGCCGCCAGGGGTTCGGGAATGCCTTGCCCCCGCCGATGTCCGGGGGTGTAGAAGGCAGCGTGGGGGCGATCGGCTACGTCTTTGAGGGCTTTTAGTAAAGGGATTTGATTTTGATCGAGCATGAGATTAATGGGGACAGAAGTTGGAATGCGGCACTCGCCCTCACCCCCAGCCCCTCTCCCAATTCTGGGAGAGGGGAGTCAATCCGGTTCCCCCCTTACTCCCCCCTTACTCCCCCCTTACTCCCCCCTTTCTCCCCCCTTTCTCCCCCCTTTCAAAGGGGGGCTGGGGGGGATG
>NZ_JAJENU010000609.1:0-32256 GCF_035615495.1 Lyngbya sp. CCY1209 | reverse complement strand
TCAAACCCTTATAGAAAAGCCGTTTCAGTTTCCGACTCCCTAATACCGACTGCCGAGGACCGCGCGCAGCGCTATAGTTATTCCTTGTGCCTTTTTAATGAGTTTTTCATCAAAAGTGTAGAACCTCTCGCAATCTTGACTTTGTGCCAAATGAAAAGCATCGGCAAAATCCAAACCATTTTCATGCCACAGCAGGGCTTGATGAACTAACATTGGGTTAGTTAAGTCTTACCAGTCTGGAATAGTCCATGATGTCTCACCCCCGGGAGTCGGGTTATGGCGGATCGTGGGTGTTTTTTTTGAGTTTAGCAGGATTTTCGGACAGGGTAATGCTGAGTTTGTGTAGAGTTGTCGGTGACTCATCGTGTCAGTTATAGCCCCCATCCGCCAGTTATTTTTCCGATGGAAAAGGGGCGATCCACCGCCGCCGGAGGGCAAAATCGAGGACGATCGCAGTTCCCGCAAACATCAACAGGCTTTCCGTCCCCCCCAGGACGAGTTGGGGGAGGGGTTCGCCCCGGGTGAGTCCCGCTTCCGCGATCGCGAGCCCCCGCACCAGGCCGAAGGCCAAAACCGCCCCCTGTTTGAGGTGGGAGTTGTCGTCGCGGCGGATAATATAGCGGTAGGTGGCCCCGAACAGGAAACCGCTGGCCCCGGCGATCGCACCCCGGACCGCCAGATCGAGGTCGGGGACGAGGGGGCGATCGAGGAGAAGGGAATTGACACCCAGGAGGAAAAGGGCGATCGCCGTCAGGGAAACGGCTGCGAGAATTCCGGCGCCCAGGGATTCCCGGCGCTCGGCGGGGGTAAAGTTAGAAGAAGGATTCACGATCGCTAAACTGACTCAATTTCGGGATATGATAAGGGCTGGAGCAATTTGTAACCTGTTTTTCTAATACACCGCTATGGATATTCTGTCACTCGGTTGGGTCGGCCTGTTAGTTGTCTTCACCTTCTCCATTTCGATGGTCGTCTGGGGTCGCAACGGATTTTAGAGCGACGACGACGCCGAACGCAACGGGGGGTGAAGGGTTCACCCCCTTATTTTTTCCCGGTCGGGGGAGTCCCATCCATTATCAATTGTCAATTGTCAATGATCAATTATCAATTGTGCCCGCCCATGACAATTTTGAGAGTCAAAGTCAAACCCAATTCCAAACAACAACTGATTCGAGAAGAACCCGATGGGGGGTTCACCGTCTATTTGAAATCGCCCCCGGCGGACGGGAAGGCGAACCGGGAGTTGATCGAGGTGCTGGCCAAACAGTTCGGCGTCCCCAAGTCCCGAGTTTCGATCAAGTCGGGGGCTTCGTCTCGCAACAAATTGGTCGAGTTGCCAGAGTAATTATACTGGTTGAGGAAGGGTTGCCCACCCGCGATCGCCATCTTCACACCGATCTGTGCGGCCGACCCGTTTGAGATGCGCCGATTTCATGCAAAGATAAAAAAACTGTCTGTTTTCGGGAGTGCCGATGGCAGGCACCGCTGTAGGCAACGTTGAGAAAATACGCGAGTTTGAAATTATGAAAGTCGGCGATCGTGTTCGCGTCAAACAATCCATTATCGTCTATGTCAATCCCGAACATCGCAATCAACCGTTCGATGCGAAGGGGTTGGAAGGGGAAATTCTCTCCATCAGCCAAGACTGGAAGGGGAGGCCCATCACCCCCAATCTCCCCGTTCTCGTGCAGTTTAGCAAAAAATTTAAGGCTCACTTCACGGAGGAGGAGTTAGAGGTCATTCAGGAGAGTTAAGCGGCCATCGGGCGATCGGGGTATAAAGAGACGCTGTTTTCCGATCCCCCGCCCCCTTTTGATTTTCAGAATCGGTCGATGTCCCGACGATTCTGGCGGCGGCCAAAGTTACCCTCCCCGCAGGAACCACCCCAAAATATTGAGGTCGCCCCGCATCTTCTGCAATTCTCGGCGGTGGTGGTCGGCGGTTTTGTAATACCATTGGCAATAGTCCTCAAATGCCTGACGGGATGCGACCTCTTCATGAAACTCGAGGGTGAGTTGGGTCGCTTCTAGGGCATCTAGAACTTCCGCCGAGAGTGGGTGGGCGTGCGGAAAAATATTCTCCCAGTTCGAGTGCATGATTTCGCTTTGGATGACTCGTGCAATATTCGCTCACCTTAGCACAACGGACTCAAGCCCAACCTCGGAGGCGGTAGACGAGGATGCCGATATATTCTTTCAGGGCCCGGGTGGTGCGATCGACGGCCGTGGCGTCGGGGATGAAGCGGAGGAGTCCCTCCCGCCAGTTATTTTGGATCAGGGCCACTTCTTCCTCGGAAATGAGAAAGTCCGTGGGGGCCGGGATGACGTCAATTTCGAGTTTCTGGAAAATCCGCAGCGATCGCGGCATATGGATGGCCGACGTCACCAGCAGCACGGGGTCTTCGATGTCCCGTTCCCGCAGAATTTGCCGGACGTTGACGGCGTTTTGGTAGGTGTTGAGGGAATCGGGGTCCTGGAGGATCGCCTCGTCGGGAACCCCCATTTCCCGGGCGATCGCGGCCATATCTTCGGACTCGGAGGCACCCTTTTCGCCGGCCCGCCAGACGATCCGCCCCCCGCTGAGGATCAGCCAGGGGGCCTTCCCCCGCTTGTACAGGAGAGCGCCGTGGAGGACGCGATCGCCCGCCTCCTGGACATCTACCCACGGGCGGGGGGAAATGTGGGGGCGGGTGGCCCCCCCCAACACCACGATCGCCCCGGCGTTTGGCAATTCCTGCGGCGGTATGTTTTGCCATTCGAGCGATCGCACCAAGGCCTGGGCGACTTGGGTATTTCCCGCCACCGCCATGATGATGAAACTCAAAGCGACGGGGAGGGCTGCCCAGCGGGGCGATCGCCACAGCAGCAGCAGGGCGACGAGCATCAAAAGGCAGGTGAGTCCGACGGGATAGACGAACAGGGGAAGGAGTTTGGACAGGTAGAGAAACATCGTATTCAATTGATAATTGATAATTGATAATTAATAATTGATGGCGATCGGGTTTTGACCTTTTCTTTTTTCCTCCCCACACCCCACGCCCGCACACCCCACACCCCATCCGATATTATTTGCGGGTGGAGTTGGGCCGCACGATCCACTCGACGATGGAAACCGGGCGTTTCGGGTATTGAGCCTGGGGGGCGGTTCCCGACTGGGGTTTGAGGCCGGATTTGACCAGGGCTTTGTCGAAACCAGCTTTCAGGGGAGCGATCGCGGATTGCGATCCCGGCGTTTCATCGGCTGGTGGCTGTTCTTCGATGTGCCACCACTTGACCAAATGCTGGGCGGACGCGCCGCTCAACAAGCCCATGCAGAGGCTCAAGAGTAGGGAATATCCGACCGTAAAAAAGCCTGCGGCCAGCAACAAGCCGAGGATCGATCCCGCCGCGATCGCGCCAGTAGATTGTGATTGGGGAGACTCCGACATCGAATTGTCCTCACATCAAATCGAATCCATACGCTTTTCGATCATACTCTTCCAATATCGAAAATCCGATTGATCGGCCCGGAGATAGAAGTCAAAATTACCATCAATTTGTTAAAATTGCCATAATTTTGGCTTGAAACGCAGATCTGAAGGTTCGGGGAGCATCAATTCTCAGATTCGCAATTTTTCGCATTTCATTCCTTTCGCCAAAATCAGGACTGTCCGTATCACTTGCTCAATACCTTATGAATGCCTTAGTTAACGAAATCCAATCCAGCCTCATCAATTTGGTGGGTTCGGCGGTTCAATTTGTCCCGGCGCTGGTCATCGCGCTGATCGTCTTGCTGGCGACTCGCTTCGTCGCCCATTTCGTCCAGCAAGTCTTGCACTCGACGGCGCAGCGGTTCATCCGCAACCAATCGCTGCAACTTCTTCTGATCCAAACCGGCTATGTGGCGACCTGGGCGGGGGGGGTGATCGTCGCCTGCGTGATCGCCTTTCCCGACCTGGGTTTGGGAGACATCATCGGTTTGTTAGGACTCGGCTCCGTGGCGATCGGTTTCGCCTTTCAGGATATCTTCAAAAATTTCCTGGCCGGCATTTTATTGCTGTTGCAAGAACCCTTCCAAATCGGCGATCAGATCGTCGTTCAGGATTACGAAGGGACGGTAGAAAAAATCTCGATCCGCTCCACCCAAATTCTCACCTATCAGCGGGAACGGATCGTCATGCCTAATTCCATCCTGTTCACCAGTCCGGTGCTGGTGAAGACGGCGGAAAGTCGCCGCCGCACCGATTTGGCGATCGGGGTGGACTACAACACCCCCCTGCCGATGGCGGTGGAGACGTTATCGAATGCGACGAAGGAAGTGGAGGGCGTTTTGTCGGAACCGGAGGTGGAAGTGGATGTGGTCGGCTTCGGGGACAGTTCCATCGATCTGATGGTCCGCTACTGGACGTTCCCGGAGCGGAAAGAAGTCCGCCGCGTCACCACCCGGGTGACGATCGCCCTCAAAGCGGCCTGCGATCGCGCCGACATCAACATCCCCTATCCGATCCGCACCCTCTATTTCTTCGACCAAGATCGCTACGACGACCATTATCCCGTCACCGCCAACTCCAACACCAACTGAGTGGCACTGGGGAAGGACGCATCCCGGGACGGGGACGGGACTTTCGTGCGGTGGGAGGACCTCCCGTCGCCGGAGGGTTGCGGAAGCCGATCGCGCGACTCGTTCTCGGCGGCGGTGACGTTGTGGTAAAGATTGACGATGCGATCGCGCCCCGACGGGGTAGCCTGCAAATACTCGAAAGAATCCTCGATATATTGGCGGACTACGAACTTGAAAAAGTTGGGGTATCCTGCCCGCAGATCCGCCGGGGTGCGGTAGCCGAGTTTCTGATTCGCCCCCGTCTCCTCGAATTCTTGAAATAAACCGACCGTTTTGGGTAGATAATCGGGATCGGCAAGCTGACCGATCAAGTCGGCGGCGCGAGCCAGACCGGGATAACCCCGGGTGTCATCATGTTCTCCATCGTCGGGGACGGGAAATCGGGTCAATTCGATATTTTCGCAGATCCGCCCGATGTCGAGGTGGGGCATTTCGGCGAACCGTTCCCGCACGAACTGCTGGGAGCGATCGACGTGGTAGGCGGTGAGGCTGGCGTCCGTCGCCCCCTCGGGGAGATAAATGGTTTCATCATTCCCCCGGGCGGTGGCGTACTGTCGCTCTCGCGGGCGATCGCCCCGACAAACCCCCCGGACGTAGCCGATATCGTGGCAGACGAGGGAAACCATCGCATTCAACCAATCCTCGGGCGAGATGGTTTCGGCCCCGAGGAGTTGCTTCCCCCGCAGGATATCCTGTCCGGCGCCGGTGACAAGGACGGTATGTTCGACATCGTGATAGGGGGCGTCGCTGCGGGCGATATTTTGCAGGGCGACGTTGGCGATCCAACTCGCCGTGTCGGCGTACTCGGACTTGAACGAACCGAACATTTGGTTGTAATTCTCGTGTACGGACTCGAGGCAAGCCCGGATCGAACGGGATTGATTTGGAGTGAACATGGTAACTTCTCCTTTGGCAATGGATCGCAAATTGACTGGTATTCTGGAAAAAAAAGCAATGGTGTTCGACTGACTTAATTCTAGTTTGCCCGGTTTGAGTGGGAATGGGAACCAGAAAAACTCAGAATTTTTGAGACGGTTTCCCCTCTCGTGATGTCGGCTCCGATGTCCGGAACTCCCGACCCTCATCAAACCTCATCAAACCTCGACGGTCAGCCCGCAATGCAATTGGAGTTAAGTTTACTCTACCTTAAAAAGGACGGGTTCGTGTGACGAATATCACATAATTTGACGGTCGTTTCTGAAATAATAGAGTTAAAATTTTGATCATATTGCCACTGAGAATCCGAGTGGACGCGCACGCCGTGAAGCACTCGGGGAAATATCGTGCGCTCTGAGGTCATCCGAGAGCGATCGCCTTTCCCGAACTTCCCGAAACGGCGAGTGGTGCGTCGCGGGGGTCGCGTCGGGCGCGTCGTCGCGGGGGATTTCGGTGAAATAGGGTATCTCACCCATCATTTCTTATGGACGAACTTGAAGCGATCGAATTTTTAAGAATCGCAATCTTGATTTTTAAGATATTCTTTGACGGCGGGTTGCAGGGTCAAAATTGAAGCCGAGTTTTCAATTTTCGTCTCGATCAAACTGCGCTTTCTCAACGACTGTACCGCTTTCAAATAGTCGGAGTCGGAAATCGCTTCCGGCTTGCTGGAAATTTCGGTTCTACCATTTTGATCTGCCAAGGCTAACATCACCTGTTTTTCGGTTTCCGATAATCGTAAATAATGCGCTTTTAATAAAGATTCGATATCGCCCAAAAATAAGCCGGGATAGGATAAAAATTGCCGGACGCTGCCGTTAAATAAATCGAGAATCGTCGAGGCGATAATATTCAGCCATAACGGGTTGCCGCCGTACCGCCGGATCAGTTCCGCCCACTGTTGGCTATCTTTGAGATTTCGGGTTGCCAGGAGTTCCGTTTCCGATTGATTTAAACCTTGTAAATGGAGGGTTTTGCAGTGGCGATTTTCGGTTTCCAGGGTGGCGATTTCGGTGGGCTGTTCCCAACTGAGGATCAGGAAACAACTTTGATGGGGCGATCGCCCGATTTCGTGGAGGAATTGACCGTAACTGTCATAGTCCGGGCGGTAAGTGCCGACGAATTCGCGGGGATTCAGGGTTTCTTGGAAGTCGTCGAGGACGATCAAACAGCGGTGCGATCGTAAATAATCTAATGTAGAATTTCGGGTTCTGAGGTAGTTGAGAATGGCGGAATTTTGGCTGGGTGGCGGTGGGGCGAGAAACTCGATCAAGTCGGTTTTCAGTGCGTTGAGGTTGGGGTATTTTCGATGCGATCGCCACAGGACGCGATCGAAGTTTTCTTTGATGTCTTCCACCAATTGTCTGGCGAGGGCGGTTTTGCCGATACCGGACAGTCCGGTGATGGCGACGATGCGATGATGTTCGGCGAGTATCCACTGTTTGAGGGTGGCGAGTTCGTGGGTGCGGCTGTAGAGGCGATCGTTTTCCGGTGCTTCGCTGAGATCGTGGCGGGGTTGGGATTCGGTGGCGGCGGTGGGGTGCGATCGGTTTCTAGATGCTTCGGGATAGGGACAGATTTCGCTACAGATGTTGATATTACTCAAGATTTGCGTAGATCCAGAACCAAAATTTGAGATATGGCTAAATTCGATTTGTTCGAGTATCGATTTTAGGTTGGATTTTTTGACATCTTCTCCGAATACCTCAGAGAGAAGCTTCCAGAGGTCTGCCGCAACTCTTTTCGTATGGTCTTTACTACAATGATAGTCCTCGGCTACCTGCTGGTAAGTTTGATTTTCTAACGTCCCCTCCAATATCGTCCTTTGAAGCGAGTCAAGGTGCTTTCCGGTTTTCTCAAAAACCCGTTCATCCGTCCACTTGATAACTTCCTGAATATCCATTCTGCACCAATTGAATATCACACTTCTTAAGGATTGACGCCACTTTATCACACTTCTGCTGATTTTGCCACCAAATCTCACTTTTTGCCACCGACGAAGAACTGCGAAGCCGAGAATTTCGCCACCAAATGCCACCGATTATCGCTTGCCCGAAGTCGAGTCGAGTGCCAAGATTAAATAAAGGACGATTTTAGCACTTGGCGATCGCCCATCATTTTACAATCAGAAAGGGGGTAGCTGTTTGCCACTTCCATCATGGCTCACGAAAATCATCCGATCTCCAGCCAGGTGGCTTGAAAAGGATCGACTCACCGTCGTATTTTTCGGCAAAACTGGAGTCGGCAAGAGTAGCACCCTCAACGCTCTGTTTGGGCTCAACTGGGATACCGATCCGGCGATCGCTTGTACTAAAAAGCCTCAGTTTGCCGACTTCCCCGTTGGCAGTCGTAAACAAGTTGTAACTTTTGCCCTCTATCTCCTGATCGACGATGGTTTACACCGGCTTGCATTACGACTTTTACAGTACGACCTAGATACTTTTAAGTACGCTGACTTTCCTTACCATCAACTCCGAGTTGTCGATCTGCCGGGAATTGGAGAAACTTCGGCCGCAGATCGGAAATATATGGCTTACTACAAAAAGTGGGTTGCTAAAGCCGATGTTTTGGTCTGGATCACCCAAGCGGATACGAGAGCTTATAAAAGGGACGAGATATTTTTAAAGAAATTAAAACCATTCTTTAAATCATCTCTATCTCTGATATTAGCCCTCAATAAAATTGATTGCTTGGAAGTGTATGAAGGACAAAAAGGGTTTGACATTGACAAACGACAACCTTCGCCAGACCAATTGAAGCTCATCCCCGAAAAAATAGATGACATTTACGGAATCTTCCAAAATGCGCTAGATGGTGCGATCGTTTTTGAGAAAAGTCAAATTGTCCCCTACACATCCTTTTACAGTTGGGGATTAGAAAGTCTGAGAACCAAAATATTAGCAAGGAGTTCAAAAATCATGAAATCTTTCCTGAATAAATTTGGAATTGGCTCCGCAAAACCTCCCGAAATACCTCTCCGGCTAGTGGTGGGTTTAAACCAAGTTGACAAAATCACCCCTGATGGATGGAATGAAAAGTTAAATAAACCTGAAAAAGAAGCAAAAAATGAGATTGAACGTCGGTGCAAAGATGTGATCAAAAAGCTAACCAAAGAAGCTGAAATAAACGATACAAATTTGGAATATTACTCCGCTTTAAAACGATATCGTTTGATCAATTTGCTCAATAAAATCATTCAAAATGCTTATGTCGGATTCAAGCTTGGGAATATCAATCCCAAAGATCCATTTGAATTGGCAGATCCAGAAGCAAAAAAATATGCCGATGAACAACGAAAGGAAATGGAAAAGAGTTCTGATCAAAAAGTTTCTTCTGAAAATCAGATCTTGAAGCAACTTGAAGAAATTATTTCAAAGGATGAGTTGAATCGACTCACAAGCAAGCTGCAACAGGAAGCTGAATTGCCTCCCAAGGTGGCAGTAATTGGACAATCTGGGGTTGGTAAAACAACAACCATTAATAATCTCTTTAATGCCGATCTAAAAACAAGTCCCACAACTGTCGGTACGACGCAACCACAAACCAAGGAATTTACACTCTCAACAGGCGGAACCTTAACCGTCATCGATCTGCCTGGATATGGACGCAGCGAAAAGGAAGATCAAGAGTACGACAAAATTTATCAAGATATCATCCCTTCCTGCGACTTAATTTTACTTGTTTTACAAGCCGATGCAAAAGATTTTGCAGATGATATTGAGATGATCCAGAAAATCAAAAAATGGTTGCAGGATTGTCCAACTCCAAAAAGAGAAACAAATTAAATTATCCATAAAAAATTGTAAACTTTCAAACCGAAGGATGTTGACATGGCTTTAAGTGAAGAACAAAAACAAGAGATTCGTCAGTTTTTAGAAGAAGAACGGGAGCAAGAGCGTAAAAAAATTTTAAAATCTGTAGAGAGTTTTAGAATCTATCTCGATACTGTAGTCAAAATTTGTATTGCCGTAAAAGA
The DNA here is from genome assembly GCF_035615495.1 of Lyngbya sp. CCY1209. Taxonomy (GTDB): domain Bacteria; phylum Cyanobacteriota; class Cyanobacteriia; order Cyanobacteriales; family Microcoleaceae; genus Limnospira. Next base: position 22,745 of record NZ_JAJENU010000609.1, on the reverse strand, counting down.
AATAGCGCTACTGTTAAATTATTTTTGGGGATTATTTTTTGTTTAATTCAACTAATATTATACTGATCGCCCCTTAATATTGAGAAACCTGGTTTCTTCCAAAAACTTAGGTGAGGACTCAAAGATTCTCCTAGAAACCCGGTTTCTTGCCACTTCTCAAAATGCGATCGCACCCTTGATATTGAGAAACCGGGTTTCTCAAACCATCTCGGTGAGGACGCAAAGATTCTCCTAGAAACCCGGTTTCTTGTCACTTTCCAAAGTGCGATCGCATTGCTGAGATTAGAAACAAAAACGACGCTCAATTTCCGACGAATCAGCCATCTCCAAAAAAAGCGCGATCGCTTCCATTAAATTCGATCGCGCTTCTTCCACCGTATCACCTTGACTCGCCAGATCGAGTTCCGGACATAAAGAAACATATCCGTCACCTTCTCTCTCAATCATTGCGGTTAGCTGTCGAGTTGTTTTCATTTGCCGTAAATGAACTGGGAATATTAATGACATCTCAAGTTTAACAAATCTTGTCGCGATCGCACCCTTGATATTGAGAAACCGGGTTTCTCAAACCATCTCGGTGAGGACGCAAAGATTCTCATAGAAACCCGGTTTCTTGCCACCTTCTAAAAGTGCGATCGCATCTCTCCCCGCTTCATGCTACAATCAAATAGATATAAACAGCGGAATCACAAATTATCCGATGAATCAAAATACTCTTTCATTTCAAGATGTCATTCGACAAATAGACCGCATGAGTCTCGATGAACAGTTGGAACTCATCGCTTATATCGCAGGGAAAATAAAGCAACACAAATCAACCTCCAAACAAAAAAAATCTTTGAAAAGTATGATCGGCACGGGAAAAGGTTGTTTTGAAACCCCAAAAGAAGCCGATCGCTTTATTCGTAAGGAGCGAGATAAATGGCAATTTTAGAAGTGATTGCCGGAAGCAGAGTCTACTTAGATACCAATATTTTTATTTATGCCTTGGAGGGATATGTTCAATTTCAAACGGAATTAAATGTGTTGTTTGATGCTTTTGATGATGGGACTCTTAAAGCCATTACTAGCGAACTAACCTTGGCAGAAGTTTTGGTCAAACCGTTCCTCGATAATAATATTGAGGTTTGTTCGGCTTATGAAAATGCTATTCAAAATTCACCCCTACTTGAAGTCGTGCCAATTCATCGAGAAATCTTGAGAGAATCTGCTCGATTAAGAAGTATTACCAATCTGAAACTGCCAGATGCGATTCACGCATCAACTGCAATTTTAAATGGATGTGAAACTTTTATAACTAACGATAAACGCTTGGAAATTGTTTCTGGAATTAATGTTGTTATCTTATCAGATTTTTTATCCGCTTAACTAACCACATAAAATAGTTATAAATGATGAGAAAATTAGAATCAATGACAACAAACTCTTCTGATTATCTAGAGTTTAGCAGAGAAACCCGGTTTCTTGCCACCTTCTAAAAGTGCGATCGCCCCTTAATATTGAGAAACCGGGTTTCTAACACCATCTCGGTGAAGACGCAAAGATTCTAATAGAAACCCGGTTTCTTGCCACTTTCCAAAGTGCGATCGCCCCTTAATATTGAGAAACCGGGTTTCTTAGCAAAATTTGGGTGAAGATAGGTAGATTCTCATAGAAACCCGGTTTCTTGCCACTTTCCAAAGTGCGATCGCTCTTTCATCAAAACCAGTTTTCCACTGCCAGATCTAAAAAATTTCGATAATCTGATACGTTATTCGTGACCAAAATTAAATTTTTGACTTTGGCAACAGCAGCAATTTGACCGTCCGGGAAAGAAGGTGTCTGTCCAATACTCGTCAATCTCGCTCTTTCAATCCCGTGCCAAGTTGCAGCCTCCACATCGTCAGGCAGAATTGGAATAGTCGGACGAACGATCTGATTCAAATACCTTTCTAAAAACCTGCGTCTCCGAGAATCCGGAAGGCGCGAATACCCAAAAAGAAGTTCCTGCCACACAGTTGTTGATGTGGCGACTTCTCCTTCGTGTTGTTCGAGCATTGCCATCACATTTGGGTGCGGATTTTTGCGTGTCGGTTCCGAGAGAATATTGGTATCTAATAAAAATCGTAAACTCATAAAGTCACTTCTCGACCCGGCGATGAATCCCGCACTCCCTCAAAAACATCTGGTTCGATCCAGATGTCCTCAGACTCAAGTTCTTGTCGAAAAGACTGAAGACGTTGCCAAAACCCTCCCCCCGTCTCAATCGATAAGCTAATTTCTTGACCATCCGGAATATCTAGATCTTCAAATATTTCGATGGTTCGACCTTTTTTGATCCCCTTAACTTGCATGAAATATCATCCTTTATGATAAAATTAATCGCTTTCTTTAAATTGTAGCATACTCGTCCAAAATCTCCATCGACTCGACGAACCCCTCATGATTATTCAATCGCCCCTTGATATTGAGAAACCGGGTTTCTTCACAAAACTTAGGTGAGGATAGAAAGATTCTCATAGAAACCCGGTTTCTTGTCACTTTCCGAAATGCGATCGCCCAAACTTGAACAACCTAAACTTCGTCCAATTCCTCGCACAATTGTTGCAAATTTTGATGTTGCAGGCGCCGGGAAGAACGGCGGTATTTTTTCGTCTGCAATTTCGGTTCGTACTGCTTTTTCCCCCCCGATTTGCTCTTAGATTTCAGGGTCGATTCCGCATCCCGCTGGTGTTGTGCCGCTTCCCAGGAGGCGATCGCTTCCTCCAAAAATTGCAAGTAAATGGGATAGCGTTCCCAGTCGCCGCGGACGGCACAGTTGGGCTCGTCCCGGTGCAAACAGTCCGCAAATTGACACGAGTTTTCCGAGAGGCGATCGCGGATTTCGGGAAAATAATTGGCGAGTTCGTGGGGTTCGCATTCGAGTCCGGGTTGGTTGAATCCCGGCGTGTCGGCGAGTAACCCCCCGGTGGGCAAATCGAACAGTTCGACGTGGCGGGTGGTGTGGCGTCCCCGCCCCAATTTCCCGGAAACGGCCCCCACCCGCAGGTGGGAGTCGGGAATCAAACGATTGATCAGACTGGATTTCCCCACCCCGGAGGGGCCGGAAATGGCGGTGGTTTTCCCTTGCAGGCGGCCGAGGAGGGAGTCGGGGCGGACAGCCGAGGAATCCTGGAAGCGTGAAGCCTCGATCGCTCCGTCCTCCGTAACGGCGTATTCTGCGCCCTCGTAGACGCTGATCAGCAGCGGGCAGTACCCCCACCCCAACAGGCGATCGCGCCACGCTAACAGGCCTTCGGGGGGCAGCAGGTCGCATTTATTGAAGCACAGACAGACCTCCAGCCCCGTCGATTCCGCCTTCAGCAAAAATCGGCTCAGGGCGATGGGGTCGGGGTCCGGTTCGGCCACCGCAAATACTAGCAAGAGTTGGTCGGCGTTGGCGATGGGGGGGCGGTCCAGTTCCGTCCGGCGGGGCAGCACTTCGGCGATCGCGCCCCGGCCCCCCTGCCAGTCCGGTTCTTCCACCACCACGCGATCGCCCACCATCACCTTCTGGCCGACCTTTTTCAACCGGGCGCGGCAGGTACACAGCAGGGTATCCGGCCGGTCTTCCCCGGCCTCGGAATCGAGGTGAACCTCGTAAAAATTGGCTTGGCCGGAAACGACCGTCCCCGGCACGCGATCGGGTTCCATTCTCAGAACCCCGGCACTCATGATTTTTCCGCCGGACGGCGCACCCGAACCGCGAAAAACCCCGATCGCTCCTCCATCGCCTCGATCGCGTAGCCTTCCATCACCAAACTGTCCGGCACCTGCTCGATGGGTTCCCCCGCATCCAGCCACACCTCCAGGACTTCTCCCGCTCCCATCTGTTGCAGGCGCAATTTCGTCCGCACGAAGTTGATCGGACAGGGAGTCCCCCGCAGGTCTAGAGTTTGGGCGTTCGATGCTGCTGAATCAGTCATACACAGTATTCAAATCGGGCAGAAATCGGGGCAATTCGAGAACTGCCCCGGTCGAAATGGGGTTTATTTCTGAAACAGATTGCCGAGGAACCCTTCGAGTCCCCCCTTTCCGGTACGTTCCCCCTTGATTTGCGCCAACTGCTCGAGCAGTTCCCGCTCCTCGGTCGTGATTCGGGTGGGGATGTCGATCAAAATCGTGATCAGATGGTCGCCCCGACTGACCGGATTTCCCAACCGGGGGACCCCCTCATTTTCCAGGGTCAGCACCGTGTTGGGCTGGGTGCCCGGCGGGATGGTGAGGGTGGTGGTGCCCTTGACAGTTTCCACCTCCAACGTGCAGCCCAAAATCGCCTGTAAGTAGGAGATTTTCACGTCGGAGAGGATGTTGATCCCCTCCCGCTGGAAGTGGGGGTCCGGGGCGACGGAGAGGAAGACGTACAGATCCCCCGGCGGGCCGCCGCGCTTGCCGGCGTCGCCCTCGTTGGAAACCCGCAGGCGGGTGCCGTTATCGACGCCGGCGGGGATGGTAATTTTGAGCTTTTTCTTGACCTCTTTGAGGCCCTGTCCCCCGCAAGTCGCGCATTTTTCCTCGATCATCTGCCCCGTGCCGTTGCAGGTGGGGCAGACGGAAACCTGGGTGAAACTGCCGAAGGGGGTGCGGGTGGCGCGGCGAACCTGGCCGCTGCCCCCGCAGGTCGAGCAAGTTCTGGGGAGGGTTCCGGGTTTGGCGCCGCTGCCGTTGCAGGTTTCGCAACTTTCCAGGTGGCGGATGAGGATGTCTTTATCGCCGCCGAAGATAGCCTCTTTGAAGTCCAACCGCAGGTCGAGGCGCAAATCGTCTCCCCGGGTCGGTCCGCTTCGCCGCCGCCCCGTCTGAGGACCGCCCATTCCCCCGGCAAATCCGCTGAAAAAGCTTTCAAAGATATCGGCAAAACTGTCGCTGAAGTCCTGATTGAAGCCCGCCGCGCCGGCCCCCGACACGCCGGCTTCGCCGAAGCGGTCGTAGCGGGCGCGGACCTCCGGTTCGGAAAGCACTTCGTAGGCGCGGTTGATCTCCTTGAAGCGTTCTTCGGCACCCGGTTCTTTGTTGACGTCGGGGTGGTACTTGCGAGCTAGGCGACGGTAGGCCCGTTTGATTTCTTCTTTGTCTGCGTCGCGGGAGACACCGAGTATTTCATAGTAATCGCCTGCCATAAAGCTGTTTTTCTAGAATTTAATGACTAAAACTACACAAAAAAGGCGCGGTTGACATTCTCACCGTTGCGGCCGGGGGCTCGACGGGAGATGAATTTAGCCCGTCAATGAGCTATCGGGACTCTGACTCGAAGACGGTTTTTGGGCTTCGGAGTCAGCCGCCGAGCCATTGACGGTTTCGGAGTCGATGTCGCCGTCGGCGACTTCACCTTCCTCCGAGTCTAGCATCTGAGCGACTCCCGCCGCCGGGGTGGTTTCCTCCCGATTCTGGCCGGCTTGCTCGTAAACGGCGGAACCGAGACTGTAGAGCAGATCTTGGAAAGCGTCAACTTGGCGTTGCATCTCCTCAAAGGTGATTTTCGGGTCGCTGAGTGCTTTCTTCAATGCCGCCACTTCCTCCCGGGTGCGCTGTTTGAGGTCGTCGCCGATGTATTGGGGGTTGCTCTTCAACGTCATCTTACAATTATAGAATAGGGTTTCCGCCTGGTTTTTGAGTTCGGCCACCTGTTTGTAAGCCTCGTCTTCCTCCGCATAAACCTCGGCTTCCTGGCGCATCCGCTCAATTTCGGCTTCGCTCAACCCGCCGGTGTTGGTGATCTGGATGCTCTGTTCCCGGCCGGTGCCGCGATCGATAGCCGAGACTTTCAGGATGCCGTTGGCGTCGATGTCGAAGGAGACTTCGATTTGGGGGACGCCGCGCTTGGCGGGGGGGATGCCGGTGAGGAGGAATTTCCCCAAACTCTTGTTGTTTTTGGCCATCGCCCGCTCCCCCTGGAGGACGTGGATTTCGACGGAGGTTTGGCCGTCAACGGCGGTGGAGAACATTTGGGAGCGGCTGGTGGGGATGGTGGTGTTGCGCTCGATGATTTTGGTGAGGACGCCGCCGAGGGTTTCCAAGCCCAGGGAGAGGGGGGTGACGTCGAGGAGGAGCAGGTCTTTGACCTCTCCCCCCAGGACGCCGGCCTGGATGGCCGCGCCGAGGGCTACGGCTTCGTCGGGGTTCACAGAGCGGTCTGGGGCGCGATCGCCGAAATGCTTGCTGATCGCCTCCTGGACGGCCGGGATGCGGGTCGAACCGCCCACCAAAATGATCCGCTTGATGTCGTCGGGTCCCAAGCTGGCATCTTTGAGGGCCTGGGACACCGGGTCGATGGTGCCCTGCACCAGGTCGGCTACCAGGGTTTCAAATTCCGGGCGGCTCAGTTCCAGTTCCAGGTGTTTGGGTCCGGAGTCGTCGGCGGTGATGAAGGGGAGGTTGATCGCCGTTTTGGAGCGACTCGACAGTTCGATTTTGGCCTTTTCGGCGGCTTCCCGCATCCGCTGCAGGGCCATCTTGTCGCCGGAGAGGTCGATGCCCTCCCGGTTTTTAAAGGTTTCGACCATCCACAGGACGAGGGCGTTGTCGAAGTCGTCCCCGCCGAGGTGGTTGTTTCCGGCGGTGGCTTTGACTTCAAAAATTCCGTCCCCGAGTTGGAGGATGGAAACGTCGAAGGTGCCTCCCCCCAAGTCAAATACCAGAATCGTCTGGTCCTGGTCTTGTTTGTCCAGGCCGTAGGAGAGGGCGGCGGCGGTGGGTTCGTTGATGATGCGGAGGACGTTGAGTCCGGCGATGGTGCCGGCGTCTTTGGTGGCCTGTCGCTGGGCGTCGGTGAAGTAGGCGGGGACGGTGATCACGGCTTGATCGACCGCTTCTCCCAGGTAGGCTTCGGCGTCTTCCTTGAGTTTTTGCAGCACCATCGCCGAGATTTCTTGGGGGGTGTAAACCTGGTCACGAATTTTGACATCGACGGTGTTATCTTTGCCGGGGACGCAGTTGTAAGGAACGCGCGATCGCTCCACTTCCGTGTCTTCCCAGCGCCGGCCGATAAATCGTTTGATACTGAAAACCGTATTTTCGGCGTTCGTGACCGCCTGCCGTTTTCCCAGTTGGCCCACCAGGCGATCGCCATACTTGCCGAACCCGACGATGCTGGGCGTGGTGCGCCCGCCTTCGGAATTTGAAATAACGACGGGTTTCCCGCCCTCCAAAACGGCGACACAACTGTTGGTGGTACCCAAGTCGATGCCAATGACTTTTCCCATAGCGCCTCGGCGATGAAGGTTTGCAGTGAACGGGTGGCCGAGCGCTCCGGATTGGACGGACTGCCCGACCGAGTTTGAAGATCGAGATGCGGTCGGGGCAATCCCGCGCCCCGCGCCGCGGCGGTTCCTGAGGGGGGGTCGAACCTATTCTTGAGGCTCCTCCGCCGGGGGTTCCTCTTCCGTGGCCGGACTCGTGAATTCCGGCTCGATCGCCACTTTGACCATGGCGTGGCGCAACACGCGATCGCCGAGCATATAACCCCGCATCAGTTCTTCGATCACCGTCCCCTCCTCGTGGTCGGCGCTGGCCTCCCGCATCACCGCCTCGTGCAAGTTCGGGTCGAACGGCTCGCCCTCGGGCCGCATCGGGGAGACCCCGAGTTGCTTGAGGCAGTCCACCATCTGCTTGTAGACCCCCTGATAGCTCTTGTGGATGTTCATTTCGCCGTCATTTTGGGGTTTGATCTGGGACCGGGCCCGCTCGAAATTGTCGATCACCGGCAAAAGCTGCTGGATGGTGGCACATTTGACCTGCAAATCCAGATCTTCTTTTTCCTTCTGAGTCCGCTTGCGGAAATTCTCGAAATCCGCTGCGAGCCGCCGATATTGGCCGCTGATATCCTCGATTTGAGCCTTGAGAGACTCGTTGGTTTGGGTCATCGCCAGCAACTCCTCGTTGAGCCGTGCGCTCAGATCTTCGGCCACTTCGGCTGCCGCCGGCTCGGTTTCGCCCGCGGCCGGCTCGGTTTCGCCCGCGGCCGGCTCCGCCGGAGACTCGGGTGGGGTCGGGGTGGATGCGGAATTCGCGGGTTCCGGGTCGGATGGGGCTGCACCCGCAGATTCGGTTTTCTCCTCCGGTCTGTCAGTCATTGGATCGGATACCATATCGTGTTGCTTGTTCTCGTCCATCATAGAAAACTGAGCGACGGAATTCGTCCGCCAACGGCGTCGCGAAAAACCCCGCTCTCCCTAAAAGTGCATTCAGTATTCTTTAGAAATTTTAATCAAAATCCTATCTTAGATCACTGCTTCCGAGATTTGTAAAGGGTATCATCGGAACAGAAGCGAACTCTCGGCCGGTGTCGGTTGGCGGGAACTGGAACGGACGCCCGGATCGCCCGAGACGGCAACCCTCAAAGCTCAAACCCTCCCGAAGACTCGATCGGAACCGGTTTGGGGGCGATCGACCCCGGATCGCATTCTCCCATCCGGATCGCTCTTTCACCTAGCGTAGCGGCAGCTTAGGGCGAAAGCCCCGCGTCTTTAGACCGGGGTGAGCTTACATATCACAATTGCAGCAAGTTCCGCTTTCGGACTCTCCTGGAATGATGTTTTTTAAAATTCTGACGAGCTTGTTGCCACTTGTGCACTCAACCCGGTTGACGATTTTGGGGGCGGTCGGGATTTGACCTCACCCCCCGATCGGGATGGAAGCCCGAGACAATCCGCTTAGAATGGAGCTATCACCCTTGGCACGACGCGAAAAGCTCTCCGCCCTCAGACCGTCCATCGAGGCTAAGGCTCGATGCTCCCTCAAGAAAGTTTCCCGACCCGTTTGGGAAGTCTAGACACAAGGATCTCAATCCAGCTATGACCAACACATCATCCCGGCGACGCACGGCTCTCGTAGCCCAGAGTACCACCCCTTTTGGCAACAAACTCATCCAATCCGGCTACATCGATCCCGAACGACTTCAGCAGGCGCTCCAGACCTCCCGAGGCGGCCAACCCCTGACCGAAGTTCTCGAATCGATCACCGGCCAGCCCCTCCCCCCCGAATTAGCCCGTCAGTACAAGAAACAACAGCTCTTCGAGTTAAAAATTGTCTACGGAGTCGAAGGGTTCGACCTGGAAATCGACCAAATTTCGGTCGAGGATCTCGATCGCATGGTAAAAACCCTGGAAACCTCCATCGAAACCTGCAAGCGACATCATTTTTTGCCGTTGCAGTTGTCAGAAACTGACGGTCAATCCACCTCGGTGCTGATCGCGATGGTCGATCCGGACAACCTCAACGCCCTGGAGGAGTTGAGAAACCAAATCCTGCGGCCGAAGGGGTGGACGTTGCAGCGACGGGTGATCACCCAAGAGGATTACGACAAGCTGATCTCGGCCTACAGTGACGAGGAGGTGAAGCGCAAGCAGGTGGAGGCGGCTCGCAAGCAGCAGGAGAAACTCCAGTTTGGCGAGGGCGAGTTTGAGGATGTCCAACTCGAAGAAGCCTCCGACGACATGGCCGGGATGAACCTCGACCAGCAGCTCGAGGAAGCCGAGACGGCGCCGGTGATCAAGGCGGTGAACGTCATCCTCGCCAAGGCCCTCTCGGAGGGTGTCTCTGACATCCACGTGGAACCCCAAGAGTACGAAATGCGGATTCGGATGCGGAAAGACGGGGTGCTGCAGGAGTATTTCAGATTCCCGAAAAAGGTGATTCCCGCCATCACGTCCCGTTTCAAAATTATTTCCGACCTCGACATCGCCGAACGCCGCCAGGCCCAGGACGGCCGGATTCGGCGGGTATTCCAGGGCCGGACGGTGGATTTCCGGGTCAACAGCCTCCCGAGTCGCTACGGGGAAAAAATCGTCCTGCGGATTCTGGACAGTTCTTCGACCCAGTTGGGGTTGGACAAGCTGATCACGGATCAGGAAACCCTGGCGATGGTGCGGGAGACAGCCAGCCGTCCGTTCGGGTTGATTTTGGTGACCGGACCGACGGGTTCGGGTAAATCTACCTCCCTGTACTCCGTCCTGGCGGAGCGCAACGACCCGGCTATCAACATCAGCACGGCCGAAGACCCCATCGAATACGCCCTGCCGGGAATCACCCAATGTCAGGTGATCCGGGAGAAAAATCTCACCTTCGCCAACATCCTGCGGGCGTTCCTGCGACAGGACCCCGACGTGCTGCTGGTGGGGGAAACGCGGGACTTGGAGACGGCGAAAACCGCGATCGAGGCGGCGCTGACGGGACACTTGGTTTTGACGACCCTGCACACCAACGACGCGGCCGGCGCGATCGCTCGTTTGGATGAAATGGGGGTGGAGCCGTTCATGGTGTCCGCCGCCCTGCTGGGCATCCTGGCCCAGCGCCTGATGCGGCGCGTCTGCACCGAGTGCCGCATCCCCTACACCCCGACGCCGGAAGAGTTGGGGCGCTACGGACTCTCGGCCTCCCGGGAGGTGGATGTCACCTTCTACAAGGCCAACACCATTCCGCCGGAGGAGCGGAAGAACCTCGCCGCCCAGGGCGGACTGTGCAAGAAGTGCAGCGGCTTGGGCTACAAAGGCCGGGTGGGGGTTTACGAATTCCTGAAGGTGACGGAGCGGATGCAAACTCTGATCACCAAGGGCGCCCCGACGGAACAGATCAAAGAGGCGGCGGTGGAAGAAGGGATGAAAACCCTCCTCGCCTACAGCTTGCAGTTGGTCCGGGAAGGCCACACCACTTTCGAGGAGGTGGAGCGGGTCACGTTTACCGACTCCGGCCTGGAGGCTGAGTTGAAGGCGAAGCGGAAGCAGGGTTTGACCTGCAAGGGGTGCGGCGCGGAGTTGAAGCCGGAATGGTTGGACTGTCCCTACTGTCTGACCCCGCGTTTCACGGACTAGCTCGGGGAATGATGCACACTCAGAGAAGGCGGGAGATTTCCCCAAAACCGATCGCTTCCCCGATCGCTCTGACGACGATTTTTAATGAACAACCGACAACTTTCTTGGAGGGTTATCTATGCGTGGTTTGATGATTGAGGATGTGCTGGAGTCTTTGGTGGAACAAGGAGGTTCGGACATTCATATCCAAGCCGGAGCGCCGATCTTTTTCCGCCTGAGCGGGAAACTGACTCCGCAACCTCAATTTGGCGAAACGTTAGCTCCCGAAGAGGTGCAGGTGCTGATTTTCCAGATGCTCAATAATATGCAGCGCAAGCAGTTGGAGCAGAACTGGGAATTGGATTGCGCCTACGGGGTGAAGGGACTGGCCCGGTTCCGGGTCAACGTCTACCGGGAGCGGGGCTGCTGGGCGGCTTGCCTGCGGGCGCTGGCGTCCAAAATTCCCAACGCCGACAAGTTGGGGGTCCCCCAAATCCTGCGGGACCTGACCGAGCGCCCCCGAGGTATGGTTCTGGTGACGGGACAGACGGGTTCGGGTAAGACGACGACGATGGCCGCGCTGCTGGACTTGATCAACCGGACGCGATCGGAACACATCCTGACGGTGGAAGACCCGATCGAATATGTTTTCCCCAACATCAAGAGCCTGTTTCACCAGCGCCAGAAGGGAGAGGACACCAAGAGTTTCGCCAATGCCCTGAAAGCTGCTCTGCGGGAAGATCCGGATATCATCCTGGTCGGGGAGATGCGGGACTTGGAAACCATCGGCCTGGCGATCTCGGCCGCAGAAACGGGCCACTTGGTCTTCGGAACCCTGCACACCAACTCGGCTTCGGCGACGGTAGACCGGATGCTGGACGTGTTCCCCCCCATCCAACAACCCCAGGTGCGGGCGCAGATGTCTGGCTCCCTGGTGGGGGTTTGCAGTCAAAACCTCGTCCCCAAAATCGGCGGGGGCCGCTGCGCGGCGATGGAGATCATGATCAACACTCCGGCGATGGGGAACCTGATCCGGGAAGGAAAAACCACTCAAATTTATTCCCAGATCCAAATGGGGGCGAAGTTGGGGATGCAGACGATGGAAATGTCGCTGGCCAAGCTGTTCCAAGAGGGGAAAGTGACTTGGGAAGATGCCATGAGCAAAACCTCCAAGGCTGACGAACTCGAACGGCTGATCGGCCCCCAACCCAAGGCGGGTCAAGCCAAAGCCAAAGCCAAAAGGTGATCGCGTTTGTGCGAAGCCCCCCGACGCCGGAAATGTGTTGAAGTTGGAGGACGGGAAAAAGTGAGCGGTGACAATTCACTATCCTTTTTCCCTTTTTTTTCTTATGGTTCGCAAAGACAACAGTTTGCCATTTGATCTGGCAACTGCCAGAACGGTTAGGAGAGCCGAAAATCCATCTCGGCATCTCTCCAGAGGGGGCGGTTGACCGCAAGCTGATTGCTGAAAGCTGAGTTCTGAGAGCTATCAATAGAGGTGGAATATGACGACTAATAAAATGGTTCGGAGTCACTCCCGAAAAAAGGGGTTTGATTTCAAGCAATTAGAAGAAAATATTAACGTGGCGATGGCGTCAGTGACGGTCAAAGATCTGGCGGTCTTTGCCCGCCAATTTGCCGCCATGTTCAACGCCGGTATCGCGATGGCCCGCTGTTTGAGCGTGTTGGGCGATCAGTGCGATAACGCCAAGCTGAAAAAGGCGATCAATACGATGCGGGCTGACGTGGAGGAGGGGACGGAATTATCGGTGTCGATGAAGAAGTTCCCGGATGTATTCGACCAGTTGTTTGTCAGTATGGTGGCGGCCGGAGAAACGGGGGGGGTTTTGGATGAATCCCTGGAACGTCTGGCGGTGATGATGGAGAAAAACCACAAAACCCAGAGTGAGATTAAGTCGGCGACTTCTTATCCGAAAACGGTGCTATTTATCGCGATCGCGGTATTTTTCGGGATGGCGACCTTTTTGCTGCCGACATTTGCGGGAATTTTCGAGCAAATTGGCACGGAACTGCCACTCTTTACGGTCATGATGCTGCAAGTGAGCGCCTTCTGTACGGCGTGGCCCCCAATTCGACAGATAGTTGTCATCGGACTTTTGATCGCGATCTATATTACTTATACGATCGTCTACAAAACGCCCCAGGGGAGATTATTTTTCGATAAAATTTACTTGAAACTTCCCCTGTTCGGGCCGATCATCGAAAAGTCTGCGGTGGCCCGATTTTGCATCATTTTCGGCAGTCTGACCCGTTCCGGCGTGCCGATCATGAATGCGATGGAAATCGTGCGGGACGTGGCGGGAAATCAGGCGATCGCCAACGCGATCGAATACGCCCGGGTGGAGATCCAACAGGGCGGGCTGATCAGTATCGCCCTCCAGGAAGAAAATGTGTTCCCCGGCTTGGCGATTCAGATGATCGCGATCGGGGAAGAATCCGGGGAACTCGATAAAATGTTGATGAAGGTGGGGGCGTTCTACGAAACGGAAGTGGAGGAGGCGGTCAAATCCCTCACCAGCGCCCTGGAACCGTTGATGATCGTGGTCGTGGGTGGCATCGTGGCATCGGTGTTGCTGTCGATGTACCTGCCCATGTTCAAGGTGTTTGAGAGTTTGTAAAAAATCGGATTTGGGAGTACCCATTCAGATGGGTTTCCCCAATTTCGATGGGGAGCCAGGAGAGCGGAAAATTGAACGTGCGATCGCGACAATTCATCTCTTCTCTCCGTCCCCCATCCACCGACACTGAAACGGTTCGGGTCGAAAATAGAGAAGGTCTGATTCAACATTTAGAATCGAGAGCCATTTCTCTTGCTGACTCCATCTGATGTTCAAAAGGTTTTTAAAAATGCCAGTTCAACAATCCCATTACGAAACGCTGCTGGCCGAGTACAGCAATTCGACGGCGGTGATCGCGCTGTTGCAGCAGCATCGCCCTTATTTTGAAATGATTCCGAGTCTGCGGCGCCCGGAGGAAAGTCTGATCACCCTACCGCTGCCGATCGTGCGGTTGCGGGACGGAGTTTCCTACGCCGGACATCGGGAGATCGCGATCCGCGATAGCGCACCTATCGCCCCGGATCAGGCGGTTTGTCTCCCCTGCGATATCGCCGTCATTATGTGCGATCCGGAGTGGAAAGTCAAAGTGGGGGCGGAAATTTTCGTTTTCATTCACCGTCCCCAGGAAGATCTCTCCGATCTGCTGAGGCGGTGGAGACTCACCCAGGTTTATCTAGATGGCGGTTACGAGTGGGTGATGCCCCACCATTACGAGTACATTTATTCCCAAGAAGCGGAGAAAATTTATCCCCTTTTCGTGCTATTTTCAGAAACTCCGGAACGGATCAAACGGGGGTTGCGGGGGGCCCACCTTCCCTTCGTGATTCAACATCCGAATCTGATTTCTGAACCGGCGGAGGAGGACAGTTTGGATGATGTGAATGTGGAGGAATATCACCACTGGCAGGGATGGTCTGGAGAGGACAATTGACATCCCGTCGCGGGTTTGATATCAAGACCGCTTGGGAATCAATTCCCAAGCTATAGTGCTGCGCTATAGGGATTTTCTGAATCGCCGAAAACGCCCCTTTGAAGATGCACCCCAAACATGACAATCAAGCCGGTTTCTGGACGCGATCGAGTAACTGCTGCAATTCCTCCCCTTCGATCACCTCCGTCGCCAACACTTTGAGCGCAATTTCATCCAACAATTCCCGGTTGGTTTTCAGAATGTCGATCGCCTGCCGGTGGGCCGTTTCGACGATTTCTTTCACCTCCGAATCGATCGCCTCGGCGGTTTTTTCGCTCATCGGACGCCGGAGGTTGCCGTCGCCGGTCCCCAAAAAGTTGGGTTTGCCGCCCTGTTCGTAGGCTAACGGCCCCAAAACCTGGCTCATGCCGTAGGTGATCACCATCCGTTCCGCCAAATTAGTCGCCCGCCGCAGGTCATCGGAGGCCCCGTTGGTGACGCGATCGAAGACGATTTCCTCTGCGGCCCGTCCCCCCAAAAGGGTGGCGATTTGCTCCCGAAATTCCCCCTCATCCATCAAAAACCGATCCTCCGTCGGCATCCGCAGGGTATAGCCCAGCGCCCCGACTCCCCGGGGGACAATGGAGATTTTCGCCACCTTGCCGCCCCCCGGCATCAGCGCCCCGACCATCGCATGACCGACTTCGTGGTAGGCGACGATCTTTTTCTCTTTGTCGCTGAGGACGCGGCTGCGCTTTTCCAACCCGGCGACCACCCGTTCGATGGCCTCATAGAAGTCCTGTTGAGCCACCGTTTTGCGGTGGTTTCGCGCCGCCAACAACGCCGCCTCGTTGACCAAATTCGCCAAGTCCGCCCCGCCGAAACCGGGGGTTCGGGTCGCGATCGCCTCCAGGTCCACATCCTCACCCAACTTCACCCGCTTGGCGTAAATGCCCAAAATCGCCCGCCGTCCAGCCAAATCGGGGCGATCGACCAAAACTTGGCGATCGAAGCGTCCCGGGCGCAACAGGGCCGCATCCAGAGCCTCCGGGCGGTTCGTCGCCGCCAACACGATCACCGTCTCGTCCCCGACGCCGAACCCGTCCATCTCCGTCAACAACTGGTTCAACGTCTGTTCCCGTTCGTCGCTGCTGCCGCTTTGAAACCCGCCGCCGCCGCTTCTCGACTTGCCGATCGCGTCCAATTCGTCGATAAAAATAATGCAGGGCGCCTTCTTTTTCGCCTGTTCAAATAAATCCCGCACCCGGGCGGCTCCCGTCCCCACGAATAACTCCACGAATTCCGAGGCGGAAATGCTGAAAAAGGGCACCCCCGCTTCCCCCGCCACGGCCTTCGCCATCAGGGTTTTTCCGGTTCCGGGCGGCCCCACCAACAGCAGCCCTTTGGGAATTCGGGCACCGATTTCCGTGAACCGCTGGGGATTCTTTAAAAAGTCCACCACTTCCGCCAATTCCGCTTTCGCCTCTTCGACGCCGGCGACATCTTCAAACGTAATTTTTTCCGATTCTCCCTCGACGTAAACCTTCGCCTTACTTTTGTTGAGAGAAATTGAACCTTGGGGGTCGCGCTTCATGAAAAATTGAAATGCCGCCACCAAAATCAGTGGCGGAATCACCCAATTTAACAGCGTCCGAAACCAGGCATTTTTGGGCGGGGGCGGGGCGGCAAAATCTACCCCTTTGTCTTCCAAACGTTTGGGCAGTTCCAAGTCAAAAACGGGGGTGGTGGCGAACACCTGGGGGGGATTGTCTCCCTGGGGTTTGAGTTGATAGCGAATTTCGTTATCTCCCACCAGGACGGCCTGCACCTGCCCGTCTTCCACCTGTTTGATAAAGAAACTGTAGGGAACCCGGGGGATTTTGGGTTTGGTGAGTTCGGGAATGACCCAGTTTCCGATCAAGATCGCCCCGGCGATCGCCAACAGGATATTGCCGATTTGGTTGGATTTGGGAAATTTCGGTTTTTTCTTGATGCTCATAATTTTGGGGAAAATTTACCACAGAGACACAGAGAACACAGAGGATAGAGAGAGGTGATCGGATTTGATATCACTTTTCATTTTTCATTTTTCATTTTTCATTAAAAAAGCGGACAAGGAGCGATCGCCCCCGGCCCGCTGCGGTCACAATTTGTCCGATATTTAAGAGGCGGGTGCTGGAGTCAGATCGCCCTCGTATTTGACCCGATCTAAAAGTTTCTGAAGGGCTTCCCCTTCGATCACTTCCGTATCGAGGATCTGCTCGACAATGGTTTCCATCAGATCCCGGTTGTCCCGGAGGATGTTCAGGGCCGTTTCGTGAGCCGTTTCGACGATCTCTTTGACTTCCGCATCGATCGCCTTGGCGGTGTCGTCGCTGACGCTGCGGCGGGGGTTCATCATCATATTATCCCCCAAAAAGTTGTTCTGCTGCCCCTTTTCGTAAGCCAGGGGACCGAGCACCTTGCTCATGCCGTACATCGTCACCATCCGCTCGGCCATGTCTGTGGCTCGCTGCAGGTCGTTCGCCGCCCCGGTGGTGATGGTTCCGAACACGATTTCTTCGGCGGAACGTCCCCCCAACAGGGTGGCAATTTCCCCGCGAATTTCTTTGTTGTCCAACAGGAACCGGTCTTCCTGGGGCATTTGCAAGGTGTAACCGAGGGCGGCCATCCCCCGGGGGACGATGGAGATTTTCGCCACTTTGGAACCGCCGGACACCGCCGCACCAACTAAGGCGTGGCCGACTTCGTGGTAGGCGACGATTTTTTTCTCCTTCTCGTTGAGAACCCGGCTCTTTTTCTCCAGTCCGGCGACCACCCGTTCGATGGCCTCGTTGAAGTCGGCTTGGGTGACGGTTTCTCGTTTATTGCGGGCCGCCAGCAGCGCGGCTTCGTTGACCAGGTTGGCCAGGTCGGCACCGGAAAATCCGGGGGTGCGGGTGGCGATCAGTTTCAGGTCGGCCTCCGCGTCCAGTTTCACCTTTTGGGCGTAAATTTCCAAGATTTTCAGCCGTCCGGCGAGATCCGGGCGATCGACCAAAACTTGGCGATCGAAGCGTCCCGGACGCAGCAGGGCCGGGTCGAGGGTTTCGGGGCGGTTGGTGGCCGCCAAAACGATCACCGTGGCATCCCCGGCGGCGAACCCGTCCATTTCCGTCAACAATTGGTTCAACGTCTGTTCCCGCTCGTCATTGCCGGAGTAGAACCCGGCGCCGCCCCGGGACTTGCCGATCGCGTCCAATTCGTCGATGAAGATGATGCAGGGGGCTTTCTTTTTCGCCTGTTCAAACAGGTCCCGCACCCGGGCCGCACCGGCGCCGACGAACAGTTCCACGAACTCGGAACCGGAGATGCTGAAAAAGGCGACCCCGGCTTCCCCCGCCACTGCCTTCGCCAGCAGGGTTTTACCCGTTCCGGGAGGGCCCACCAGCAGCACGCCCCGGGGGATGCGCGCCCCGATCTGCTTGTAACGCTGGGGTTCTTTGAGGAATTCGACGACTTCTTCCAATTCGGTTTTGGCCTCTTCGACCCCCGCCACGTCTTTGAAGCTGACTTTCGTGCCTTCGTCTTCGACGTAGACTTTGGCTTTGCTCTTGGTGATGGACAGGGCGCCCTGGGGTCCGCCGAAACCGCCGCCGCCGCCACGGCTTTGCAGGAACCGCCCCACGCCGATCCAAATGCCGACGAAGATCAGGGGCGGGATCACCCAACTCAGGAGGGTGGTGAGCCAGTTTTGCCGGGGCGGGGGGGCCGCGGCGAACTGCACGCCGTTATTTTCCAGGCGTTTGGGCAGTTCCAGGTCGAAAATGGGGGTGGTGGTGAGGACTTGTCCCTGTTCCTCTCCGGCTTCTGGTTTGAGTTGGTAGCGGATTTCGTCCTGTCCGACGTAGGCTTGGGTGACTTGTCCGTCTTCGACTTGTTCGATGAACAGACTGTAGGGGACTCGGGGGGTTTGCTGGCCGAAGAGTCCCGGCAGGAAGAGGTTAGCCAGCAGGAACAGACCCGCCACCCACAGCAGGATGGTGGGGATGGGCAGGTTCCCCGGAAATCTAGGCTTGTCTTTTACGCTCATTTGTGTTATTTATATCGTGAATTCAATGGCTGCTTTGGCAATTCGTGGGGTTGAAAACGGTTCGGATTTTGGTAATGTCAGTTACAGAATGCCCCGCGATGGTTTGTCTTAAATATTGCCATAAACGGGAACGGCCGCGCCGCGCACGTCTCCGGCTGCTTCGGAGGCCAGGAAGCAGATCACCTGTCCGAGGGATTCGGGTTTGACCCAGCGATCGGCGTTTTCGGCCCCCATCGCGTCCCGGTTGGTGGGGGTGTCGATGACGCTGGGCAGGACGCAGTTGGCGGTGATGTTGGTGTCTTTGGTTTCTTCGGCGATCGCGAGTGTGAGGGCGACGACGCCGGCCTTGGAGGCAGAGTAGGCGGCCATTTGTCCGCCCGGTTGGACGGCACCCCGGCTGCCGACGGTGACGATGCGACCGTAGTCCCGTTCGAGCATTTTGGCGAGGCTGTATTTGCAGGCCAAAAAGGTGCTGTGCAGGTTCAGGTCGAAGTCTTTTTTCCAGTCCTCGAAGGCGTATTCGTGGGTTTTGCCCATCGAGAAGCCCCCGACGAGGTGGATGAGCACGTCCACCCGCCCCATGTCGTTGACGAGGTTTTTGACGGCGGTTTCGTCGGTGAGATCGACGGCGACGAAGCGAATTTTCTCGAAATCGGAGGGGGAGAGGATGCCTTTGAGGCGATCGACTTCCGCCGAGTTGCGGTAGGGGATGGTCACTTTTGCGCCCCGGGTGAGGACGAGGGGCGTGACTCCCATGCCGAGTCCTCCGGTTCCCCCGGTGAGGAGTACCTGTTTGCCGTTCATCCGGATAGTCCTCCAATGTCGTTACGTTTCAACATAACGCGGCGGGGAAGGGACTCCCAGGTGGGGTTGTCGCCATCGAGCGATCGCCTTCAAACACTTGACAAAATTAGCAAAATGTGCAGTCTCGAAGCGCGATCGGCGTGTTGCTTATCATTTCTTCATATTAAAAATTACATCATTTCCTTGATTTTGGTAACTCGGGCGATCAAATTATAAAAAAGGGACATAAAATGATAGATATAGCATTACGCCGGGAAACGAGGACGTTTAACGTGTGTTTTGTGCCGACCGACTTGATGCTTTCTGACCCGAGTTAATTGTCCAAACCAGTCAAGGTAGTGCTATTGCCAGTCCAAGCCGTATTCGATTGAGAGGAAAATTCAAATGCCGACCATTAATTTGGCATGGGAAGAGTTGATGGTTCAGGGAGATGGCCGTTATTTAACCGATGCAGAATTGAAGCCCATCCACCAGTACGTTCAAACTCTCCCCGTCCGCACGAAAACCTACGAAATTCTCCGGTCAAAATCCGGGGAACTGGTCAAAATTGCCCTGAAAAAGTTCATGCTCGTCCATCCGGATGTCGTCCAGCAACATTCCAAGCGCTGCATCTACGATATGAACATGACAATTTGTCTGATGTCCGTCGCACTTTTGCGGGACGACCCCCGTTATTTTCGCGAATCTTTGATGTTGTGGTTGGCGAACATTCTCGCGTCCTACCAGCGGAATACCGCCTGCCTGAAAGCCTATCACTGTCTGGAAGAAACCATGCAGGAAAAATTGCCGAGTGCCTGCAACCAACTCCTCAAACCTTACATGGATATCATCATGGAAGTGTTGGACATCCCTCCCAAATTGATGGCGACGGTGCAGCGGGGCGGAGTCATGCCCAAGGGCTAATTCACTCGCGTTCGCCAGTCGAAAGACGGTTTTTTCGGCGTCAAAAATGACGCCGATATTCAACGCAAACAGGAGGCTAAACCATGCCGTTACACGAAACCATCACCACCACCCACAACGCATCCGTCGAAGAGCGGACGTTTGTTTTGAGCAAAATTTACCAACAGGTGCTCGAACGTCAGCCCTACGATTCCGAGCGGAAGCATTTGGCGGATTTGGAAAAAGACTTTAAGAAAGGAAAACTCGGCATCCGACACTTTCTGAAAAGTCTGGCCGTGCGTCCGATTTATTTGGAACATTTCTACGAAAATAGTTCCAATCTCAAGTTTATCGAAAATGCCTGCAAGCATTTTTTGGGGCGGACTCCCCACGGCGACGAGGAAATTCACAAGTGGGATGATATTCTACTGCGGCACGGGGTCGGGGCGTTGGTATCGGACATGGTAGACTCGGAGGAGTATCGCAAATGTTTCGGTTATTTTACCGTCCCCTACTGGCGGGAACAAGCATTGTATGAATCGGCGACCGAATATTTGGAAAACGAACGCCTCGGACACGAACACGCCGGACAGCGGGGTTGGGGACTTCCCACCCACTACCAGCAAAAACTGCACATGAATTTAGATGGGGGTGTCAATCATGAGGAAGAAGCTCCTCAACCCAATCATCAGGAACCGCCAAAACAGTCCGAAGCGGAAAAATTGGTCGTCGGAACGATGACGGAAGCCGAGGCAGAGCGGATTATGGAGTGCATCCAGGAAATTTCCGGCATTTTGTTCGAGCACCGCATCCCGGGACAGCAGCCGTCTCGTAAGCGGATGGAAAATCTGATCCGACAACAGGTCTTGGAGTTGATGACTCCGGAGGATGCCGTCTTACTCGGCGAAGTCTGACTCTCCGGTATCGATACATTATTTAACATTTGTGGAACATGAATTCCCCCAGTCAGTCATCGGACTGGGGGGCTTTTTTCTGAGGTGACTAATGATGAATTACGACATTTTTGACGAACAATATTATCTCAAGAAATATCCATTCGTTCAGCTCGGCATCGATCAAGGGATCGTCTCGTCAGGTCTGGAACACTTTCAGCGGTTCGGACAGGCATCGGGATTTACCGAAGTCTCGCGGTACTTCGACGAATCTTACTATTTGGCAAATTATCCCGATGTCGCCAACGCCGTCAATGCCGGATTTTTCTCCTCGGGACTGGATCACTTCATTCAGTTCGGTTACGAGTCGGGACTGACCCAAATTTCTGCGGATTATAACGAACTGTTTTACCTGCAAAATAATCTCGACGTGCTGCCGTTCGTGCAAAATCAGACCTTTCGGAACGGACTGGAACATTTGATCAAGTTCGGCGCCGATGAGGGGCGATTTTCCAATTCCTTTTTGGATGCGGAATATTTGGAAAATTATCCCGATGTCGCCCAACAGGTGGAGGCGGGACAGTTCCGGACGGGCCGCCATCACTACGAGTTAATCGGTCAATTTCAAGATTGGCGATCGGTGACATTTGTGGGGGGGCCGTTTGATGATATTGTCGCCGGTTTCGGTGTGGGTACCGTTGAATTAATTGGGGTGGAAGTGGGGCGGGACGCGAACGGCGATCGCATCTACGAAAGCGACGGATATGGCGATGGAAATGTGGGGGGAGAAACCGACATTCTCATCGGTTCTCCCGGTTCGGATATCTTCGTTTTGGGGGTAGGCCGTTCCCTGCAAGAACCCCCGCCCGGAGACTTTTATCAGTGGTTAAACGGCATCGCCAGAATCCAAAATTACGACCCCGAAAAAGATGTGATTCAAGTCGCCGGAACGAGGGGCAGCGGTTACATCCGAATAGACGACGGCGTCGATCTGAGGATCGCCAACGGATCGCGAGTTCCGTTCGGCATCATCGAAGGGGGTTCGGGACAAACTCTCAATATCAATTATACCGGAGAACTGCCCCTGCAAGACAGTTTTTTAGAAGATGAATATTTGTGGAATAACCCCGATGTTGTCGCCGATATTGAAGCGGGGTTGTATGCGTCCGGTTTGGATCATTATCGACAAGTCGGACAATTTGAACCCACCCGCGAAGCGACATTCGTGGGGACGGCGGGAAATGATACGGTGACGGCGTTCGGAGTTGGCCCCCACGACATTACCGGGGTGGAAGTGGTGGGGGGCGGTTCGAGACGCACCTACACCAGCACCGGAGAAAATGAGTTTGATTTGTTAATTGGAAGTCCGGGGGCCGACAATTTTGTATTTGGCACCGTGTTGCCGGGAAGTCGAATCGGTTTTTTCGGGGGAATTGAAACGTTTTATTTGGGAGAAGGAGAAGCGCGAATTCGGGGCTTCAGTCAGGCGGAGGGGGATTCCCTGGAAATGGTATTGAATCCTTCGGACACTTATACCGCGTCTCCGGTGGGTGCGGATTTGGCGATCGCAATTAATGGCGATACCATCGCCGTCTTGGAGGGGGGCGCGGGGTTGACGTTGACTCCGACGGATGTTTTTGAGGGCGCTTTTTATCAATCGTTTAAACTGATGTAAATCCGAACGATCCCCCTAAATCCCCCTTGAAAAGGGGGACTTTGTCCAAACGATCCCCCTAAATCCCCCTTGAAAAGGGGGACTTTGTCCGAACGATCCCCCTAAATCCCCCTTGAAAAGGGGGA
>NZ_JAJENU010000608.1:0-21496 GCF_035615495.1 Lyngbya sp. CCY1209 | reverse complement strand
ACATTGACTATGCCTTTAAGAGTTCAGTTTTGGACGGCTTAAGAATCCCCGCGTCTTTAGACCGGGGAGAAGTCAACCCAACCGACGTTATTGACCAGGGTCGAAATGCCGCCGAAGGCTTCGACGGTTTTGGCGACGCAGGCTTGGATGTCCGCCTCGACGGTGACGTTGCAGCCGATGCCCAATGCTTCATTGCCCGTTTCCGCTTGGATGGCCGCCGCGGTGGCCTGGGCTTTTTCTCCGTTTAAGTCGGCAATCATCACCTTCGCCCCGGCACCGGAAAAGGTTTTGGCGATCGCTTCCCCGATGTTTTGGGCGCCGCCGGTGACGATCGCCACATGGTTATTCATGCGAAAGTCGGCGAATGAATCAAAATTGCTCATGGTCGTTTCCTCGGTTAATTTGACAACAATTTTCAAGTCAGTGAGGTACACAGATCCCCCCCCGCCCCCCTTAATAAGGGGGGAGCCAGAGGTGGGGATCGAACCGTATGGCAGCAGATAGACAACTGCTATAAATACTTTGAAATACAGTCAGTTTCTCAGGCGAAAAATTAATCCAATTCCTGAACGCCGCCGCCGCTGACCGTCAGCACTTGCCCGCTGATCCAACTGGCGGCGGGGGAACAGAGAAACAGTGCCGCATAGGCGATATCGCTGGGTTCTCCCAACCGCGCCAAGGGGGTATGTTTGAGCATGGCTGTTTCGACTTCGGGGGTCAGTACCTTAGCCAGGGCGTCGGTTTTGATGGCCCCGGGCGCGATCGCATTCACCCGAATTCCCTTGGGTCCCAAATCGAAGGCGATATTCCGGGTCAGGTGGCTGACGGCGGCTTTGGAGGAACTGTAAGATGCCATCTTGACGTTCTTATTTTCCGCCGACATCGAAGAGATATTTAAAATCGCCCCCTGTCCGGCTGCTTCCATGTGGGGAGCGCACAATTGGCACAGGTGAAAGACCGAAAATACATTGATTTTGTAAGCCCAAATAAACGTATCCATCGGCATATCGAAAGGTTTCGGACCGCCCCCCCCGGCATTGTTGATTAGCAGGGTAATTTTGCCAAAAGCGTCGAGGGTAGACTGGACTAAATTTTCCAAATCCGAATCCTTCGTGACGTCCCAAGCCACGGCCAGAGCTCGACCGCCCTTTTCCTTGATGCCGTCGGCGACGGCCGCCGCAGTTTCCTCTTTCAAATCACTGACGACCACCGCCGCCCCGGCCTGGGCAAATAATTCGGCAATGCCCCGACCGATACCGGCTCCGCCCCCCGTGACAATGGCGACCTGATCCGGGAGTCCGAAGGTGTCCAAAACTGTCATATTTGCAAAATCTCCACAATGTTAAATACTCGTCATATCCAACCCGGATTATCGACCCGAAAACATTGGCGAGTCTTCGAGCGGGCGGGAAAATCAACGTCAACCCTTTCCCCCTTCTCGGATAAGTTGGAAGTGAGGAGTCAGGAATCAGAAGTTTTTCTTTCCTGTCTTCTCCCTACACCCTACACCCTACACCCTACACCCGATTGAGAGAGTCAATAACCGGATTTGCTATAACTCTATCCCCTACTCGGGCCGCAGCATGGCTTTCATGACCGCCGCATTGATAAACCAAGAGGCAATCCCGGCAATGATACCCAAGATGATGGCACCGAGCAATGGTGTCACCGGAATCGTTCCCAAAAACTTTTGTAAGAAGAGGGCAAACAATGTCACCGTACCGAAGGCAAACAGAGAATAAAAGAGGATAGTTCTCACCCCAAAAAATAAAAAGGGTCGGTTCAAAAGCTCCGGGAATGGAACCGAGAAATCTTTGGCTTTTTTGCCGAAGGTAAAAAAGGCGATCGTTCCCAAGATTAGCGACAGCATGAATGCCGTCATCACCCCCGTCGAGAAGACCGTTTTTTCGTGGGCTGATATCGTGTCAACGGTCAGAGGTATCGTCTCTTTTCCCCGAAACATGAACCAGCCGATCGCACCGTTGATGATGCCGTTGATCACACCGCTCGTCACGGCGTTCTTTTGAATGAAATCATAGGCCTGATGTGAGGCGGGAACCATAGAGCCACTCTGACCGATTTAACTACACCCGAACACTGTACGATCGAAATCTGAAAAGTTTGTGTAATGTGGGAGGTATCCTCCCGCCGATTCGCCCGAGCCGGACGCCGAACCATGAGAATTTTGCTCACTTCCCCGGACACAACCCTACAGAACCAACTGCATCAAGACTTATCTCGCCAAAACTTTGTCGTCGATGTGGCCACGGATGGCGGGGAGGCTTGGGAATTGATTCAGGCGTTTATGTACGATGCGGTTTTGCTGGAGTTGCTGTTACCCAAGCTGGATGGAATTGCCCTCTGCCGCCGCTTGCGGGATGTGGGCAACCCCGTGCTCGTTTTGCTGATGTTGGAGCCTTCCGATGCGGGGACTTGTATCGAGGGTTTGGATGGCGGCGCCGACACTTGTTTGGTGAAACCCATTTGCATCCCAGAACTGCTGGCTCATCTCCGGGCTCTGGCGCGGCGGAGCCTGCGTCGGGCCAGTCCCCTGCTCACCTGGGGACCTCTGTCTCTCAATCCCGCCTCCCGGCAGATCACCTGCGGCGGTCAAATTTTGAAAGTCAACCGCAAGGAATATCAAATTCTGGAGCTATTTTTGAGACATCCCCGGCAAATGTTTTCTCGGGGCGAAATGGGCGATCGCCTGTGGACATTGGACGACGAATTGCCCACCGATGCCACCATCAACAGCCACATCCGCAGCATTCGCCGCAAACTCGAACAGGCGGGAATTAACAATTTGATTCAAACCCACTACGGTCGGGGATACTGTCTCGATCCGGTTTATCATGTGGAATCCGCCCAGGGATTATCCGATCTCCCGGAAGGGACGCTCGATTCGATTACCGCCAACATTTGGCAAGAATTGATGGCGGCGAATGCCCGCCTACAGCAAGAAATTGAGCATCGCAAACACGTTGAGGCTCAACTGCGGCGATCGGAAATGATGTTGCGAAATGCTCAACGAATGGCTCAAGTTGGGTGTTGGGAGTTCGATCTCGAAACTCGCACAACCTACTGGACGGAGGAACTTTTTCTCATCCACGGCCTCGATCCGAATCGGCCGGCTCCCGGGCCCGAAGAAGTTTCGGCCCTGATTCACCCCGACGATCTCCCACTCCACGAGGAGGCGATTCGGATTCCGGTGCTGCAAAGGAAAGCCTTTGAAGTCAACTTACGCATCATTCGAGCCAATGATGGGGAAATTCGCCATATCAACGCCCGAGGCGGTCCGGTTTTCGATCGCTCTGGCCGGGCGATCAAGTTGACGGGAACCACCTTCGATGTCACCCGATGGCTCCGCTGGGGAGTAGGGAGTGGGGAGTAGGGTGTAGGTGTAGGGAGTGGGGAGTGGGGAGTGGGGAATGGGGAATGGGGAATGGGGAATGGGGAGTAGGGAATGGGGATCGAAGTGTATCGCAGCAGACAGACAACTGCTATAGACTGCCGGGACGGATTCTCCTCTGTTTTGTCGCCGAAAGGCGATACTGTGGAAAGAAAAGCAAACACACGCAACCCAAAGATTTGCCATGACATCCACAAATGAGCCCAACCTGGAAACGCTCCCGGAGGATCTGATGGACGATCGCTCCGAAATCACCTACACCGAAGAAATCGAAACCGTGATCGCGGGTCTGGCCCAAGACCAAAAGGTGATGGTCGGCCAGAGCGAGGCGGGTCATCTTTGGAAGTTTCAATACGGCAGCGTCCAGGTGTTCGTGCAACTGACGGGGGACACCGAAGATGACACCCTTACGGTTTGGTCGCCGGTGTTGGAACTGCCGGCGAAGAATGAGGAGCAGTTGGCGAGAAAACTGCTGGAAATGAACTGGCTTTCGACGTTTGAATCCCATTTCGCGATCGCCAACAATCAGGTGGTGGTTCTGGCGACCCGCACCCTGGCCGGCATCACGGCGGGGGAAATTTCGCGATCGATTACCATCGTCGCCACCATCGCCGACGACAATGACGAACTGCTGCTCGAAGAGTTCGGAATGGGGCGTGGGGTGTAGGGTGTGGGGTGTGGGGAAAGTTAAAAATTCCCTATTCCCTATTCCCTATTCCCTATTCCCTATTCCCTACTCCCAATGTTCAATCCTTCCGTTTGGCGTTTCATCCCCCTTTTGCAGGCTCCGGGGGCGTTGCAGATGGCGATCGATTCCTGGCTGTTGGAAGGGCATCGCCGGGGCGAACACCCCCCCGCGCTGCGATTTTATACCTGGGAACCGGCGGCGGTGTCTCTGGGCTACCACCAGCGGCGCTGGCCGGAGGTTTGGGGTGATCTGAAATGGCAGGGTCGCCCCGTGGATCTGGTGCGCCGTCCCAGCGGGGGGCGGGGTGTCCTGCACCAGGGGGATTTGACCTATGCGCTGGTGACGTCGGGTCTGTCCGGGCCGCGATCGCAGGTTTATCAATACCTGTGCCAATTTCTGATCGCCGGGTGGCGATCGCTCGGATACAACCTTCACTACGGCAGTGCCGGACGCGGCTACATCCACAACCCCGACTGCTTCGCGACGGCGACGGGGGCTGACCTAGTGTCGGACGGCGGCTACAAACTCATCGGCAGCGCCCAACTGCGGCGGGACGGGGCAATCCTCCAACACGGCTCCATGCGCCTGAATCCCGACCCGGAGCTGTGCGATCGCCTTTTCGGAGTGAAGATGACATCGCCCCCGCCGCCCTCCGTACCTTTGGAAACCATTATCGCCGTTTTGGCTGATGCCGCCCGGGAGAGTTTTGGGATCGAGTTGGAAACCCGACCCCTGAGCGAGGCGGAATGGCGGGCGATCGCACCTTTGGCGGCTCAATTTTCTGTGTAGGATTCGGTGGTTTTGGCGATCTGGCCCAGGGGCAGTCCGGGAGGATAGTCGCCCTCCTCTTTGATGCGTTTGATGCTGGCTTCGGGAATGGCAACTTTCAGGGACTTCGCCACGGCCCTCACCACGTCGCCGCGATCAATCACCCCCGCCACGGCCCCCGCCGGGGACAATACCGTGATCCGGGGCAGTTGGTGGTCCTCCATTTTCGCGATCGCCTCCACCAACGGCGCTTTTTCTGGAATCGCGATCAGCTCGTCGAGGGGCGTTACAACGTCGTGGAGGGTGCGTTTTTCCCACTCGCTGCGCTCCACCATCCGCAACGCCTCGATGGAGACGAAGCCCCGATAGCGGCCCGCTGAGGCGGCGAAAAACACGGGGATGGAGTCCGCGGCGATCAGATAGTCGTCGGCGAACTGTCGCAGTGTCATGTCCGCATCGATCACCCGGAAGTCCCGGGTCATGGCGTCGGCGGCTTTAATTTTGATCAGGGTTTCTTGCAGGTCCCCCATCCGCGAGTAGGAACTGGCGTTGCGGAGGACGAACAGGCCGATCAGGGCGATCCACAACCCGCTGTAGTTGTTGGCCGCCAGCAGGGCGAATAAACCCAGGAGGATCGCCCCCCAGCCGAGGAACTGCCCGCTTTTGGCGGCCCAGCGCACCCCCGCAAATCGGCTCCCGGTGATCCGCCAAACCGTGGCTTTGAGCACCTGTCCCCCGTCCAAAGGTAAGCCGGGGATCAGGTTGAAGATGGCGAGGATCAGGTTGATGTCCCCGATGCGACTGGCGATCGCATGGATCAAATTGGTGTCCGGCAAGCTTTGGGCCAACCCGGTGAGGAGAAAAAACAGCGCCAAACTGACCAGAGGACCCGCGATCGCCACCTGGAAGGCTTGACCGGGGGTTTTCGATTCTTTTTCGATCGAGGCAATTCCCCCGAATAGAAATAGGGTGATGGAATTGACTTGGATACCCTGGGACTTGGCGATCAAACTGTGTCCCAATTCGTGCAACAACACCGAAGCGAACAGCAGCAGGGCCACGGCAAATCCCGCCCCCCAGGACAATAACTGGCCCCACTCCACATAGTCTTGACTGTTGGCGAATGTCACCAACACGACGATTAAAAACCAAGAGGGATCGATATAGAGTGGGATACCGAATATCGATCCGATCCGCCAACCTGCCTGCATGAGTGTCTTCCTCGACTCCCGTGATCTGAGCGTTTCCCCGGGGTGAATCTGTGTTTCCCCCCCTTCTAGTGTATCAACAACGAGAGTCGGAAGGGGGGAATTTTAGATTTTAGATTTTAGATTTTAGATTCCCTGACTCGGAAGGAGTGAGGAATTTCTCTCTTCTTTCTTTTCTTTTGGTGGGGAGAGTGTGGGTTAGACTGGGATTGGACGATGACGAGCGATCGCGCGATCGGTCATGACAGCATCTATTGCCGACATCGCCCGCAACCGGTAAAATCAATCTGGCACTGTTGACACAGTTCAATTCTATCCCACCGAGCAAATATTAATAAATCCATGCCAAACCTGTCCCTAAGCTATCCCGACGACCTATTGATAACCTCCGGAAAGTCACCTCAAGAATTGGAGGAAAAATTGCTGTTTTTGTTGGCGGTAAAGCTGTTCGAGTTGCGGCGACTCTCTCTCGGAAAAGCAGCCCGATTTTGCCGGATGAGCAAACTAAAATTTATGTACGAAATCGGACGTTTGCAAGTGCCGGTCATCAACCTGGATGACGACCAAATCGCGGATGAATTGCGGGATGATTGAAAGCCGTGAGGATCGGTTGTTCGGCGGTTGAGAGTTCACCACAGGCGATCGCCAGAGTAGCCGTACTGCGATGCCAGAGCGATCGCCTCTGTTGAGCCGTTCGGTATTCTAGCGCAAATGCCCGAGCGATTGCCGGGTCGCCGTTTCCCCCCGCAGTTTGGCGCGTTCGGCTTGTTCGGCCAGATTCATGGCTTGATTGTGCAGTGCTTGGATTGAGTTCATGGGGTGGCAATTTCGGCTAAAGGTTGGCTAAAAATGGGATGGGCAGGAAATTCGCGATCGTCTGAATAGGGAACGCACGCATTCAGTGTAAACTGAACCCGTATGGCCTCTGTTGCCAAGTTCAACAGGTGGGTTATGATGGAGAACAGGTGTATCGATCTACGGAGTCCACCTATGGCTCATTGTTTTCCGCCATTACAAGAAATTAATAAATTTCGAGTTCCTCTTGAACCTGGAGAACGACATCTCCTTGATTTTTTGATCAAAAATCTCGACGATCACTATGAAATTTACGTTCAGCCTTTTCTCAATGGCGACAAACCAGATATAGTAATTCTCAAACCTGATGCAGGTGTACTTATAATAGAAGTGAAAGATTGGCATCTCCGGCATTATAAAAATCCCAAAGGCGGACGTTACCCCTGGATTCTAATCAAGAATAATTGTAAAATTCGTTCGCCCTTAGAACAAGTTCACACTTACAAAGATAACTTATACAAACTCCACATCGACAAACTGTTCGAGGCAAAAATTAAAAATTCAAATTTTTTTTCTGTCGTTCAAACTGCCGTTTACTTCCATAATGAAAGTACCAAATATTCTCAATCTTTCTGCCGTGAGTCGGGCTACACGCAAATACTAGGATATGATGCACTCAATCCCCGATTTTTCAATCATGTCCTACAGAAAGCACGGCTTAATCGACCATCACTGCTATTCAATAAGGAGTTATACGAAAGTTTTAAAATATTTTTACAGCCTCCCGAACATACACCCGATCTGAGACAAGAAATTCAATATACTAAGCGACAAAAAGAGTTGATTATTAGTCGTCCAAATACTCGTCAGAAGGTTCGTGGTGTAGCCGGTTGTGGCAAAACAAAAGTTATGGCTGCACGGGCTGTAGCCGCATATAGACGCACTCGAAAAACGGTTTTAATTCTCACATTTAATATTACATTACGAAATTACATTCGCGATCGCATCAGTGAAGTTCGTGCTTCCTTTCCCTGGTCAGGATTTGAAATTACTAACTACCACCAATTTTTCAAAATCCAATGTAATAATTATGAAATGGTATGGGAAGATGAAGATTTTTTTGAAGCATCTGATCGAGAAAAATTCTTTGAACCTGTCAAAGACAAGATTGAGCGTTATTCAACCATCTTAATAGATGAAGTGCAAGACTATAAACAGGAGTGGCTACGTCTTATAGTCAACTACTTTCTATCTGAAGATGGTGAATTCGTGGTATTTGGTGACGAGAAGCAAAATATCTATGGTCGCCAGATGGATGATGACCGTTTTCCGAGGATTCCAACTGTACGCGGTCAGTGGAATCAATTGAAAGACTCCTTTCGCATGGAAACCGATTTACTTCGCGTTGCTCAAGAATTTCAAAAGTTTTATTTTACAGGACGTTACCAACTTGACAATGATGTGCAGCCCAATCTTTGTGGAACATCTTCAACATTGAAATATTATGACCATCAAAAAATTGGTGATGAAGAAATTGTAGATATCATTCGAGATGAAATGTTGGCACTGAGCATTCATCCAAACAACTTAGTAGTTCTTGCTCCAACAAATGAAAAAATCAGATCTTTAGAATTTTTGTATCGACAGATATCGCATGAAAAAACAACTCATACAAGTGAAACAAAAGAAGAATATGAAAATTTCTCTCAATTCAAGAGCAAGTTAGAAGAAATTAGGCGCGGACGTAAGCTGCACTTTTGGGCCAATTCTGGAACTGTCAAGTTTTCGACGATTCACTCTTTTAAAGGATGGGAAGCACATACTCTGATATTAATTATCAGTGACACCCGTAGCGATGAGTATGAAGGATCGCTGAACGAGTTAATTTATACTGCACTTACACGCGCTCGCAACAATCTTATTGTCATTGATACTACGAGTTTATATCGAGAATTTTTTGCGAAGTTTACCAAAAAATGAGGTGTAAATTTTTAAATCAACAAATCAATTGATCGGATTTGCATGAAGGGATTAAAATCCTGCTAACGAGGCTTCGTATTGAAATCAAACAATAGTGCGTCAGACCGATCGCCCGACGCACCAACCCATTTATTCCTGCGCCAAAAACGCCTCGAAATCGGGGACATCAACCCAAGTTCCCGTGGCGTTAGACTCGTGAGTTAAATCCATCAACAACTGAGAATAAACCCCCTCCCGCAGCGAAGGAACGATCGCCTCATGACGCCCGATCGCCTCCATCCAGCGTTCGAGAACCCGCAAAAACCCGCAGATCCGCCCGTCGGAATACTGTTTCGGAAATTGCAAACTTTCGGGAATCTCAATTTCCGCCAACTCTTCCCCGCCTTTGCTGCCCCACAATTTGAAGCCGTAAATATAATCTTTTTGGTTGTCGCTTCCCAAAACAAGCGTCCCGTCGCTGCCGTACACTTCCACCCAATGTCCGCGTCCCTGGTAACTGACGGAGCTCAGGCACACCTGGCAGGGGGTCCCGTCCGCCAACTCCAACATCAACGTGCAGGTGTCGTCCGCGTCCACCGGCTTCAGTTTCCCCAACTCGGCGGGATCGGGGCGTTGGGCGATGGTGGTTGTCAACTGCCCGCACAGGCGCCGCACCGGACCGAACAGCCAGGGGATATAGTCGAAACTGTGGGAACCGATCGCCCCCAAGGCACCGCCGCCCTTCTCCTTCTGAGCGTACCAGTTCCAGGCCCGGTTGGCATCGGCGCGACTCGAAACCAGCCAGTCGATTTTGATCAGCCGCCGCTGTCCCACGTAACCCTGACTCAGCAGTTGGGCGAATTGCATCCAGGCGGGCACGAACCGGAATTCAAAATCCATCGTGGTGACGCAGCCTTTTTCCGTCGCCAGTTGGTAGAGGTATTTCGCCTCTTCGACGTTGAGGGTTGTCGGTTTTTCCAATAGCAGGTGTTTGCCGGCGTGGAGGACTTGTTTGGCCATCTGGAAGTGCAGGAATGGGGGGGTGGAGACGGTGACTCCGGTGACTTCCGGGAGGGCGACAATTTCATCGACGCGATCGCAGGCGTTGGGGATCTTGTGTTCGGATGCGATCGCCTTGGCTTTCTCGATATCCGGGTTGTAAACCGCTACAATTTCTGTGCGGGGATGTTCTTTGAGGGCGGGGATGTGGACTTTTTGCCCGAATCCCGTCCCGATGACGGCAATTCCAATTTTATTCGCGGTCATAGTTTAACGTCTCGCTCGTCTGTCTGTTGGCGATCGTACCATTAGTTAGGGTGTGGGGTGTGCTCGGTGGGGTGTGGGGAGAGATTTTATTTGGGTATTTAAGATGGGTGGAAAATCAACCACAGAGGCACAGAGGACACGGAGGATTTATTCGTTTTTTATTATAACATTTGTGGGAGAGTTTGGATGAGGTTTGGAGAGATTTATATTGATTTTTTGCGATGCTTAGTATTGGGATTGATGGTGATTTTTGCCCTGTTTTGGGGGTGGGAATCGGCGGTTTTGGCGGGGATGTTGAGCGATCGCATCTCCGAGTTTCCGGAATGGCGGGGGAAACCGGCGTTGGGTGCGGCGAGGGGGGATTTGATCTATCCGCAGTGGATGGCGGGGGAGTGGCGGGTGACGAGTATTTTGGTGGAGGCGCGGGCACCTTTGGCGCCGGAGTTGGTGACGCCGGGTTTTGAGGGGAATCTCGGTTCAATTAATCAACCCGTTCGCTTCGATGTCCGGTTTGGGGAAGGGAAATCTCAACCGCCGAGTTGGTCGCCGTTTCCGATATCTCAGCCGCCGCCAATCTATCCGGAGATAGTTGCCGATCGCGCTTATAATGGTTTAAATATTGCCAGGGCTGTTTTGGGGGATGATGCCGTGTTGTCGGTGCGGGTCGATCCCGAAGACCCCAACCGCCAGGTCACGAAATTTCCGGGCGATCGCGATTTGGTTTCCGTTGTCACCAGTCGGGACACGGAAACGCCCCAACCGGGAGAATTTATCGCCACGGAAATCGCCCAGCAGATTTTCGAGGGGGAGTCTACTTTGTATCTGAATGAGGTGGAAACGACCACCGATTATCATTTGGAAAAAGGGGGAATATCAGCCGATCAGATCACGGCGATTTATTTATCTCCCCAAGATCCAAACTATTTCCAAGCGGCCGGACATCCAGTCGCCCTGTATCGGTATCAGTTAAAGTTAGAACCGCTCAATTAACGAGGTTAAGTCACAATGAAATTTAATTTGGGGTGTCAACTGGAATACGAGATCGGCGATTACAGCACCTTGATTTTCAATGTCGCAGTTTGCAATAATAAGTATCAAAATATTCTGCAAGAAGATCTGCATATTTCGCCGGCATCTGCCGAGGTAGATGAATACATTTCGCCCCAACTGGAAAACCGATACATTCGGGTGAATGTGAATCCGGGAAAATTGCAACTTTCCTACCAGGCGACGGTGGAGGTAAAACACTTCGAGGAACAACCCGAAAATATCCCCGAAATTCCCCCGGCGAAATTGCCTTTGAAGGTCTTACACTATCTTTATCCGAGTCGTTATTGTGAGTCCGATCGCCTGTTCCGGTTCGCCCAAACGGAGTTCGGAAATTTGGTTCCGGACTATTCCCGGGTGACGGCAATGTGCAATTGGATTTACGACAATGTGATCTATTTGTCGGGAAGTACGAACGCCCACACGTCCGCCTTCGATACCGCCACGGAACGGGCCGGCGTTTGTCGGGATTTCGCCCATTTGGGCATCGCCTTTTGTCGGGCGATGAACATTCCCGCCCGGTTCGTGACGGGGTACGCCTACGACTTGGAACCGCCGGATTTTCACGCCTATTTTGAGGCTTATTTGGGCGATCGCTGGTATTTATTCGATCCGACTCGCCTGGTGCCCCGCAGCGGTTTAATCCGCATCGGAACGGGGAGAGATGCGGCGGATGTGGCTTTTGCGACGATTTTCGGATCGGTTCAAATGGTGAAAAAGGATATTTTTGTTGACTGCATCAGTCCCGGGACATCTCCCCAGTACACGGACGGGGCGATCGCGTTTTTGGAGTGATCTTGTCTGGGATGCCACGGCTTGTTATAATCGAGCCAAGATTTGTAATTGTTTTGCAAATTGACCGCCCACCGTCAAATTCTCAGTCATTATGCTGATCGAGTTCAGCGTCGGCAATTATCTATCATTCAAAGAAAAAGTTACCTTCAGCATGGTTGCTTCTCAGATCAAATCTGGAGATGCAAAAGTTGATGAAAATAACATTTTTCCAGTCGATGGTGAACTGAGTTTACTGAAAAGTGCAGCAGTTTATGGAGCCAATGCGAGCGGCAAAAGCAATCTAGTTAAAGCGATGAATTTTATGCGTTTCTTTGTTTTGAGTTCATCCAAAGAAACGCAAATTACCGATAAAATAGATGTCCGACCCTTTAAACTGAGTACCGAAACAATCGGTGAACCGTCTCACTTTGAGATCGTCTTTATTTGCAACAAAAAAATTTATCGCTACGGGTTTGAGGTAGACCATCAACAAATCATTTCTGAATGGTTGTTTCACGTCCCCAAAAAACGCGAATCATATCTTTTTAAGCGAACCAAAAATGACATCAAAACAACTAAAGTTTTTTCGGAAGGTGAGGGACTGGAAAAAAGGACGAGAAAGAATGCTCTGTTTATTTCGGTAGTCGCCCAATTCAACGGTACTATCTCATCAAAAATATTGTCTTTTTTTGGAGAAAATTTGAATGTCATTTCTGGTTTAGAAACAGAATTTTATCGTGAAATTGCCGTCGATTATTTTGACGAATACGGTTCAGATATTATCAAAATTATCAAAAAGCTGGATTTGGGCATCGACCGGATTCAAATTTCAACAAAAGCTGTGTTAGAAGACGAACTGCCCCGTGGCATCCCAGAACAACTCAGAAAGATAATTTTGATGAATAAACTCGAATCGAGTGATATTCAAACCTTTCATAAAAAGTATGATTCGGAAGGAGCAGTTGTCGGAAATGAAACCTTTTCTCTAGATCGAGATGAATCCCACGGAACGCAAAAGCTATTTGCATTTGCGGGGCCGATTTTGGAAACCCTGAAACGAGGGGAAATTCTGGTTATTGACGAATTGGATGCTCGGTTACATCCTTTAATCACCAAAACTATTATCGAATTATTCAACTCTAATGAAACCAATCCTCACAACGCACAGTTAATTTTTATGACCCACGATACCAACTTACTGACTAACACAATCTTTAGGAGAGATCAAATCTGGTTTACAGAAAAAGATCGCCAGGGAGCCACCGATTTATATTCTCTGGTCGAATATAATATAAAAAATGAGGATTCATTTGAAAGCGATTATATCAAAGGTCGGTATGGGGCAATACCATTTATTGGGAACCTGCGAAAAGTGATCGTTGAGATTGATGGCTAAAAAAGAAAAATCAAAGGGAAAAAGAAAAGCCGGGAAATCGACAAAATCCGACAAAAAAACATCTCGTGGTTATCAAAATCGCAATCAAACGGTCAATTCCAGGAATCTCAGAAAACGATTTTTAATTGTTTGTGAAGGCGAAAAAACCGAACCAAATTATTTTCTCAGTTTTCGCGTCCCGAGAGAGGTGATTGATGTTCGAGGTATTGGGGAAAATACGATCAGCTTGGTTGAAGAAGCGATAAAAATACGTGATAAAAATGGAGACTATGACGAAGTGTGGTGTGTTTTCGATCGCGATTCGTTTCCGATAAAAAATTTCAATGCAGCGATCGATTGTGCCAAAGACAATGATATTAAAGTTGCCTACTCCAATGAAGCGTTTGAAATTTGGTATTTGTTGCATTTTGATTATCGGGATACGGCAATGTCCAGATCCGAGTATGAAACGGCACTCACCGAGCGACTGAGAAAGCTAGGTTTTATTTCTGACAATCAAAAATACAGAAAAAATAGTAAGACGATGTATGAGGATTTATATCCCTTCCAGAAGCAAGCCATCAAGCGTGCAGAAAAACTCTTAGAACAGTATCGGCCCATCGATCCAGCCAGAAATAACCCTTCGACAACTGTACATTTATTGGTTAAGGAACTCAATAAAGAAATTAATTGGGATTGACAAGTAGATTGACTGGACTTAGATCGAATAGATATGAAGCGATATTAACATCAAGCGAAAATGATTACAATTGTCCCGCCGCAAAAATTGCATCTGCTGGCAACCGCAACTCCGGAAAAGTGACAGATTCCACGCGATCGCTTTTCCGAAACAAACGTTTTTCGTAGATATCATCCACCAACTGACACCGGGTCAGCGTCGGTTGTGTGGGTTTGCCGATGTATTCCCTGCCGCCGATACCCAGGTAATCCACAATCCAATATTCCGGAACACCCAAAATTGCATAATCTTCAACTTTTCTGGCATAATCATTTTGCCAATTGGTGCTGACAACTTCCGCGATGAATTTAATCGCCACATTGGAGGTAATGACGGGTTGATATTGCCAGAGGGGTTCGTGAATCAGTTGTGTCCGATCTAGAATGATTAAATCGGGGCGAAATGAGGTTTCGTCCGAAATGCGAATTAAACACCGATGGGGGATGATGTAGGGCAAATCGAGGCGATCGCACTCCACATTGAGTTTTCGCCCCAAGAAACTGATAACCTGTTCGTGTAACCCCGTGGGCTCCAAATCAACCACCTCCCCATCGATCAATTCATGGCGATCGCGATCGCCGTATTGGGCGAGAAATTCATCAAATTTTAGCAAGTTTGAATTGACTCGAATCATCAGTTCAGCGACTCCTTTTTTTGACAGTTTCAATCCATAGCTTGATGACAATTTCCAATTCTTCCCAAGTTTCAGACAAGGTTTCACCCTGTGCCAAACATCCCTTGAGTGCCGGAACTTCCGCCACATAGCCACCTTCATCGCAAGGATAAATAACAATTGGATAATTCATTAGATATCCCCTCTCTGTGTCCTCTGTGCCTCTGTGGTTCAAATCAAAAAAAAGGTGGGCAAAACTGCCCACCCAAAACACTACTTCAACCCGTCAATCAACTGAGACTTCGCCGCCTCCAAAGCCTCCGGCAACTTGTCGGCATCCCGTCCGCCAGCCTGGGCCAAATTCGGGCGTCCGCCGCCGCCACCGCCGCACAGTTTCGCGATCGCACCAATGAACTTACCCGCCTGCAATTTCTTATCCTTAATAACCAAAGGACTGAACGCCGCTACCAAACTGACTTTGCCATCACTTCCGGCACCCAAAACCACCGCACTTTCGCCCAGCTTTTGCTGCAAGCGTTCCGCCGCCGTTTTCAAGGATTCCGCGTCGGCGCCGGGGAGTTCCGCCACCAACACTTTGAAGTCTCCCACAGCTTCGGCGGTGGATAACAATTGGTCGGATTTCGCGATCGCCAATTCTCCTTTAACCGCCTCCAACTGCTTCTGTGCCGCCTTCAATTCACTTTGCAAATTCGTGATGCGATCGGGCAGTTCCTCCGGCTTCGCCTTGAAGCGATCGCCCAATTCCTTCACCACCCCATCTCGGACATTCAAATAGTCCAAAACCGACTGTCCCGCCACCGCTTCGATGCGGCGAATTCCCGAGGCGATCCCCGTTTCCGAGACAATCTTAAATAACCCGATTTCCGCCGTGTTGGTGACGTGGGTGCCGCCGCACAATTCCATCGACACGCCGGAATAGTCCACCACCCGAACCACGTCGGCGTATTTCTCCCCGAACATGGCGATCGCACCCTTATTTTTTGCTTCTTCTAAGGGCATTTCTGCCACCGCCGCCGGGTGTGCCTCGGCGATCCAACTATTCACCTGATCTTCCACCTGCTGCAACTCCTCCGCCGTCAAAGAACGGGGACAGTTGAAGTCGAACCGCAGGCGATCGAACGCCACCAAAGAACCCGCCTGGGAAATCTCCGAACCGACGATTAATTTTAACGCCGCCTGCAACAGATGGGTTGCGGTATGATTGGCTTGGGCACGGCGTCGGCAGGCGCGATCGATGCGGGCATTCACCGTCACTCCCGACGTCAACGTTCCCCGTTCCACCCGTCCGAAATGGATGAAAATATCCGACTCTTTTTTAACATCTTCCACCCGGATAATAACATCCCCACTCGTTAAATAACCGCGATCGCCAATTTGTCCCCCGGACTCCGCATAAAAGGGCGTCTGATCCAAAACAATTTGAACTTCACTTCCGGCCGCCGCTTCCGAGACGGATTTCCCCGCAATTAAAACCGCCTCCACCGTCGCCTCGGAGTCGGGGAAATCGTAGCCCAAAAAGGAGGTGGCGTGGATGTGTTCCGCCAGTTTATCCAAACTGCCCTGGACGGTGAGATCGATGGTTTCGTGGGCGGCTTGCGATCGCTTCCGCTGTTCCTCCATTTCCGCCTCGAACCCGTCCACGTCCACCGTCAAACCGTTTTCCTCGGCGATTTCCTGGGTCAATTCCAGGGGAAAACCGTAGGTGTCATAGAGGACGAAAGCATCCCGGCCGGAAATTTGCTTCGGTTTTTTATCCAAAATTTCCGAGAGCAATTTTTCGCCCCGTTCCAGGGTTTCCAAAAACCGGGATTCTTCCCGCCGCAATTCCGCCTTGATGACCGATTCGCGATCGCGGGTATTCGGGTAAACTTCCTCGGAAAGCGCGATCGCCGTTTCCGCCACTTTGGTCGTAAATTCCTCCCCAATTCCGATCAGGCGTCCGTGACGGACCACCCGCCGAATTAACCGCCGCAGGATATATCCCCGGCCGATATTGGAAGCCGTCACCCCGTCGGCGATCAGGTGCACCACCGCCCGGACGTGATCCCCGATCACTTTCAAAGACACCTTGGTTTTATCGTCACTTTTGGCGTAGTCAATTCCCGCGATATCCGCCGCCGTCTTGATAATCGGAAAAATCAGGTCGGTTTCGTAGTTATTGGGGACGCTTTGTAGAATTTGCGCCATCCGTTCCAACCCCATCCCCGTGTCGATGTTTTGGTTTTCCAGGGGAGTCAAGTTTCCGTCGGCATCCCGGTTATACTGCATGAAAACCAGGTTGTAAAATTCGATAAATCGGCTATCATCTTCTAAATCGATCTGTTTATCCCCCAGTTCCGGGTGGAAGTCGTAGTAGATTTCCGAACAGGGGCCGCAGGGTCCGGTGGGTCCGGATTTCCAGAAGTTGTCTGCTTCTCCCATGCGCTGGATGCGGTGCGCGGGGATGCCGATTTGGTCGCGCCAGATGGCGAAGGCTTCGTCATCCTCCTCGAACACGCTAACCACGAGGCGATCGGGCGGCAAGCCGAAGACTTCCGTAGACAGTTCCCACCCCCAGGCGATCGCCTGTTCTTTGAAATAGTCCCCGAAACTGAAATTGCCCAACATCTCGAAAAAGGTATGGTGTCGGGCGGTGCGTCCCACATTTTCAATATCATTGGTGCGGATGCACTTTTGGGATGTCGTGGCGCGGGGCACCTCCCGGGGGCGCTGTCCCAAAAAGATGGGTTTGAAGGGCAGCATCCCGGCGATGGTCAGCAGGACCGTGGGATCTTCCGGGACGAGGGACGCGCTGGGCATGATTTTGTGATGGCGCGCGGCGTAGAACGTCAGGAATTTTTGACGGATGTCGCGACCGCTGAGGAACTGGGGAGAAAAAGACATAACTGGCTTTCGATTTTCAACACTAAAACTTCAGGATAAATGAAGGATCGACCCTTAAATCTCGTAATCTCCATTGTAATTGTGGCGCTGTCCGCCTTGGGCGGCGGTTTGGCGGGGATCTTGTTTCGAGTTGCGGTCGTGCTTCCCCTCCAGGATGGGGTGAGGGCCGAGTGGGCTGCCTGGAAGTCCCGGGAAAATCCCCTGGCGAGCCAGTTGGTA
Source organism: Lyngbya sp. CCY1209 (assembly GCF_035615495.1). Lineage (GTDB taxonomy): Bacteria > Cyanobacteriota > Cyanobacteriia > Cyanobacteriales > Microcoleaceae > Limnospira. Next base: position 3,732 of record NZ_JAJENU010000608.1, on the reverse strand, counting down.
TCCGCCGGAGAAAATGTCGCGATCGCCGTCCAGAAAGGCGAAGTGCGTCCCCTCCCCGGGAGTTTGGACGAAATTCCCCTGTTCAACAGCAACAGCCCGGAGTGGGTTAAAGAAGAGGGGATTTTGCTCTCCACTTTTCCCCCCTACGGCACCTATTATCCCGACGCCCACCTCGACTATCCCCTGCGGGGAGAATTTGAACTGTTCGCCCACCACTTCGTCCAAAATCCGCCGGACGGACAAACTCTCTATCTGGGCATTTTGGTTTACAATCCCAACCTGGAGGCCGTGACGCTGGAAATCGACCGGGCGGCGAGTTATTTGTTGGAACCGGACGCCCCCTTCCAGGAGAAACCGCCGATGGTGAAAAATCCCGACGGGGCTGTTTATTCCGGGCCGGGAATTCGGGCGGTGGATGCGGTGATGCGGGGAAAGCGACAGCCCGATTTTCCACGCCGGTTGGAGATTCCCCCCGAGGAAAGCCGGATGTTGCTCAATCAGCCCATTCCCGTGAAAGGGTTGCAGCGTCAGGTGAACGGGCGATCGACATTTATGCGGTTGAACAGCAAATTGGGCGGAGATGATGACACCCCCGCCGACGTTTACATCGCCAGTCTGGCAATGTATGCAAAGATACACCCCGATGGTGGAGAACGAGCGCCCGAATTGATTGAATGGCAACGGTTACTCGATACCGGAAATTTAGCACAACCTCGGGATAAAGTGCCAACCCCACCGGAACAGACCGGGGGTCAGTTGATTTACAGCCGGGTGGCGGGGGTGCAAATCGGGTCAAAATGGGAGGCGGATTTGGTCGATTCGGGTCGGGATACCCTCGCCATTCCCGAACCCGGACGGGGCATTTCCTACGTCGTCAGCACGGTGCGGGCCGGAACCTTGGGAACGGGTCAAATTCAAGCCGCCGATTTGGCGGTCCGCTACCCCGACACAGCCTATCAATCCCACGGCAATTATGGCGTCCGCTACGACCTCACCCTGCCGTTATTTAACCCCGCAGAAAAAACCCAAGTCGTGACGGTGACATTGGAAACCCCCCAAAAGGAAGAAAAACTCTCCGAAGGAGGGTTGATTTTTCGGCAACCGCCCTGGGATTTTCCCTATTTTCGCGGGACGGTTCGCCTCCGATATCAGGGGGGGTGGGGAAGAGAAAAGACGAGTTACTTTCATTTGTGGCACCGCCGCGGACAAATTGTCGATCCGCTGCTGACAATGAAATTGAAACCACAGGAAACTCGCCGGGTCGAGGTTGATTTTCGATATCCGCCGGATGCCACGCCGCCGCAGGTGTTGACGGTGAGGACGGTGGAGTAGGGAAGAATCTAAAATTGAAAATCGGGGCGCAAGACGCGGCGCCCCTACAATTCCCGAACGAATCGCAACACCTCACCTATCATATCCAGTTCGGACTATCAGTTATCGTATAGATTTCCAATTATCCGACAACAGAAATTGTTTTGCGGACGTTCTCAATTAATTGGCAACTTTCTGGGGTTCGGTAAATTCTACAACCGTGTTGGTTTCCACATCCTGAGACACCGTGGCAGCCAGGTTGCGATCGAATCGCTTGGGCATTCTCGACCCCAGATGATAGGAGATTTTTGAACCCAAGCTTCCCAGGAAATGTCCGACAAAAACTTGCAGGCATTCGGAGCGATCGCGCCAATTTAACGGAATTTTGAAGATGGCTTTTAACGATTCAGTCGAATGCCGGGGGCGCAGCAGTTTGGAGCGCTTGGAATTTTCGCTGTCGATCCATGTATCCCGTTCTTCTTTGGACAGGCGGCTCGATTGATTGGAGTGACAGCGACGCTTGAACAAAAATTCATTGACGGTTTCAAAAGAACCCAAAAGGCTCAGTTCAGCCAGCAATAATTTGTCGGAACCGTAGTAGGAAACGTGTTGGGACGTTTGGGCGATCGCGTCGCTCCGCATCAGGCCGAAAATTTCCGTACACCAGAAGTTGGACAGGGCAACTTTAAAACGTTGAGCGGGAGTCTCGGCATCCAAACCCAACACCGGCTTGGGAGTCCACCAATGGCTGCCGTCAGCTTTGGTAAAGTCAACCATCGGGCAGGCGACAACCGCCGATTTGTTTTTTTCTAAGGCTTCCAAACAGAGTTCGATAAACGTGGGTTCGATGATGTCGTCCGATGCCATCCACTTGAAGTATTCACCGCGAGACAGCTCGAAAGTGCGGTTGAAGTTGGGGGCGGCACCGATATTTTTGGAGTTCCGATAGTAACGAATTCGGCCGTCGAGTTCTTGATATTTTTGACAAATTTCGGCAGTGCGATCGTCCGATGCGTTATCACAAATGATCAGTTCAAAGTCGCCAAAAGTTTGATTCAAAACGGCTTCGATCGCGGTTTCCAGGAACGCTTCACCGTTGTAAACTGGTAAGCCGATACTAACTTTGGGTTGGTTGTTCATAACAATTTTTTATGTCGCATTTAATTTCTGATGATTCAAATTTAAACTGGTGTCGCCCAAGAAAACAAGGTATTTATGTAAAACATCGGACTCGGTTTGTGAAGCTTCTGTAAAGGAGTCCCCCGGCATCAATACCGGGCCGTTTCCTTCTCCCCAACTCCACCTTTCACGGCTCGGCGAACCCCTTGACTGCGGCCCCTATTCCCCCGGCGATGGCGTCGGCTCCGCGGACAATCGATCGCATTGTGTCAGTTGAATCGAACGTCGATCCGATGCCAATCGACCTCGAACCGCCGGCTTGCATCCCCACCATATTGGTTCTCACAGGACGATTTTGGAATGGGAAATCACTGCGGATGCGATCGCTTTCTCGGCCGACCCGCCGAACCCGTAAAATGGTACGGTATGGCTCCCAATGCAAACTCCCCGGAATGTCAACCGAATCATTACCCGTTCTGACGATTATTTTCTTTGCCGTCTTCGTCCAAAGTCTGTCCGGCTTCGGTGCGGGACTGGTGGCGATGCCCCTACTCACGGAATTGCTGGGACTCGACCGGGCGGCTCCCTTGGTGGCGGCGATCGGTATTTTGCTCAATCTTACACTGACACTGTATTATCGCTACGAGTTTCAGATTTCGGCCGTGCTGCGGCTGACGGTTTCGGCCCTGGTGGCGATTCCGTTCGGGTTGTCCGGGTTGCAATTTTTAGATCCCGAAATGGGCTTAAAATTGTTGGGAGCGGTGATTTTAACCTACGCCGCGATCGCCCTCATTTTGGAACACTTGAACATTAGCCTGCCCCGCCTCGACTCCCCGCAATGGGCCTACGGTTTCGGGTTCGCATCCGGGCTGCTGTCCGGGGCCTACAACACCGGCGGACCCCCCGTGGTGATTTACGGCGCCTGCCGCCGCTGGAATCCAGCCGTTTTCAAAAGTAATATCAACGGCTTTTTCATGGTCAGCACGGCGATGGTGATCGTCAATCACGCCCTCCACGGCAACTACACCGAAACCGTTTTCAAATTATTTCTCTACGCCCTTCCGGTCATGGCGATCGCGATCGTCGCCGGACTGTCCCTCTCCAAATTCATCAACCCCGTCGCTTTCCGAACCCTGATTTTAATTTTGCTGGTGGCAGTGGGATTGCGATTATTATTCCAATAATTTTAGGGAGTCGAGAGTCGGCAATTGGAAATGAGCAATCCAAGCCCCCAGAATTGGGGGTTTGGGGGCGAGTCCGATCGCGATCGTTCATTGGGAAATGAGGAATAAAAGCCCCCAG
>NZ_JAJENU010000607.1:0-7603 GCF_035615495.1 Lyngbya sp. CCY1209 | reverse complement strand
AAGTCAGTCAGGCTCAGCCTGCATTTACTGTTTGACCCCAGAATCCCCGTCGCTGTCTTCGCGGGGAGTTTGTCAAATTGACTGGCGGGAATGATTGGTGGAGCTGCTGCTCGTTTCGGTTTTCCCGTCGAATTCCTCCTTTTCGGGTCTGTAAGTCCATTTTGTCCGATTACTTACACGAACTCGTAGATTGCTTTTTTCTCTCGCACCTTCCGGAAGATCCCCCCGACCGATGACCCATCGAGATTCAGAAATTTTAGTCGTCGAAGATAATTTTTCCGACCTGCATTTGTTGGTCAATCTGCTCTCGAATGCGGGGTATCGGGTGCGGGTCGCCCAGACGGGGAAATTGGCGATCGCATCCGTTCAAAGCCGCAAACCGGGCCTGGTGATGCTCGACATCAAACTCCCGGATATCGACGGCTACACCTTGGGTTGCCAACTCCAATCCCTGCATCCGAACCCCTCCGTGCCGATCATTTTTGTCAGTGCTTTGGATGAATCCGAATGCAAGGTCCGGGCTTTTCAGTCGGGGGGGGTGGACTATCTCACCAAACCTTACCAACCTCAAGAGGTTCTCGCCCGGGTGAAACTGCACCTCACCCACGCCGAATTGCAGCGGCAACTCGAAGCCCAAAACGACCACCTCCGCGAACATGAAGAGCGGTGGCAGTTGATGATGCGGGGGACGGGGGACGGTATTTTCGACTGGAATATCGGGACGGGATGCCTGTTGATGTCGGCCCAATATTGCACGATGTTGGGTTATAAAAAGGACGAGCTTTGCCCCAAAATTGAAACTTGGAAAGGGTTGTTGCATCCGGTCGATCGCGATCGGGTTTTGCGACAGTTGGACGCCTATCTCGACCGCCGGATTTCTGAGTTTGCGATCGAATATCGCCTCCGCTGCAAAAGTGGGGGTTACAAGTGGATTTTCGCCCGGGGACAGGCGGTGTGGAACGGGACGGGAAAGCCGCTGCGGATGGTGGGGACGCACCAGGATATCGACGACCGCAAACAGGCGGAGTCCGCCCTCCGCTACAGCGAACAAAAATTTCGGACGGTCTTCGATACCATTGCTTCGGGACTGCTGATCATTTCTCCCCTGTGCGGTCTGCTGGAAGTGAATGATACCCTCTGCCAGATGTTGGGTTATTCTGAGTCGGAATTGCTGGCGATGGAGATCGAGGATCTCATCGATCCGACGGACCGCCGTCTGACTTCCGACGTTTTGAAAAAATTGTGTTTCGGGGAATTGTCTTCCTATCAAATCGAGCAGCGTTTTATGACTAAAAATGGCCGGTCAATTTGGGGACTGTTCAACGCGACGATTATGGAAACTCCCGGTCAAGTCCTCTATACGATCGCCCAAATTGTGGATATCAGCTCACGGAAGGCGATCGAACAGATGAAAGATGACTTCATTTCCACCGTCAGCCACGAACTCCGCACTCCCCTCACGTCCATCCAGGGGTCGCTGCTGTTGCTCTCTTCCGGACTGTACGACAATCAACTCGAACAAAAAAAAAAGATGTTGGAAATTGCCACCCAGGAAACCGTCCGCCTGGTGCGCTTGGTCAACGATATTTTGGACTTGCAACGGCTGGAGTCCGGACAAGTCGTATTGGTCAAAGAAAGCTGCAATGTCGCGGATTTGATCGCCCAATCTGTGGCGGTGATGGAACCCCTCGCCAGCCAAGAAAAGGTGGCGGTTGTCAGCCACGCTGTCGAGGAAAAAGTGTGGGCGGCCCACGATGCGATCGTGCAAACGTTGACCAATTTGATCGGCAATGCCATCAAGTTTTCTGAACCCGATTCTGAGGTGAAAGTGAGTGCCCAACTTCGGGAAACAGACGTTCTCTTTGTCGTCCGGGATTGGGGATGCGGGATTCCGGCAGATAAACAAAAACTGATTTTCGAGCGGTTCCAACAGGTGGATATGTCCGACAGTCGCAAAAAAGGCGGGACGGGTTTAGGCCTGTCCATCTGTCAAAATATCGTCCACCAACACGAGGGAAAAATATGGGTCGAAAGTCGGACGGGCGAAGGGAGCACTTTTTATTTTACGTTGCCCCGGGCGTGATAGAATAGGGAGTGGGGAGTAGAAATAAATTTCTAACTTCTCACTCCTCCCGAAGCAAGGAATCTAAAATTAGGGTGCCTGGCTTGCGCCCCGACAATCTAAAATTAAAAAATGAGTCAATTATTTAAGTTTGAAGATGATTTCGTGTCCTCCTTGCGGTGTATTCCGATGGCGGTTCGCTACAAGTTGGACACCTGCGGCGTGAAGCTGAAATTGGCCCACTGGAATCAGTTCGATCTCGAGGTCCGCCGGCGGTTGGTGGAGGAACCGGCGGAGACGGGGGAAGAAATTGATGCCTATCGCAATTTGCTGCAAGATTTTGCCGCGCGGTACACCGACATCCCCCTCAAAGATCTGCCCGTCGAGGACAATCCGCCCTGGCAAAATGGCGATCGCATCCCGGAAGCGGTGCTGCAAAAAGCGGCGGAAACCGAGACGGAAATCTCCCCCGAACAGTGGAAACACCTGACCCCGCTGCAACGCTTCGCCTTGATCAAACTCAGCCGTTCCAGCCACGAAAATGCGAATTTTATCCCGGCATTGAGGGAATTTAATATTCTCACTTAATATAAAATCCGGTTAGATATCCAAACCGCTTGTCGAGGGTGACGGGGATGGGGAGGTTGGGAGGAAACCGGAAAACTCTCCACCCTACACCCTATACCCTAACAAATGCGGGGCAACTGTTCTCCACTCAGCAGGTCGATGATGCGGGTGGCGCCGATTTTACTCCGCATCGTCACCCGTGCCCCGGTGCGATCGCCCACCGTTCCGATCGCGCAGGCACTCGATTCTTTTTGTTGTAAAATCGCTAAACTTTTCTCCCGATCTTTTTCGGGGATAAAGGCGACGAATCGCCCCTCGTTGGCGACATAAAGGGGGTCGAATCCGAGGATTTCGCAGGCGCCCCCCACGTCTTCCCGGACGGGTATTTTATTCTCGTCGATGGCGATTTTCAGGTCGGTGGCGGTGGCAATTTCATTCAACGCACTCGCCAACCCCCCTCGGGTCAAATCCCGCAGGCAGTGAATGTCCACTCCCGCATTTAACAACTCCAAAACTACGTCCGCGACGGGGGCCGAATCGCTCTCGATGGTGGTTTCAAATTCCAACCCCTCCCGCACTGCCATGATGGCGATGCCGTGGCGTCCGAGGTCGCCGCTCACCAAAACGGCATCTCCGGACTGTACGGACGTTGGAGAAATGGCGAGGGGATGTTCGATGATTCCGACTCCGGAGGTGTTGATAAAAATGCCGTCACCCTTGCCGCGATCGACGACTTTTGTATCGCCGGTGACGATTTTAACGCCGGCTCGTTTTGCCGCCATTTGCATGGCTTGAATGATCCGCCAAAGTGTCGTCATCGGCAACCCTTCTTCCAGGATAAAACCGACGCTGAGATAGAGGGGGCGGGCGCCCGCCATTGCCAGGTCGTTCACCGTCCCGTAAATCGCCATCGAGCCGATATCTCCCCCCGGAAAAAATAGCGGATTGACGACGTAAGAATCCGTCGTCATGGCAATTTTTTGACCGGGTAAAGTCAGGGTGGTCGCGTCGTGGGGAATTTCCGTCGCCGTGCCGAAGGCGGGACGAAACATTTGGTCGATCAACTGGTGCATCAACCGTCCGCCACCGCCGTGGGCCAGCAGGACGTGGGGATAATTTTGAATGGGGATCGGACAGGTGAGGGTCAAATCTTGGTTGGCTTCCATTTTCGGATTGGTCGGCTGCAAATTCGGCTCGTTTTGGCGTTTCTTCCGTCGGGTGTTATAACTATAACATCTTCTGTGAAAATGTTAAAATCCCGATGGTTGGATTCTCGCCGTGAACCGTCAATTTTACACCGATCGCCGCTTTTGGATCTACGCGATCGCCTTATTTGTGGGATATACCCTCGCCGGTTGGTTTCTGGCCGCATTTGAGGCGCCTGGCTTCGTGTGGTTGGGGATGTTGGGAATGACGCTGCATTTGGCGAAGGCGGGTACCGAGGCGATTATTGTGGCGAATGCTTGGGTAGTGTCCGTGATGTTCGTGGGGGCGGTTCTCAAGACCTGGCCGACTGTTTGGCTGCCGGATTTGCCGATGCGGAATGCGTCGCTGTGGGCGATGATTTTGATAGGATTGTGGGGGTTCGCGATCGCTTTGGTGATGGGGTTGGCGTGGGGGCCGCGTCTCCTGGAACGGTTCGGTTTGAAGCCGGAACGCCACTTTTATTTTTTGTTGGGAATTCCCGCCTCCGGCTTCGGTTTGGGGTGTTTAATTTTTTACCTCGGTTGGTTTCCCTGATGGAAATGATTTATTGATCGGCAATATTCGGCTATTATAAAAGGAGATACCGGGGCAGTGACAGAGCGATCGCAGCGGCCAGAAACCATCAACTCGTCCGACTATCGGTTGAGAACGCCGGAGGATTATTTGCAAGGGATGGATGCCGAGATTTTGCACAGTTTCGATGCCCGACAGCGGCAGGCGATCGAGCGGCTTTTGCGGGATGCCATTCCCAAACCTTCCCCCAAAGTTGTCGATTTGAGGTTTACTGTTGATCTGATTTTGGGTCGCTTTTATGTGGTTTTATTTGTCGGTAAAGAACGCCGTCGCGGGGTCCGTTCTTACCTCCCGGCGAGGGCGACTCAGGTCGGAAATGCGATCGCGGCGATCGTCCTGTTGGTCGGTTTGAACCTGCTGATCACGTCGGTTTTATTTCTATTGCTGTACTTGCTCAAATCGGCTTTGGGGATCGACTTATTTTCCGGGGAACACCTGATCGACAAGTTGAATAAATTTTGAGCAGATATCGCCTTAAAAATGATCTCTCAGTCGGAGTTCAATTAAGATCGGGATTCGGAACCCGACTGCCGCCGTACTTTCGCGGATGGAGATGCTACAATCATCCAATTATTTGCGCGGTACAATATTACCCGTAATCTTGACGAGTTTATCGCCTAAAGGGCGATACTTTCGAGCAAATCCCACTGCCGACAATCGACGATCATTTGGCTGATCAACTCGAACATCTGATGGCAGTGGTTGTTGAGTTTGAGGGGCAATTCCTCATTTTTAATCATCAGGGTCATTTTCGTCTCGTTTTCCGTAGAGGTGGCGGTGTCAAATACCACCTCCGCCGTCACCAGTTTGGCGATCGAAGCTTGACCGATCGCCTCCCGGCCGATCAGGGAACTCGGGGTTTGATAGGTAATCTCAATATTGCAGGCTTCCAGCATTTCAATCAAGATTTCCCGCACATATTCAATCTCCACGGCCATTACAAAAAACCCGGTGTAGCGAGCCATAATTCACTCCAAATTGATGAAAATTGACAATCGCCCTCAGTCGTGCTGAAGGGGGCGTTGGACTGCGGTCGAACCGCCGAGGATGGGATGTCCCGCACCGCCACAGACTCAATCTCCCAAACCCCGATCTATTTTACAGTGAAATTCAGTGAATTCAGTCATCCAAAACTCTTTTTTGACCCCATCGGCGCTAAAATTGACTTGGGGTCGATCGCACTGACCCCCCGAAAAGCTACTGAAATTTGCAGCGAAACGACCCGGGTCAGCACATCTAAGGAAAAAATTGCGATCGCCAACAAGGAAACGGAATGGAAAAGTCCAAACAAATGCGCGGAAAATTGATTGTATTTGAAGGCATTGAAGGCTGCGGAAAAACCACACAAATTCGGGCAATTGAGGGCTGGTTGCGGGAAAAATTGGGTTCGGACGGGCTGGAAATTGTCGTGACGCGAGAACCGGGGGGGACCCGACTTGGCCAACATTTGCGAGAATTGCTGCTTCACTGCGACGAAAAAGCTCTCCTGAGCGATCGCGCCGAATTGCTGTTGTACGCCGCCGACCGCGCTGAGCACGTCGGGGGACTTCTCAAACCGCACCTGGCACGGGGTAATATGATTTTATGCGATCGCTTCACCGATTCCACCGTCGCCTACCAGGGCTACGGCCGGGGCTTGGATTTGGGTGAAATTGACGCTCTCAACCGCATCGCCACGGGGGGGCTCGAACCCGACCTGACCCTGTGGTTGGACGTCCCCGTAGAGGCCGGACTCAACCGCGTCCAAGTCCGGGGAAACGGCGATCGCATCGAACGGGCGGACTTGGAATTTCACCGCCGAGTCCGGGAAGGATTCGCCCACCTCGCCCGCACCCACCCCCACCGCATCGTCCGCGTCTCGGGCAATGCAGACCGCGATCGCGTCACCCGAGACATCCAAACCATTTTAACCCAATATTTGATAAAATGGAAAATAATTGATTAATTTTTAATGATTAATTGTGAATTAAAATGACCGACCCATTTTCTCCCTTAGTCGGACAGCCCCAAGCCGTAGAACTTCTGACTCGGGCGATCGCCCTGAATCAGATCGCCCCCGCCTATTTATTCGTCGGGAGTCCCGGCATCGGACGCAGGTTGGCTGCCACCTGTTTTGTGGAATTGCTGCTGCAAGAACGGCGGACGGGGGGAACAGGAAATCCGGAAGACTATCGCCCATCCCTCAAGCACCGGGTAAACATGAGAAACCATCCCGATTTATTGTGGGTGGAACCGACTTATTTGCACCAGGGAAAACTCCTCACCGCGACCGAAGCCGAAGAGGCGAAGTTGAAACGCCGCGCCCCCCCGCAAATTCGCCTCGACCAAGTTCGGGAAATCGGTCAATTTCTCGGCCGTCCCTCCCTGGAAGCGATGCGATCGGTGGTGGTGTTGGAGGGGGCGGAAACGATGGCGGAGGCGGCGGCAAACGGCCTGTTAAAAACGTTGGAAGAACCGGGACGGGCGACTTTAATTTTGATCGCCCCCGGCGTCGATTCTTTGCTGTCCACCCTGATTTCCCGCTGTGCGAAAATCCCCTTTTATCGTTTGTCTGAAACGGACATGGCGGAGGTTTTGACGCGCAACCACTGCGGCGAAATTTGCTCCCATTCCGAGGTGATGGCGATGGCTCAGGGGAGCCCGGGACAGGCGATGGTCTGCTGGGAACAATTGCAGACCATCCCCACCGAATTGCTCGAAAAAGTCCGGCGGCAACCCCGAAATTTGCGGGAGGCTTTGGAATTGGCGGCGGAAATTGCGCGATCGCTCGACAACCCCGCACAATTGTGGCTGGTGGACTATCTCCAGCACTGCTACTGGCTGCAGTACCAAAACCGCGCCGAAAATTGGCAAACCGTCCCCGCCCTACTCCAACATCTCGAACGGGCACGACGGCATCTCCTCACCTACGTCCAACCCCGCTTGGTTTGGGAATGTACGTTGATGGCGTCTTGCTATTTATAGTCGGGGCTTTTCTGTGCTGCGGTGAAATCCTTCGCCGGATGGGGTGTCTATCGGGCGGCACATTCTCCCATGATTTAAGAATAGGTCAAGTCGAGGAATTTGTCAAGGGAAGTTATGGGAAATTTAGGGAGGGTTGGGGATGGATATTTGTTGCCACTCCGAACGGGTTGCGATTGGGGTGGGGATGGGAAAAGATAGCGATCGCACTCTGTGTCCTGGAGTGTCTGGTGT
>NZ_JAJENU010000606.1:0-252 GCF_035615495.1 Lyngbya sp. CCY1209 | reverse complement strand
AAGATAGCGATCGCACTCTGTGTCCTGGAGTGTCTGGTGTGGTGAAATCTTTAGGGCTGAGGGGGTATCTATCGGGCTGCACATTCTCCCATGATGTAAGAATAGGTCAAGTCGGGAGATTTGTCAAGGGAAGTTATGGGAAATTTAGGGAGGGTTGGGGATGGATATTTGTTGTCACTCCGAACGGGTTGCGATTGGGGTGGGGATGGGAAAAGATAGCGATCGCACTCTGTGTCCTGGAGTGTCTGGTGT
>NZ_JAJENU010000605.1:0-25169 GCF_035615495.1 Lyngbya sp. CCY1209 | reverse complement strand
GCGGGCAACCAGAGACGGTTGCCCCCACACAGACCCAACTACAATTGGGCGGGCAACCAGAGACGGTTGCCCCCACAGACTCCCTATTCCCTACTCCCTTCAGAGACGGTTGCTCCCACACAGACCCAACTACAATTGGGCGGGCAACCAGAGACGGTTGCCCCCACACAGACACAACTACAACTGGGCGGGCAACCAGAGACGGTTGCCCCCACAGACTCCCTACTCCCTACTCCCTTTCTACAGAGCGCGATGTCCTAACCGTTCTGTCCGTTGCGATATTAGTCAGGTTTCGGGATTGTCGGATTTGGAGACGATCACTTCGACGGGACGCAGGAGGCGATCGCTGTGTCGGAATCCCCGGCGCACGATTTGGGTGACGGTTTCATTTTCCAGGTCGGGGCGAATTTCGCGATCAACGATTTTACAGACCTCGAAATCGGGTTTTTCTTCCCCAAATTCGATGGGATGAACTTCCCGCCGTTCCAAACTGTTGAGCAATTTTTTCTGGATGCTGCCGATCAATTTGGGAAAGCGGGCGATCGCTTTTTCGTCTGGTTCGGGGTTATTTCGCAGGTATTCGATTAAAAAGTCGAGGGAATCGACGACTTCTAACAATTCCAAAAATAACGCCTCAAACCGAGCATTTTCCTCCTGTTCTTTTCCGGCTAATGATTGTTGCAGGGACATTTTTTCTTTTAATATTGTGCCGATTTTAGCTTTGATTTCATCGCGTACATCGGCTGATATTTGCAGATTTTTGGGGGGTAAATTATCCATATTTTAAATCTCAAGTTGACAATTTGAAAAGATTTTTTTCCCTAATTTTTTGTCGGCATCGCCGGATTGATTTTCCGCCGCGATCGCTCCCCGGAGGTCGTCGAATTCCGGAATCATCTCCACCACCGGCATCGGCCGTTCGAGTTCCGAGAAATCTTGCCGTTTGAACCGTTGAATTGGGGGCAAAACGGGATGCAAATAATCGGCGATCAACCGCTCTTTTTCGTTCATCAACGCTTTTCTCGCCCGGGCGATGATATCGGGGGGGTATTTTTTGCGCTTCATGGCGATCGCGAAGGCTTTGGTAATTTCCCCTTTGGATGCCGAAGGAGAAACGTCCAAAACCTGATAGGGGTTGGGATTGGGAAGTTGATTATTTGACATAATTTAATACATTCCAAACTCGCGATAAACGGAAGTTAAAGCCGGATTGTCCGGACTGATTTGGTAAGCCCAATGGATAAATTGTAAGAGCAAATGTGGGGGAACATTTTCACGTTTTGAAGCCTCGATAATCGAGATGACCAAATGTTCGGCGACATATTGTCTGAGCAGATCGTCGGAACAGTATCTGGCTCGATTGACCGCTTCTTCAAAGCGATCGTTTTTCATCAGATCGTTGATTTCCTTGCTCTGTCGGCCGATCTCGTACATTTCTCGGGCGTTCGGATCGTCCGGCACGAGTTCGTAAGTCCAACGTGCAAAATTGTAAATATCCTCAAATCCCAATTTGTGCTCTTTAAATCCGGCGACAAAAATTTCCGCGAAAACTTGAGCAGTTTTTGTTTTTATCTCTCGATTCTGAGATTGTTTGGCTTTTTCAAACAGTCGCTCGAACTGATTGTTTTTCAACAGTTTTTCGAGCTCTTCGGCTTCTATTTGATACTCGATCGCCGCGATGACTTGAACTAATCGGGGATTGTTGCTGTCCACTGTTTGAAGTTCTCGAAGCCGAGACAGACCTTGATGATAACTGATGCGATCGCCCTCCAAATCTTCGACAATTTTTTGAATTCGAGATTCCACCCAATAGCTTCGGGAGGCTTCGGTTCCCAATAATTGATACCAAAAGTCGCCGAAAGTCAACTGTTCTTCTGAGTTTGCCAACGCCTGAAGCTGGGACTGACACAACCGATCCAGTTCTCGATGCCATTCCGGGTGCGATCGCAATTCGGTTTTGATGGCATTTAAAGGATCGACGGACTTTCTCCACTGTTGCTTTTGCAGGTGGTGACATCCTTCGGAGTAGGCGACAAATTTTTGGGCAAAATATTCGTTTTTTTGATAGGAATTAAATTGATAATTACGAGACGGTTTGAGGTAAATAGCTCGTTCCACATCCCCGTCAAACGCCGCCGCCACTGCCAACCCCCAGGAGGTATAAAGGGCGGGCAAAATATTGGCTTCTGTGGATGTCGAATTTGAGGCTTGAGAAACTCTGACATTGGGAAAGTGATGGTTGTGGCGGTGGTAGCATCCCGGCAATAAAATCATATCATTAATTTTGGCAGCTCGATGGGGCGATTTTTTGATAAATTTGAGGGCGATCGCATCCAGACGAAATCGATCTCGCAGTTTCATATACTCAGCCAAGTTCTCGTCTTTTAAGCTATCGATCGCCGTTTCCAAGTTCCCAAAAAAGTGGTCGAAAACTTCGTGAAAATCGATGGAACTTTGGGGCAACCAGGGGATATTTTTCAGAGCCGGATCGCGCTTTAAATTCGCCAGGGCAGTCGTGGCGGCGACGATCCAATCCGGCCGGGTTTCGGGGGCGATTTGAGCTTGATAATAGGTGGCGATCGCCCAGTTGTGCAAGGATTTTGCATCTCCGTTTTGGAGCCAAGATTGTTCGGTCGCTCGGGCGATTTGATGCCAATCTTGCGACTCCCAAATGGTCGCTTCTAGGCGAGGTTGAATGTGGTTGTTTAGATTCCCTTCTACCAGGGGATCTGAGCCGTAAGTTTGTAAAAATTGGGCGCTGGTGGCGCGGGCGCGATCGAGATTATTGTCATCGACAAACTGCTCAATTTGCCGCAGGGATTTTAGGCAGACAAGTCTCATCAATTGGCGGACAACTTTTAATTGACTGTCGATTTGAGGATGGGAGAGCGATCGCCACTCCCGTTCCGCCTGTTTTAACTCGCCCAGTCCGAGGTGGGCGAAACCCCGCAGGTAACTGATTTGTTCTCCGGAATGTCCCTGCAAATGCGCGATCGCCTGTTGCCAGTTTTGGGTTTTTATCGAAAGAATTGCCAAGCGAATTTTTGATTCCGTAAACTCGGGGAGGAGTTGAATCGATCGCTTGTAGCAGGATTCGGCTTCGGGAAAATTTTGCGACTGTTCGGCCGACAGTCCCCGCCGATAGCAGTTTTTTCCTTGGATCACCCGATTCAGTTCTGCCACCAATTTTTGACCGTCTTGGCGGGGGAACTTTTTCAGGGCTGAATTGACGACATTGAGGGCGGAATTAAATTCGCCTTTGGTCGCCAAATCGAAGGCTTGCTGTAATTTTGTTTCATATTGATTTTGTCCCTGAATTTGTCCCGAACAGTTGGCGATCGCATCTCGGATGAGTGGAATGTCGAATAATGTTTTTGCCCGGTCGAAACTCAGTTTCGCTTTTTTATACTGTTTTTGCTGGGCATATTTTTGACCTTCCCCGAATAACGTCCGAAATTGATTGTATTTAGTGATTTTGTGTTCGCAGCGGGCGATCGCCTGGTTGACGACGGCGACATCAATAATTTCTTGGCATTGTCGATAAATTGACAATGCCTTTGATAACGTCGTCGCATCCATCGGATCGCCGGGGTCTGATTTTTCCAACGCCTGACCGGAAGCGACCATTTTTTGCACGGATTTGATCTGTCTCTTCCAAAAATTGACCCGCGATCGCAGGTCGGTCAACAGATCCTTCAGGAACAACTGTCGCAGTTTTTCTTCAACAAATGGCGGGGAACTCGACCATTTATAAAGGGTCAAATTTCCGATTTTTGCCGCCCGCATCAGATGCTTTTTTCCAGCCATCTTTTTGGCGGTTTTGATATCTTTTTTGGTGGCACTCACTTTTTTGAAAAAGTCGATAATTGCCACCTGAAAAACCATCCGCGTCAGGGAATTTATCCAATTGGCGATCGCGTTCATGGGCAGTATTCCGGTAAATTTTTGACGAAAATGATTTCGCCAACTTCGATTTTATTTTCTCGACCTTTGAGATTTGGATTGGCGGCGACGATTTCCGGCCACCGCTGCCAGTCACCGTAGAATTTTCGGGCGATTTTGGAGAGGGAATCTCCCTTTTGAATTGAATAATAAAACCCGTCGCATAATTGCCGATTTTTTTGGGATTTATTAAAAAATGGAATAAAGGGAGAAGAACGGGCAATTTTTACGGTTTCAATGGGGGCAGATTTTTTGGCAAATTGAGTCTCAAACGATGCCCCGATCGCCACCCCCAACAGCAGCATAATGATGGCGATCGCCACAATTAGCTGGGACGTATTTTTCCGCCAGTTGGGTTGGGGAATGGGGGCGGGTTGTACCGCCACTTCTGGGAGTTCCTGAAGTTGTCGGATCGGGGTGAGATCGGTTTCGCAATTGGGGCAAATATTGCCTTCAATATTGGGGCGATCGCACACCGGACAGGTTATTTTTAAAGTCATCGTGTCAATCCCGTCGCGATGGTTCCTGCCGGCAATTCCCGATCTAAATAGGGAATAATTTCCGCCTGTAGTTCTCGGAGGAGGGCATCCGCTTCGGCTGGGTTTCCTTGGCGTAATGCGTTCAACATTTGAGTGAATTTAACTTGCAGACCTCCCGCGTGGCTGGGATTAATATGGTGAATTTTGGCGATCTCCTCCGGAATAACGACGATCAGTTGGACGATATCGGGGAGGTTATCAAATTCTTGTTTGCCATCTTCTATTAATTTTTGCAAGCCGGCAATATTCTTGCTATCGAGGGCTTGTTGCAGTTGAGAAACTAAATTCCGCAACCGATATTTTTGGTCTTCATGAAGCAGGCGATCGCAAACTTTAAGTGCCAATTCAAACCGGGTGATAAAAATCTTGGCGATCTCAAACTCGTCGGATGCAAATTCTTGCAATTCCTTGAGTTTATTTTGAGCGTGGTTGAGGCGATCGCCCTGGACTTTGCCACCCCGATAAATTTGGTTTGACGCCCGCACTACTTCTCCGGCGATTTCGTTGGCTCGCTGCACGCCAATTTCCGTCAAATTGGAAGCATCGTTGAGTTGTTTAATTCGTTCCTCAACCTGGCGAGAAATGTCCTCATTAACTCCCCCGCGAGAGAAGGAACAACTGACTTTAACTTGGGGATTATTTTTGAGGGCGGCGGTCATATTGAGGGAGTTATTTTCTTCGTCGAGTTCCACCGTCACCAGAATTTCTGTGCCTTTCGGATAGGGGCGATCGAGGGATAACCACATCTCGCCGATCCGCTCATCTTGCCGGGTGCGATCGAGGTTTTGACGGACGCGATCGGGGCTGAAAAATTTGAAGTGAATCAGCCGCTGTCCGTCGGCTTCCGTTTTAAAGGTGTGGAATTTTTGCACCGGAAGAACGTCCCCCTGTTCGATGATGACAAATCGGGGTTCGTCCACCAATTCGATGCAATAGTCGCGGGAAACGGTGGTGACTTTTTCGGTGAGTCCCGCCGCCACGATCGCCGCTCCTTCCGCCACCGCATACATGGGGCGATCGTGAATCACCACCTGATGTTGGGGGAATGCTTGGCGGATTTTTTGCTGGACGAGGGGAACCTGTGCGGAGCCGCCGACGAGGAGAATGGCATCGATTTGATCGAGGGGATAATCGGAATATTTGATCGCATCCTGGGCGATTTGTACGGAGCGATCGATTAGCGGTTCGATCTGTTGTTCAAACTGTTGGCGGGTGATGGAAACTTGAATGGGAATTGCCATTCCAAACTCATCAATTAAAGGTGTGGCGGTAATAATTTCGGCGGCAGATTGGGTGCTGAGTTGAATTTTTGCCCGTTCCGCCTGTAGTTTCAATTCCGCCAGCAGCCGCACTCGCTGATAATGCGGCATTTTTTGAATCAAGCGATCGACATTATCAAGGTTTTCGATTCGGGCGATTTCCCCTTTGACAAATTCGACGATGCAGTTATCAAAATCGTCTCCACCCAACCACAAATCCCCCGCTTTTGCGGACTCAATAAATTGATTGCCGACGGAAGTAATAATCGAACAGTCTAAAGTCCCGCCTCCGAAGTCATAAACTAAGATGGTGCTCACCTCGTCGGAGTCGGGACGGTAGCCGTAGGAAATGGCGGCGGCGGTGGGTTCTGGCAGCAGTTCCCGCAGGTTCAATCCGGCTTTTTGGGCGGCGATTCCGGTGGCGTATCGCTGCTTGTCATTGAAATAGGCGGGGACGGTGATCACGGCTTGGGTGATGCGGCTGGTTTGCCCCGATCGCTCCTGGTAGGCTTGGGCATTTCCGACCACTTTTTTGAGGATTTCGGCGGAAATTTCTTCGGGTTGATATTCCCGGCTGTTTAACCAAACGGAGAGGCTATTTTCGGTGCCCTGGCTGGATTGGGTAATTTTATAATTGAACCGAGATAATTGTTGTTGTACGACGGGATCGTTGAATCCCCTGCCGATCAATCGCTTGATGGAAATAATCACATTTTCGGTGTCTCCATCTCCGAGTTGGCGGTAGGCTTGTTCGCCGACAATTAACCCGTTGCGATCGCCCGCCACCACCGATCGCGTCAGTTTTCGTTCCGGTGGGGAATTGTCCGCCGCCGTCACCACATTCACCTCGGCTAACTTGAAAGCCGCGACGGAGTTGGTGGTTCCCAAATCAATTCCAACGATATTTCCCATGATGAATTAGACCCTCGATAATCACAGTTTAATTGTTCGGTAAAATTTTGGCAAGTGTCGGCGATATCGATTTAATAAATGTTCACAATTGTAACCCGATATACGGTCTGACATACGGGCAGTTACCCCGTCTGTAAATCCGGGATATTACGGAGTAAGTAACTGTTGGCACAGAGCAGTTTTTTAGCGATCGCCTGTTGTTTGATAAAGTTGGCGTCGAACGCCTGCGAACTGCCGCCGAGTCCCAACTGATACATGACTTCTTTCGCCGCAGTCGAGCGATTGTCGAATCCCATCGAGTCCGCTTTGAGGGCAGACACGGTGTCCCCCTTCTCAAGGTTTAACGCCTGCTGCCAATAGGTGAGAGAAGCTTGAATTTGCAATGACGCAGTTAAAGCGGTTGCCAATTTTAAAGTCGCCCAGTAGTGACTGGAATCGAGTTTGATGGTTTTCAGATAACACTCGCAACTGATGACTAAGGACTCGCGGGAATTTTTGATAATGTTGACGGCTTGCTGTTTTGCCATTTCCATTCCGACTCCCTCGATGGAGATACCCAAACTGCTAATAAAATTGCGATCGTAGTTGCCGGAAAAAATGCCGTCTCCCCAAAATGAATTGTAGCTGCGATCGTACATTTCTCCGGCTTGGAAGAAGAGGGCGGGATCTCGGGATTGTTCCGCTTGTTGATAGAGTTTGTAACCCTCCGGATGCAAGGTTTGCATTTTGGCGATCGCCGAGTTATTTTGACTTCTCGGTTGCGGCGGCTTCGGCGGTTTCGGTGGCTTCGGCGGTTTCGGAGGTTTCGGGACGGGTGGAGTCGGGGATGATGCCATATCAATTAGATTAGAAAAGTTAGAAAATTTTTCCGAATATGATTGAGTATTGGTGGCATTTTTTACAGTATTTTTAGACGAAGAATAAGGAGTAAATGAAGAATTCAAGAACGATTGAGGGTCGAGTTGATAAATGGCAATGGGTGCAAACCATATTATTCTCAAGTTTACATAAAATAAATGCAATAAAAAACGCAAAAATGAATTAACCAATAATGCTATTATTATCGCAGCGATAAAATTATCGAATCCCATCGTCAAACTTCCCAAAACGGCGAAAATGCTTCCCCAAAATGTCATCCAAAATATGAGCCAGGAATAGCAATAAAACGAAAAATAAGTCCCAATTGACAAATAAGTTCCAATTGATAAATAAGCAGTTAGTTTAGCTTTTTGTTTTATCAAATCAGCTATTCTAAAATACTTGTTCGGATCGGTATCGGAACCGGGAACGGGCCGATCGCACCACAGGATTTGTAAATACCAAAAAATAAAGTCGCGAATCAGTCTAACTTTAATCTGTGTACCGTCGTTTAAATCAAAATATTGTCCGTCTTTGATGGCTTGAGTATTTTCAAATTTGCCGAGTTCCCGTCCATCCAAATAAATGGCAAAATTTTTCGGTTCTTTTTCCCACCACTTTTTATCCCAAGAAACGACCAATCTTTCCGGACTCCCTGGTTGCAGTGAATATTTTGCTCTAGCCATGAGTAAAACCCTGGAATTAAATAATTTACTTTTTTGACTATTGAATGGATTGACAGTTGGGCAAACTGTTCAACATGAAACGGGATGGATACACATAAAATCCGCTCAAATCTAGCCTCGCATTGTGGTAAAGCATCCAAGGCGTGTAATTGAGCTGACCCCGATCCGTCGAGGCGACGTTTAAAATCGTCTGGCCTCTCAGTTGCAAGTAACCGTTATCCTGCCAATATAAAAAGCTGTTGCGTCGTTCCGTTTCGCTGATTTGCATGGGTTGAGAATAGCGACCGAGTACCAACGTCGCCGCTTCTCCAAACACCGTATTGTTTCTCACCAAACCGGTGACGCAAATCAATTCCTCGGTTGCCGTTCGATAGAAAACTCCCCGGATTTGGTCGCCAATTTTTGTGAATTGATAACAGGACTGACCCCGGGGAAGTAAATTGTTGGTTGGGGGCGAATTTTCACAGAGGAGATATTCGCCGTTGGGCAAACTTTCCACCGTCCTTTGGGCGATCGCGGGGAATGCGATCGCGGAAAATATCAGACCCAAAATCGTGGCGTTGCGAATCGTTTTCATCTCGTTCTGACCTCGCAAAAGTAGCTCTTCATCCCCCCCTACTCCCCCTTTGGCAAGGGAGAATGAAACGGCTCTGCTTGGTCAGGGGAGAGGATTTTTTTTGGCGTTAAAATAGCAGTAAAAAGCTAAACTGCTATATTGAGTCCACTTGAGTGGACTTGAGCTATGAGCCTTGAAATTCATTTCAAGGCGGGTTCTTCAGCGACGAGCCTCGAAATTCATTTCAAGGCGGGTTAAAGCAATGAAAATCGTTCTCACACCACGAACTCGAAATGGAGTCAAAATCAGTCGGAGTCGGGTTCGTTACCCTCCCACATTTCCCGCTCCGCATCCCGTTCCAAAGCCGTTTCGGACGCGACCTGATCTCGCCAATCGTCGTAATTCTCCTGAAAGTCACTGTCGGCATCGGAGGTGTCGAAATCGTCGTCGCCAGATCCGGTACTGTCAACCATGAGTGAGTTCTCCTTGTATTGTCAATCTAAATGAGTAATTGTACAGATCAAATGATGAAAACTTTACATTTCTTCACCTCCCAGCCGATCGCAGCGGTTCTTCAGCGAGATGTCCCAAACCGACGGAATCGAGCAATTCCCGCCACTCTGCCAATGTTTCTGGGTTTTGGGGCTGCATTTGTCGCATTTTCGCCAATTCGGTCAGGGTTTCGTACCATAACCCGGCTTTTGCGTATAACTCCGCTCGCTCTGAAGGCGTATTTACGGCTTCTAATTGGCGACTCAATTCATCATCTATCGCCACCCGCTCGATCGCACCTTCGACATAATCATCCTCGGCGCGAATCCGGGGATTGCAAATATAAGAAAACTGCCAACGATAGGTTTTTCCAACTTCCAAAGGTTCTGCGCCATCGGGTAAAGAGATGCTGATAATTCCCGGAATTTCTGCGGGCGTTATTTTTTGATTGAATATTTCATTTTCCGCCTCATCTAACAGCACCAATTCCACCTCTCTGGGCGGTTCGGAACTGTAGGGGACGTAAAATAAAAAGGTGGGGCGTTCGGCTGCGGTCAATCCAAAATTTGTCTCGGGAATTAACGCGGTCAACGGTTGGGGAACTTCGGGGCAACCTGTACGACTGGAGGACCCCTGTCGGTTGCCATCGGTGCCGCGATCGGGGGGATCGAATTCCGTGGCAACTGCGGCTGGCAATTTCGGAAATGGAGCATTTGCGATCGCGTAAAAGTCGGCAATGTAAACGGAAACAAAACTGATGCCAAATAGCAAAAGTTTTAACTTTGACATTGGCTTCATTTAAACCCTGATATGTAACTCAATCTTCGATCAGTCGCGGGTCGGGAATTCCGTAGATTTCATCCGCCGCTTCGATCGCATTTTCGTAAGCCTCGCCGGGAGGATAGGGATAATCCTCTTCCCAGTCGTCCTCAAAATCCCCGGAGATCTCGTCGCGATCGCTGTTGGAGTAGACCATTGCTCACCTCGGCTCGAATGTCCTATGGACTTATCGGCAAATTTCGCAACTTTTACGCAATCTTAACATTTCTTTACAAAGTGGGCGGCAAGGGGAGACGCCAGCCACCCCAAAGCCGCCGGAATCACGGGAACCCAGGTTCCCCCGACCAGCAGCAGCCAAGCGGTTCCGTAAAGCACTCCGACCCCCGCCCCGAGACTGGGTAAGAGTACCCGGCGACTGCGAATCTGCCACCCCAAACCCGCACCCGCCGCGGACCACAAACCGATCCAGAGGCCCTCTTGCCAGGGCGACCACAGGTTTAATAGGGGGCGATCGTCCAAAACAGCGGCTAGAATTTGACTGATTTTATGGGCGTGAATGGTGACTCCCGGCATTTTTTGAAATGTGGTGCCTCGATAACTGTAGGGAGTGGCTACGGTGTCACCTCGGGCGCTGGTCGCCGTCACCCCCAATAAAACAATTTTATCCTCGACCCATTTGGGGTTAATTTTTCCCTCTAAAATATCCGTCAGCGTCACGGTTTTAGCGACCGGATCGGCGACGCGATAATTCAAGAGAAGTTGAAAAGCTTTGCCTTCAAAAGCCGGATAAGCCCCCCATCGGTTTAAGGCGTAAAGGAAGCGATCGCCCAGCTTTATGGTATTTTGGTCAATCTCTTTTGGTGCGATTCCTTCGGCTTGTAAATACAACAATGCCAACCGCGTATTCAATGCAAATTCCGTCGGACAGCCCGGATGTTCGTCCATAAATAAAGTATGGCGGCGCAGCACCCCGTCCGGATCGATGCTGATATCATTGAATCCGACTCGGGAATTGGGAACACCTGGAGGAGAGTTTATGCCTTCATTTCGACTGTCTTGGGCTTTGCAAATGACGATCAAATTGGACTGATTTTGCATCTGATTTCGGAGGGTTTCGGTTCCGGGTGGGGCGGGCAGATCTCGATAAAGATTTAATCCGATCGCCCTCGGTTTGTAGGCGTTCAATTTTTGCAAAACTTCCGTCAATTTGCGATCGCTGATCGGCCAATCCCCCAGGGCTTGAATGTCGGGTTCGGTGACGGTGACGATCAGCAGGCGGGGATCGGGGAATTCCACGGGGCGCGATCGCATCATCGCATCGAAGGTTGTGAGTTCCCAAGTTTGCAACAATCCCAACTGTCTGACAATTAAAATAAACAGGGTCAATAAAATTGCAAAAAGCAGAGAGAATATGAGAGAATTAGAAGAGAATAAATTTTGGGTTTGATGAGAGACGGCGGGCGATCGCTTTTGGGGCCACTGTATGGGGACGACGGCGGGATTTTGGCACAGGGCCGGCAGCCAACTGGCACAGGGAAACCGTTCTTCGAGGGCGTAGAGTCGCTCTCGGGCTTCCCGGACGGATAAATAAAAGGAATCACCGCGAGAAAAGGCAACTAGAAAATGCTTTAAAAATAGATGGGCGATGGAGTCGGGGACGGGTTCCCGCATGACGATCGCCTGGGGGATATCCAGTTGCAACAGTTGATGGGCCAATCCCAAACCGTCGCAGGAGTTAAAGATGGCGAGTTTCAGGCCGCGATCGACGGATTTTTTCAACGCTGGGGTGAGGCTTTCCAAGGTGACTTTTTCGGTGGAATTGATGGCGATCGCCCCGTGTTCTTTGCGTTCGTCGCTGTGGCTGTGTCCGGCGAAAAATAGGATGTCCCAGCCCCGGTTATCCCAGAGTTTATCGTCGATTTCTTGGTGGGTGGGTTCGGGTAAAAAGACGAGTTCGACATCGGGCAGATTTTCCAGCAATTGGCGATCGGTGTCGAGATCGATGCCCGAACAGTTGCCCAAAATTGCCAAAATTCGCAGGGGCGATCGCGGGGGTTTGGAAAGCGATCGCCGGCTGTATTCGACTTGGCTGAATGCCAATTCCGCCCGGGGATAATCTTGGAACCACTGCCACAGATGCCAGGGCAGGTTTCGCAGTTCCAAATTATCGGTTTCTAAAATAATTTGAATTTCATCTGAGGGCTGAAATGAGCTCCGGAGTTTGCCGTCAATTTTGCGAAATTCGGGGGCATCCAACCATTCGTTAAATGAGCTGCGATACTGCTTGCATAAATCGTTAAAATCGACGGTCGAAACGTTGGTGATATCCCCGGTTTCGAGTTTGATGCGGGGATGCCAGGCCCAAGTTTGGGACAAGTCCTGATAGATTAATTGCCACCGTTTCGCGATCGCCACCAAATCTCTCGCCGGGGGCAAACTGCCGGTAAATTTGACCGGGCGGGGATGTTCGGAATCCCACGCCATCGCCGTCACGGCGGGAAATCCTTCCCGCAAAGAACCCGGCCCTAAATTGAGCAATACGATCCAATGGGTCATCGGGGGGCGATTCGGTAGTAGAACAGGCATCCTGCCTGTTAGATTTTACAGAACAGGCAAGATGCCTGTTCTACAATAATACATCAAATTTGAAACTGTTTGGTGACGGTCACATCTCCCAGGACAATTTGAATGGTAAATTGTTCTCCGACGGTGCCGGTAAAGCGGCTGAGTTGAATCCAATTGTCTTGGAGTCGGGATTCGACTTGCTGCAAAACTTCCCCGGATTCGGAAATTAAAATTAAGTGGACGTTGGGCGGCAAATAGTTTTGTCCTTCCGGGGGGTGGAGTCGCACCCGGACTTTGACATCTCGGTCATTTTCGGCAATAATTGAAACGAACAAAACCAACTGTTGATGATTGAGTTGCATCCCCAAATCGATCAGTTGGACGCGCTGCGTCACCCCCGCTTCTTCGGCAAAACTCCTCAAGTTGTAGGCGATTTCTGGACTGCCGTAAAGGGCCTCGACGGTTTGCCATCCCGACTCGACAATATCGGCCAGCCAGCGAGTCAATTTTATCGTTGCGGAGGGGCGGGTTTGTTCCTGCCGCAATTGGGCTAGGTGATCGAGCAAATTTTCCAACGGTTGCAGGCGTTCGATGGGTACGTCTTGGCGATCAACTTCGGGGATAAATCCGAGAATTTCGGCTGTCTGCAACGAGTCGTAAATTTTGACGGCGACGTAGCCGATGCGATCGCACCAAACCTCCGGTGGCACGGTAAAAGTTACCTGATTTTCTCGCACCGGGCGGCATTCCAAACGCCCCAAACCGGGCAGGGGCAAATCGGCGACATCCGACCCCAATTGAAGGACGGGATTCCGGCTGTCGGCGAGGCTCATTTCCGTGGGAATTTCCATCCACTGCAAATAGCGATCAACCGTCCAAATTGCCAGGGTGTTAAAATAGACTTTTTCCCGCAGGTTTCGATGCGGCATTTTCAGGGCGAATTCCCGGGCGCGATCGCGGGCAGTTTGTGGAATCAATAGGGGCAAAGATTGGCGATCGTAACGTTCGATGTTATTAACCATAATTCATCAACCATTTATATAATTCTGTCCTCAATCCCGGGGCGAGTCGTCCCGGACTGTTTCTATAGATATCCCTCCATTTCGGCAAATTTACGCAAACGCGGCAGGCAATTTCGGTGGTAGAATGAACTCAGGGTCGTCAACGGCAAACCGACCTCCGCCGCGATCGCTTCCCAGCTTGTCTCTGGGGGCAGGCGCCGCAAAATCAAAAACTGACAATTCACGTCCGGGCGCCCGCGAATGTGAGTCCGCCGCAGTTCCCCCGTCGGGTCCGTTTCCGCCCACTCTCGCGTCTTTTCCAGCATGGGACGGATGTCGGGGGGGGCGGGAATCATCTCCAGAATGTCGAGGAGTTCGTCACCCACCCGAATCTCCCGGGAAACAAAGTGCTTTTTCTGCTTCTGCTGTCGTCCTCGTGCTTCCTGCAATCGCCGTTTCAGGTAATAGTTCAGCCAGGTGGTGACGCTGCTGCGATCGGGATCGTAAACCGTACAGAGATTCTGACAGAAATACAGCGCCATTTGTTGCCAAGCGTCCTCATAATCCAGACCCGATTCTTTCCACAATTTCCCCGATCGCGCGATGAGGCGAAAAATTTGGGTCAACCCCTTTTGGCGACCGACACTTTTGGGGGGATGCTGGCAGGTTTCTCGAATTAAGTTTAACAGATCTCGTTGCTGAAAATCCATAACATTTGTTAAAAACTGTCTGTCCGATCTGAAGTCCCGAAAACTTGACTCATTTTACCATCAAAACAAAAGATACTATTGTATAATAGTACAAAAATTAACTCGATATCAAGCGAAATCAGTCATTTTTTGAGTCGATTGAGTGTCAGGATCAATCATGATTTTTGTCAAAATCAGCCGTCGCATCGCGATCGCCCTGCTTTTATTTCCCGCCTCCCTATTTTCCGCCCTCGCCGCCCGGGGACAGTCGCCCCCCGACCCCATCGCCGAAGCCGCCAAACTCTATAATATCGCCTCCGGACAAATCGATCGCGGGGAATTTCGTCCGGCCCTGGCCACCCTCGAACGGGCGTTAAAAATCGTGCGATCGCGGGGAAATCGCGGCTTTGAAGGGGACATGATCAACGACATCGGCATCATTTATCGCAACCTCGGCGAGTACGATCGCGCCCTGGAATTTGCTGAACAAGCCCTGAAAATTTATCAAGAAATTGGCGATCGCTCCTCCGTCGCCCAAAGTTACAATAACTTGGCGTCCGTCTATGAATCTTTGAGTCAGTATCCCGAAGCCCTGTCTCATTTTCAACGGGCTCTCGCCACCGTTCGGGAACTCGGAGAAGCGGAAAGCGAAGCCTTCATTCAAAATAACCTGGGCGCGGTTTATCGCTCCTTGGGAAGGCCCAGAAAGGCCCTGGAACATTTTGAAGCCTCTTTGGGAATATTCCGCGAGTTAAACTTGTCATATTATGCGGGAATTTTGTTGAACAACATCGGTTCCGCCTACGTTTCCTTGAAAGAGTACGAATCGGCAAAAATTGCCTTCGAGAAATCTCTGGAAATTGCCAGAGAAGAACAGGACACTTTGGGAATCGCCCAAACCTCCGTCAATTTGGGCGGGGTTTACGAAAGGTTGTCGGACTATCAAAAAGCCCTCAAACTCTACGAAAGCGGATTGGCGATCGCGACAGAAATCGGCGAGTCTTCCCTCGTCGGGCAAGCCCTCAACAATATCGGGTCAATTTACCGTCTCCAAAATCAACCCGATCGCGCGATCGCGTTCTATCAAAGAGCATTAAATGTCCGTCAAACCATCGGCGATCGCGCCGGGGAATCGATTACATTAAATAACCTGGGGTCGATTCAATTTGAGCTAAAACAGCTAGAAAAAGCACAAAAAAATCTCTATTCATCCATCGAAATTTTGGAATCCTTGCGCCCCGGATTAAGTGATTATAATAAAATTTCCCTGTTTGATAAGATGGCAAATACCTACGGCATCTTGCAGCAAGTTCTGGTCGCCCAAAATCAGATAAAAACCGCCCTGGAAATCTCAGAAAGAGGACGAGCGAGGGCTTTAATTGAATTGCTATCTCGCTCAAAAAATCAGACAGAACTTGATAAAATTACTGTCGATTTACCAAATTTTGAAACTATCAAAATGGTGGCTATTCGCCAAAAATCCACCCTGGTCGAATATTCGATCGCGATCGATAATTTTGGGCAAAATTCGGAACTGTTAATTTGGGTGGTTGATCGCGAGGGCGCGATCGCCTTTCGTTCGGTGAATTTGACGGAGTGGGGAAAAGGACAAGAAGATTTAATTCCATTTTTGACAACAGAAATTATCGAATCCTCTCCGATCGCCGAATTGGTGCGGGGATTTCGCGCCCCCATCGAGTCCGGGACTTCGGCTGTTGAATCCCGAAAAATCAGCGATCGCAAATTGGGACAACTTCACCAACTCCTGATCGAACCCATCGCCGATTTACTCCCTACAGATCCGGAATCAAAAGTTATCTTTATTCCCCACAAAGAGTTGCTTTTAGTCCCCTTTGCAGCATTAATTGATAGCGATAATCAATATTTGCTAGAAAAACACGCGATCGCCACCAGTCCCGCCATTCAACTGCTACAACTCGCCCCAAACCGACAAAACCGTCGCTCCCCCAAAAGGGAGATTTTGGCAGTCGGAAATCCCGCCATGCCAGAAATCACTATTGTACCCGGCGAACAACCCGAACCCCTCCGCGATCTTCCCGCCTCAGAACAGGAAGCGATCGCGATCGCCCAAATGTTCGATACCCAAGCCTTCACCGGAAGAAACGCCACGGAAACCGCGATCGTTCCCAAACTTCCCGAAGCCCGAATGATCCACTTCGCCACCCACGGATTACTAGAAGACTTCAGCGGTTCTGGACTCCCGGGTGCGATCGCTTTATCCCCCTCCGAAACCGACGACGGACTCCTCACCGCCGACGAAATTCTCCGGTTAAATCTCAACGCCGAATTGGTGGTTTTGAGTGCCTGCAACACCGGAGTCGGAACCGTCACCGGCGATGGAATTGTCGGGTTATCCCGTTCCCTGATGGCAGCCGGCGTTCCCAGTTTAATTGTCTCCTTGTGGGCGGTAGAAGATGTTTCAACCTCGGAATTAATGCAGGAATTTTATCGGCAATTGCGACAACATATAGATACAACAAAAGCTCTCAGAAATGCGATGTTGACGGTTCAAGAAAATTACCCTGATCCGAAAAGTTGGGCTGGATTTATTTTAGTTGGAAATCCTGGGTAGGTTTTTGTGGTTTTTTGTAGATTGGGTTGAACGATAGCAGTCTATTAATTCAACCACCTTCTCTCTGTGTCCTCTGTGCCTCTGTGGTTAATAATAGTTTTTGTAGGTTTTGTTAGTATCGCCCATAACGGGCGATCGCGCCCCGAACATTCCGGCCGTTTTGCAGCCAAGCCCACATCTGATCGCCGTGGGAAAAATGCCACCATTCCTTGGGGTGCTGATGAAATCCGGCGGCGGTCATTACCCGTTTTAAAAGTTGGCGATTGTGATGATATTGTACCTCGATTTTATCCGCGCTGTCAACAAAATAATCGGGATGCGATCGCGGCGAAATTTCGTCGATGGGAGAACCCATATTCAACGCAGATCCCGCCAAATCAAATAGGGTGATATCCACCGCCGCCCCGGTACTGTGGGGGGGAGGAGTCGCCGGATCGGGGCTGGGAACCGCCCAAAATTGATACACCTCCCGCCACAATTCGTTTCGGCGTTCTTCCGATAAATTTTCTACCGTCAATCCGGCCGATCGCAGCCGTTCGGAAAAGGCATAATCCACCATGAATTGTTGCACTTCGATGGGGCGATAGGCATCGAAAACGAGGATTTTTAAATTCGGGTGTTGACTTTGCAAATATTGGTTAGCTTGGATCAGGCGATCGCGCACATCTCGCCTGACGTGGTAGGGAGAATCCGCCGCCGATTGGTCGTAGGGTGCGCCCAATTTTTGATAGGGGTGGGGCGATTCCAAAATAAACTGTTCTGGGGGGATGGGGACGAGGGGTTCGCCACAATCCCGGATCGGAATCTGTTGATAGGGTTTTTGATAAGATTTTGCGGCAGTCATGGTTTGAATGGGTCCCCTCAAGATGGCGGAGAAATCTCTATTTTAACCGGAGTTGCGATCGCGCGGCAATTTTTACTGTCAGTTATCAAAAAATAGCGATTTTCGATCTGATCAGATACGGGAGATCCCCCTAAATCCCCCTTTTGAAGGGGGACTTTAAATTTTTCGGCTTCCCTCACAAGTTTTAGAAACGCTCTAAAAAAAGGACAACCTCGGAAAAGGTTGACCCCAAATGTGAACCCAAAATTTTGATAAATCTTCTAGGTGGTTGACTCAGTTCTGGCAGTCATTTGCCGGAAGTTTAGAAAACCAAAAATGAGCCAAAACGCCAGGAGTCCCGCCGTCAAAAGTAAGACGGAAACCGGCCCGAATTGAACCACCAGCGCCGGTGCCGCAGCCGTGAATAATCCGCCACCGACGATGGGTTCAAAAAAGAGTTGTTTGTAGGCAAAACTCTCGAAAGCGCCCGTTTTGTTTTCCGGATCGACCATGCGGATCAGCAAAATTCCGGTTGCCGTCACACCCATCGACTGCCCCATGTCGCCGATGCCACGCTCGAACCAATGGACGGGAATCATGCGCGGAGCCAAGTAAAGAAAGGCCCAAATATTCCAAGCAATTCCGGCAACTGACAGGATGATAAACACGCCCATATTTGCGCCCAAAATCATCAGATTTATGGAAGCCAAAGCCGTGACCACCACCACGTCCAAAGCCACGCCGGAAATCCGCTGTTGCAGGGGACGAATGATCAGCAAATCGAGTCCCAAACGTTTCATCATCAACTGCACGATTAAACCCCCCACCAACGCCATCGGAAACAGGGGGACGGCGGCGGCGAGTTCCAATCCCAACTGACCCCAGGTGAACACTTCGATGAATTTCAACACTTGTAAAATTATCCAACCGATCGCGATCGCTAACCCCACAAATCCGAAGTTTAGGGAGAGGGGATCGACGAGCAGATTGTTCATCAATCTCGCCCTTTGGGTGCGAATTTCTCGTTCTTCTGTTCCCTCGGTTTCTTGAAAAAACGCATCTCCCGGCAAGTGAGTTTCGGTTTGTTGAATGTAGCCCTTTTGTCGCCCCCAATTGGCTAAAGCGGTTCCGGCGATGACGCCGGAAACGATGCCGACGGTGGCGAGTCCCAGGGCTAAATCCGGTCCTTCTGGGAAGTTGAGATTTTCAAACACTTCCGCCATTCCAGCGGCGGTTCCGTGTCCCCCCTCGAAGGCAATTTCGATCAGACAGCCGGCGATGGGATCGACTCCAAAAACGGGGGTTAATATCAACAATGTCAGCAGCAATCCGATGACATATTGTCCCCACGCCAAGGTTTGGCCGAAGGCGACTTGGGGGGCAGTTTTGCGCCAGATATCTCGCGGGTGGGGGATGGTTTCTCCCAAAAACAGGGCGGCAAAAACGATGTTGATAAAGACGCCGGGAGACTGGGCCCAAACCGTTCTCATCGTTTCGGGAAATAGGCCGTTTTCCGCCAGATATTCGTTAATTCCGATCGCCCCCGCGATCGCCCCCAACACCCCAGGGCCGAGCAACAGTGCGATCGCTCCCGCGATAATCGATTCGGGGAGATAGAGCCGTTGAAAAATGGGAACTTTCTGCTTCACATACCGACTCAGCAGAATTAATAAACCTACCATGATGTAGGCAAATAGGACGTTGACCAGTTTAAACATCGGTTCGCTTCCTAATAATACGCAAGACAATTTCTGCCGAATTTCTGCCTTTGACTTGCGTCAAAATTCGGCTCAATGATGATTCAGATGTTTCCTTATATACCGAATCTAGGACAAAAAGTGTATGAATTGTTACGATGTTTTCTGGGAGGCGTAATTTTCCTGACAATTATCTCACGCCACTATTTAGAATTGCAAAGGTGGGCGAAATATCATCCTCCCGGGGGCTGAAATTTTCCCGAGATTAAAATCAGAAAAGTGACAGTGGGGGCGATCGCGATCGTACAATCAAAACTCGACCGCCATGATGATCGCAAACGCTACCCCATGAATCGAACCATTTGGATCGCCCGACACGCCGAACGCCAGGACTATGCGGACTCGAACTGGTATCGCAACAGCGATCGCCCCTTCGACCCGCCCCTCTCCCCCCGGGGAGTTCGCCAAGCCAAAGCCCTGGCCGAACGCCTCCGAAAAGAGGAAATTCACCACATTTTTGCCTCGCCCTTTTTGCGGACTGTCGAAACCGCCCATGCCGTCGCCGAAGCCCTGGATTTACCCGTCAAACTCGAACCGGGACTCGGAGAATTTTTGAACCGCTATTCCTTTCCCGCCTTACCTCAAACTCTGTCGCGATCGCAACTCCAAGAGCGGTTTTCGCGGGTCGATCTCGACTACGAGTCCCCCCAATCTTTGCAATATCCAGAAACCTGGAAACAAGCCAGCGGACGCATGGAAACCGCCATCCGACGCCTGAGCGAACAGTTTTCGGGCCACCTCCTACTCGTCGGTCACGCCGCCTCGGTTCAGGGGTTGACCGAAGGTTTAATTCCCGGAAAACCGAAACTTAATCGCGCTTTAGCCGGTCTGGTTAAACTGGTCGGAAACGGCGGGGAATGGACGTTAGAATTGAGCGGAGATACCGCCCACTTAGACCGCCTCGGGGAAGTCTCCCGCTTCGAGCTACCGACCACATTGACCCGCTATTACCGATATTACCGATACGTTTATTTACCAGCGTCAAATCGGGGAAAATAATCGACCGCCTGAAAACAGAAACCGGGGGGGAAATCTCTAAATTCCCATCGCAACCAACAGAAGAATCGTGATTAAAATCGGGATGAGATTTTCCAGCGGAGAATTGTCTCCCGATGGTTTTTGGGTCGGGGGTTTTTTTGGCGGTTTGGAGAAATCCCGCCTGAATTCGCAGTTGAGACACTCGAACAGATCTTCCCGTCGCTTGATCACCGTGCGTTTCCCACATTTGGGACACTCAATTCCGTCGTTCATCCCTTTGCCTCGCCGTCAGACCGTTCTGGGGTGGCGGAGTTGACCGCCCTCCCCGGCAATGGGTCAAAGCCATGATGGGTTAGACCCCTCATTAGCTTGGCGCAGAATCTCAAAATTGTCGAGGAGTTGGGGCGGAAAGTGGGGAGAAGGGTGCGGATTCCGGGCGATCGCGACCCGGGCCTGTTGCATTGCGATCGGTCCGAGGTGTTACAATCGTGGAGGCTTATTTTTAAATGAGTTGGGTGCGACTGGATTCGCCAGTCATCCGCCGTCCCCGTCACGCTCAATGGTGAGGGACGAGCAACGAGTGAAACTGGAAGTTTAAAAAAGAAATCTCTCAAGGAAACGACTACATGAGTTCAACAACCGTCCAAGCGAAGCACGACATTAAAGACCCCTCTCTAGCTCCCCAAGGGAAACAGCGCATCGAGTGGGCGGGCCGGGAAATGCCCGTTCTGCGCCAAATTCAAGAGCGCTTCGCGAAAGAAAAGCCGCTGGCCGGCATTCGTTTGGTCGCCTGCTGTCACGTCACCACAGAAACGGCACACCTGGCGATCGCCCTGAAAGCGGGTGGGGCCGACGCCCTGCTGATCGCCAGCAACCCCCTCTCCACCCAAGATGACGTCGCCGCCAGCTTGGTCGTCGATCACGGCATCCCCGTGTTCGCCATGAAGGGAGAAGACACCCAAACCTACCTCCGCCACGTCGAAACCGCCCTCGACCACCACCCCAACATCATCATCGACGACGGCAGCGACGTGACCGCCACCCTGGTGAAAAACCGCCAGGATCAGCTCCCCGAAATCATCGGCACCACCGAAGAAACCACCACCGGCATCGTCCGCCTGCGGGCCATGTTGAAGGACGGGAAACTCACCTTCCCCGCCATGAACGTCAACGACGCCGACACCAAGCACTTCTTCGATAACCGCTACGGCACCGGGCAGTCCACCCTCGACGGCATCATCCGCGCCACCAACGTCCTGCTGGCCGGTAAAAGCGTCACCGTCGTCGGTTACGGCTGGTGCGGCAAAGGCGCGGCCCTCCGCGCCCGGGGCATGGGTGCGAACGTCATCGTCACCGAAATCGATCCCATCCGGGCGATCGAAGCCGTGATGGACGGTTTCCGGGTCATGCCGATGGAACAAGCCGCCCCCATCACCGACCTGTTTATCACCGTGACGGGCAACAAGCACGTCATCCGGGGCGAACATTTCGACGTCATGAAAGACGGGGCGATGGTCTGCAACTCCGGCCACTTCGACATCGAGATCGACCTGAAAGCGTTGGCGGAACGGGCGACGGAAATCAAGGACGTCCGCAACTTCACCCAGCAGTACAAACTCAAGAACGGCAAATCCGTCGTGGTGTTGGGCGAAGGCCGTCTGATCAACCTGGCCGCGGCCGAAGGCCACCCCAGCGCGGTGATGGACATGAGCTTCGCCAACCAGGCTTTGGCCTGCGAATATCTGGTCAAGAATAAGGGCCAACTCGAACCCGGACTGCACAGCATTCCGACGGATGTGGATAAGGAAATTGCCGCCCTGAAACTGAAGGCGATGGGCATCAATATCGATACCCTGACTCCAGAACAGATCGAGTACACCAATTCCTGGATGGTGGGAACCGACGCCTAAAATTTGGAGTGAAATGGGTGAGGAGTTTCGCTCTCGAAACTCCTCCCGTCGATCGCCATTTTTAGACCGTTAATTTTGGGTTGGGGGTCAAGTATTTGATCCCCCAACCCGTCGTCATATTTCCGAGTTTAATTTCTGGTGCGGGTGCATCCGCGATCGCGGCAAATTGCCATCGATTCAATCCTTTTCTATTGATGATTTCTGTGGCCCGTGGCAAAACTTTCTGTCGAACTGCATCGCTATTTTTTTTCTGAGGAGCGATCGCCCCAGGTGACTCTGGGGGATGTGGTCGAACTGGCCGGAGAACGGATCTTCGGGTTTCTGTTCGTGTTGCTGGCGTTACCCTCCGCCCTCCCCGTCCCCGCTCCCGGCTATTCGATTCCCTTCGGAATTCTATTATTTTTGTTGGCTATTCAGTTGATTGTCGGTTCAAAAACGCCCTGGTTTCCCCAAAAGTGGCTGGACCACCCGATCGCCATAGAAAAAGTGCGGGGATTTCTCAAAGGCGGGATTCCTTGGCTGCAAAAAATCGAGATGGTTTCCCGTCCCCGCCTGACTTATATCTGTGTCAATCCGGTGGGGAGAATTATCATCGGTTGTGCGATCGCATTAATGTCCATTTCCATGATGATTCCCATCCCCGGAACCAACACCCTGCCCGCGATCGGTATTTTCATCACCGGCTTCGGGCTCCTCGACGACGACGGCGCCATCAGCCTCGGCGGGTTGGTCGTCTGCCTGATGGGGGCCACCCTTTCCGGTTTAATTTTGATTTTCGGTTACGAGGCGGTGAAGGCGGCAATTAACTTCTTCCGGTGAGCGATTTTCGCGATCAATGCGGGATCGAAGCGGGGAATTAAAATCAATTGGAATCCGGAAATTTTTGTATGTATGGATTTCCGATTATTGAATTTTAAAAAACAGTTTTTATAAATACTGTTTGATCGGACATAATATCAATTTCCAAGGGCGCAAGCCTTGCGCCCCTACCCGGAAAAATCCTCTCGCATAGGATCGGGAAATTTATGCGGATAAATAACCGGATATTTAAGAGGGAAAAAAGATATCAAATACTTTCAAAACTGAACGGTCGAGTTTTGCTCCGAACAGTTTTCGGTCATCTGCCCCTATACTTTAGGGATAAATTGAACAGATGAGTTGATTTATGAGGACGATCGCAAAACGGGTTTGGCTCTACACCCTGCTCTTCCTATCCATTCCCACCATGACATTGGCGCAGGACGAGAGCCGCAGCAACAGTCTCTTTCAAGCCATCAACGAAGGCTTTACCTGGTTTGTTGACAATATCATTTTCGGAATTTTGTTCTGGGATGCCGGGACGGGATACCTCTTTAAAACGCTGTTCGGCGTGGAAATCGGCATTCCCCTCATCGTCCTATGGCTGATTGTGGGGGGCGTTTTCTTCACGTTCCGCATGGGATTCATCAACGTGCGGGCCTTCAAACACTCCCTGGACGTGGTGCGGGGTAAATACGACGACTCCGAAGACGAAGGGGAAGTCTCCCACTTCCAGGCCTTAGCCACAGCCCTCTCCGCCACGGTGGGATTGGGCAATATCGCCGGGGTGGCGATCGCGGTCAGTCTCGGCGGGCCGGGGGCGGTATTTTGGATGACCGTCGGCGGCTTTTTCGGGATGAGCAGCAAATTCGTCGAATGCACCCTCGGGCAGAAATACCGGGTCGTCAAACCCGACGGCACCATCTCCGGGGGGCCGATGCGCTACCTGTCCGAGGGGTTGCGGCGGCTCAAATACGGCGCGTTCGGGCGGGTGTTGGCGATCGCATTTTCGATCTTCTGCATCATGGGGGCCCTGGGGGGCGCGAATATGTTCCAGGCCAACCAGTCCTACGGCGCCGTGTCCCGGGTGTTCCCCTTCGTCCCCAGTTGGCTCTACGGCCTGATTTTGGCGACCCTGGTGGGGTTGGTGATCGTCGGCGGCGTCCGCCGCATCGGCCAGGTGGCGGGCACCATCGTCCCCCTGATGTGCGCGTTGTACGTCGTCGCCTCCCTGTTTATTTTGCTGACCAATTTCACCGAAATTCCCGGCGCCTTCGGGGTGATTATTTCCCAAGCCTTCCGGCCCGAAGCGATCGAAGGGGGAATTCTCGGGGTTTTAATTCAAGGGTTCCGGCGATCGGCCTTTTCCAACGAGGCGGGACTGGGTTCGGCCGCGATCGCCCACTCTGCGGCCCGCACCGACGAACCCATCCGGGAAGGCATCGTCGCCCTCCTCGAACCCTTTATTGATACTATTGTTGTCTGCAACATGACCGCTTTAGTGATTGTAATTACCGGCGCCTACAACAACCCGGCTTACGAAGAATTGCGGAACACCGGCGCCGGGGCGGAACTGACGGCGGCGGCTTTCGGAACCTCGATTTCCTGGTTTCCGATCATTTTGGCGATCGCGGTGTTTTTCTTCGCCTTTTCGACGATGATCTCCTGGAGTTACTACGGCGAACGCTGCTGGGATTACCTCACCGGGGGGCGCGGTACGATTATCTTTAAAATCATTTTCCTGCTGGCGGCGTTTTTGGGCGCGATCGTCGCCCCCGGCCCGGTGATCGGCTTCAGCGACGGCATGATTTTGGGGATGGCATTTCCTAACCTGCTGGGGATGTATTTCCTGTGTCCCCAAGTCGCCCGAGAACTCAAGGACTACATGAGGCGCTTAAAATCCGGCGAAATGGAGGTTTTTCAATAATTGATTTTCCCCCAATTTTGACCAAAAAGCGATCGCCCCCAAACCCCCAATTCTGGGGGCTTAACAGTTTCGGCCCGAGCGATCGCCCCCAAACCCCCAATTCT
>NZ_JAJENU010000604.1:0-327 GCF_035615495.1 Lyngbya sp. CCY1209 | reverse complement strand
GCGTGGATGCGATCGCCCGGGTGGAACAGGCGGCGGAGTTGCTGTTTGAATAATACCCCATTCAACCGACCCGGAGATGGGCGCAAGCCTTGCGCCCCTACCCAATCCATCCTGTAGGGGCGTATGGCATACGCCCCCCAACGGCATACGCCCCCCAACGGCATACGCCCCCCAACGGCATACGCCCCCCAACGGCATACGCCCCGATCGCACAATAACCATCACACAATACCTGCCATCTATCGCCCAAAATTATATCCTCCACAACCGGGCCGAACCCGGTCGGGAAATTCCGGGCGATCGCTTTCCCGGACGGGCGATCGTCCC
>NZ_JAJENU010000603.1:0-35787 GCF_035615495.1 Lyngbya sp. CCY1209 | reverse complement strand
AACGGGTTGGATATCAAGACCGCTTGGGAATCAATTCCCAAGCTAACAGCTCAAATCATCTGAAGATGATTGGGGAGTTAGTGCGACTAAATAACCGGACTTGATATCATCAATTTAGAGGGATCGACAATTGATAATTGACCATTCTTCCCCATACCCCTTGCCCTGAGCGGAGTCGAAGGGCTACACCCTACACCCTACACCCCACACCCCACACCCTAAGCACAAGCTTCGGCTTTCTTCTGTAAGGTCTTGAAAATGTTGTAAAATCCGTTGGCGCGGGAGGGGGTCAAACTGGCTTGCAATCCCGTTTCTTCGATAAAATCGGGCTGCAATTGCGCGATCGCCTCTGGTGCGAGTCCGTTCATTCCCCGAACCAACATCGCCACTAAACCTTTTGTTAATTGAGAGTCGGAATCGCCCTGGAATTGCACGCCCCCATTTTCGTCCAGACTGGCGGTGACGTACACTTGCGAAACGCAGCCCGGAACCTTATTTTCCGGCACTTTTTCCGAGTCGGGAAATTCGGGCAGTTTCTGCGCCAAAGTCAGCAGTTGTTCGTAGCGCAATTTATTGGAAGATGCCCGTTTGAATCGCTGCACGATGCGATCGAGGGACGGGGGAAGGGGAGTTGCGGTGGAAGCCATAGGCGATGAGTAGGTGTACGACAGTCCACCTTTTAGCTTAACGGGAATTCTGTCAGAGGTAAAGTTAGTCCGCAGATTACGCAGATTGCACAGATTGAATTGATCGGGTCGGCGGAAGAATTTGGGTGAGGTGTGGGACAGGAAATAGGGGATCGTTGAATTTCTCTTTGTAGGGGCGGTTCGCGAACCGCCCCTACATTCGACTAACGTAAGATTAGAGCCACTTCTTTGGCGAAGTAGGTCAGAATCAAATCTGCGCCGGCTCGTTTCATGCTGGTGAGGGTTTCGAGCATGACTTTTTTCTCGTCAATCCAACCCATGCGTCCGGCGGCGCGAATCATGGCGTATTCGCCGCTGACGTTGTAGGCGGCGACGGGGACGTCGCTGATTTCGCGGACTTTGGCGATGATGTCGAGGTAGGCGAGGGCGGGTTTCACCATCACCATGTCGGCGCCTTCGTCGAGGTCGAGTTCGACTTCTCTGAGGGCTTCCCGGCTGTTGGCGGGGTCCATCTGATAGGTTTTCTTGTCGCCGAATTTGGGGGCGGACTCGAGGGCGTCGCGGAAGGGTCCGTAGTAGGCGGAGGCGTATTTGGCGGAGTAGGCGAGGATGCTGACGTTGGTGTGTCCCGCATCGTCGAGTCCGTCGCGGATGGCGCCGATGCGTCCGTCCATCATGTCGGAGGGGGCGACGATATCGGCGCCGGCTTCGGCGTGGGAGATGGACTGTTTGACGAGGATTTCGACGGTTTCATCGTTGAGGATTTCGCCCTCGTCGCTGACGATGCCATCGTGTCCTTTGCTGGAGAAGGGATCGAGGGCGACGTCGGTGATGACGACGACATCGGGAACGGCTTCTTTGATGGCGCGGACGGTGCGCTGTACGAGGCCGTCGGGGTTGTAGCTTTCGGTGCCGGCGTTATCTTTTTTTTCTTCGGCGACGAGGGGGAACAGGGCGATCGCGGGGATGCCGAGTTCGTAGGCTTCCGCCACTTCTTTGAGGAGCAAGTCGAGGGTGTAGCGGTAGCTTCCGGGCATGGAGGGGACTTCGACTTTCTGATTTTCCCCTTCCATGACGAACAGGGGATAGATCAGGTCGTTCGCCGTCAGTTGGGTTTCTTGCGCCATCCGACGCAGGGCATCGTTACGGCGGAGGCGTCGGGGACGATGCACGAGGTTTAACGCGCTGGAGTTTTCTGATGACATGAGATGAGGATCGCTTTCACTGATTACGGCCAAAGTAACTGTTCATTGTCTCACCGATCGCCCCCGTTTTAGCCGTCGGATACAAATCCACACAATCGGGCTTAACAAATTTTAAAGATTTCGATTTGGGGGCGATCGCACTTACCCCGACTGCTCGATCGCCCGGGCGGTTTCTTCTCTGAGCGTCTCCAAATAGGTTTCGTAGGCTTCCAGTTGGGCCTTCGCTTCCCCCGTGGCGTTTTCGGCGGCTTCGTCCACCTTCGCGATCAAGTTGTCGAGTTCCTCGGCGGACTGTCGCAGTTCGGCTTGCAGTTCCTCCTCCGGCAAATCCACCGCCGCACTCAGGCGGTTCTGAATTTGATTGAGATCCCGTTGGATGTCTTCGGGTTGCAACTCTTGGGAAGAGAGGGTTTCGGCCTCTTCCACGGCGCGATTCACCTCGGTTTCCAACGATTCGATCGCCGTCGCGACATCTCCCCTGTCGAGTTCGGCGACATCTTCGATTTCTTCGACCGTCTCTCGGGCCTGTTGTTCGGGGGCGGTGCAGGATATCAGAATCGGACTGAGGCAAAGGGTGCCCAGGACGGCTCCAAATGGAATTCGAGCGATCGCTTTCATAATACAGTAATGTTGTGGGTTGACATGATTGGATTTCCCGCCCGTCGCCCCCATTTTTTCCGACTCGGACGGCATTTTTTCCCCGTTAAAAACTGGAGAATTTTACAATGATTTCAACCACCCTTTCAGCCGTTCCGTCACCTGGGGGCGGCGCAATTTTCGCATCGCCCGGGCTTGAATTTGGCGCACCCGCTCTCTGGATAGCTCGAAAAGATGGCTGACTTCATCGAGGGTGTGGGGGACTCCCGTGGCGAGTCCGTAGCGGAGGGCGACGACTTCCTTTTCGCGATCGGAAAGGACCGATCCCAACACCTCCAAAATGTCCTGGCGCATCATCACCTCGTTCATCTGGGACTCCGGCGACTGGGTGTCGCTGTCTTCGAGGATATCCATCAATTCGGAGTTTTCCTCGGTGCCGATGCGGTGGTTGAGGGACAGCGATTTGCGGCGGACCTGTTCGAGGAGGCGAACTTGGGACAGGGAAATGGACAGAGCCTCGGCGAGTTCCGCTTCGGTGGGTTTGCGTTGGTGCGATCGCTTCAAATCCCGGTAGGCGAATTTGAGCTTGTTGAGTTGTTCGACGACGTGGACGGGAAGGCGGACGGTGCGCCCCTGGTTGGCGATGGTGCGGGTGATGCCCTGGCGAATCCACCAATAGGCGTAGGTCGAGAATTTATAACCTTTGTCGGGGTCGAATTTTTCGGCGGCGCGGTTCAAACCCAACGATCCTTCTTGGATCAGATCCAGAAACGGAACGCCGCGGTTGAGGTAGCGTTTGGCGATGGACACCACCAGCCGCAGGTTGGAACTGATCATTTTCCGTTTCGCCGATCGCCCTAAATGCAGTTGGCGCTTGAGTTCCGCCTCGCTCAAGTCCGCCGCGATCGCCCATTCGCCGTTGCTGGGTTGGCGTCCGAGTTCGTCTTTGAGTTGCTGTTTGAGGTTTTCCAAAACTACCAATTCTTGGATTTGATGGGCCAGTTCCTTTTCTTCATTCGGCTCCAAAAGAGGATAGCGAGCCATGCGCTTGAACAGGGCTCCGACAGCATCATCCGCCATAGTCGGAGCGTAGGCTACGGTTGATGGTGCGCTGGGTGAATTCATATTGATATCCTCTGATTTTGAACGTGGAAGCCGAATCTCTCAATTCTTTTTCGGGTGATTTGGCGATCGCTGAATCAAAAATAAAATCGGGAATCGAGAAAATTGCTGAGAAACCGGGTTGATCAGGCTATCTTCAGTTCCAACCGGAGCGTCGGTCGGATAGAAACCCGGTTTCTGGAACGACTCATTTTTTCTATTCTGACATTCTCTCCGCCAATTCCCAAATCGACGGGGGCGGCTGAGTGTTCCTGCGGACAACTGCTCCAATCGGGTCATCCTGGGCTTGAACCCCTCAACCGCCAATTTATATCGCGATCGCCCTGCTTAAAGATGAAAATCTAAAAGGTGATTTGCGGCGTATTGAACTGGACGCCATCGTCGCCGCCGGGGGCAATATTTTGCGATCCGGGACTTTGGGAGTCGCGATCGATCTCGATGGGCTCGAAGAGCGAATCCAAATATTCAGGCGTGTATTGAAATTCTCCCTCTAAGTCCGGGCCTCCCATCGGCAGCATCAGTTGGGACGGGTCGCGGCCGATACTCAAATTTTCGCCCCGCAGATCTTCGATGGAACCGCCGGGGGCCATTTGACTCGCCCTCACCGTCGGTTGCAACAGCCGAACCCCATTCATATTGGTTCCCGCCAAACTCGCCCCCGTCAAGTCCGCTTGGGTGAGGTCGGCGTTACTTAGATTGGCGAAGTCTAAATTGGTATTGTCGAGTTCGGTCTGGTTGAGGAAGGCGCCCGACAGGTTCGCTCCGGCGAGGTTGGCGCCCTTGAGGTCGGCCCCCTCCAAATTGACGTTGGCTAAATTGGCGTTTTCTAAATTGGCGTCCCGCAGGTCGGCCCCGATCAGATGAGCACCCATGAGGTCGGCTCCCCTGAGATCGCAACCCTGACAGAATCCCGTTTCGAGCAGTTGTCTGACGTGAGCCGGATTTTCCGCCCGAATTGGCGTGGCAAAGCTCAAGGAGAGTAGTGCAGTCGCTGCCCCTAATATAATCGTTTTGGACGAGGTACTCATCTGTTTGTCCTCCCAAATGGAAACAATCGAAAAATCTTCATTGATTCCTCTACCTCTAGGATAAGGGGCACCGACGGGCGATCGCTTCGGCCGTTGGGTAGAAATTTGTCGGTTTGATTGAAAAATCCCCTCGTGTTGTGCCACTTCCGCCGTACACTGATAATATCCTAGTTTGGGATAATCCGAAAATGGGTTTATCCTAATTTTTGTAAATTCCATGCCCAACACTGCATGATGAAGTCTATCTTTAGTCGAGAATATGATGTCTTTCGTCGGTGTATGATTGCGGCGCGGAAAGATGCGAATCTGACCCAGGCAACCCTTGCTAAAACTCTTGAAAAGCCCCAATCTTTCGTCGCAAAATATGAGAACGGCGAGAGAAGATTGGATGTGGTTGAATTTCTTTTAATTACTCGTGCGATCGGTGTAGACCCTGGCGAGATTATCAGAAAAGTTGAGCAAGCTTTCGGCGCCACATCTCGTGAGGGATAAGTGATGAACACACAAGATTGATAATTTCTGATTGTTAACGATTCCCATGTCCTTCGCAGATGCCGTCATTCAAGTTTTAGAAGATTTTGGCTCTCCCCTGCACTATCGCCAAATCACTCAAATTGCCATTGATAATAATTTGATCCAGACGAACGGCAAAAGTCCGGAAGCCACCCTCAACGCCATCATCGCCGTCGAAATCAAACAGAAGGGCGATCGCAGCCGCTTCGTGAGGGTCGATCGCGGGGTTTTTGGGTTGAGAAAATGGGATGTAAAATCGACGGATTCCGAATCCAATCCGGCGACATCGGACCCGCAAACCGAACGCCGGGTCAAAGTTACCCACTTTCCCATTTATTCGGAATTGAGATTAATTTTACCCATTTGGAACGGATGCGATCGCGCCCAAATTACGGGGTTGCGATCGGCGATAATGAGCCTGTCCGGAACCCTGCAAAATCCGGTGGATTGGTCGAATCCCGATCGCTGGATCTCCGAACGCCTGGACGGGGAAAATCGAGAACTCGCGGAGGCAATTTGGACGGGAAGCGATCGCCAAGTCAACCCCCGCCACGTCTACGGACACTGGCTCCTGTCTCGAACCTATCAATTGCTCGAAGAAGATCCATCTGGAAAAATGTTATTGACCGATGCAGGACAGAATTTTATCTCCCATCCTTTGGGAGACATTGAAAAGCAAATTGACGAGCGAGAAGGGTTATTAAAATTACTCAGTATTGTAGCAGAAAAAGGGGCGGGTCGCCGGGGTGATTTTGTTCCCAAGTGGTCGGACTATCTCAAGCGTCACTCCCAATTCGGCACGGACAGCACCATCAAGGATACCCTGTGGCGGCGGCTGTACAATTTGGGCGATCGCGAACTCTTGATCAAAACCGGGACAACCTACAGCATCACCGACGCCGGTTTGAACTATTTGAAAGATTCCGGAGGCGATGAAGAACTCGACGGAGGCGGGACGGTACAGGAAATTTTAACCCTCGTTAAAGAGCAGAAAGCCATCGAATATGGAATCGGAGTCAAAACGAGGGCGATCGAAGTGTTGGAACTCGACGCCGATGCGTTCGCTCAAAATGACAATTCCACCTCCGATTTAGAATAGAAAATCCTCTCTGTGTTCTCTGTGCCTCTGTGGTGAAATTCTCCGAACCTCCAAAACATGACAATAACTCGCGGCAAACCAAACCGATCGCCGCCCGAAAAATTCACAATGTTTTAACAATTACGCCGATTCCGGCTTCGGCAGCGAGGACGGGTGCAGCAACAGTTCAGCGGTCGATCGCTTCTCGACCATTTCCTGCGTCACCAGACAGCGTTTCACGTCCTTGCGGGAGGGCAACTCGTACATGACATCGAGCATCAGTTCTTCAACAATTCCCCGCAGTGCCCGGGCGCCGGTCTTGCGTCGGAATGCTTCTTGGGCGATCGCGCGGATGGCCTCCTGGTCGAACTCCAACTGCACGTTGTCCATCCGCAGCAGTTTCTGATACTGTTTCACCAGAGCCGATCGCGGCTCGGTCAGAATCGCCATCAGGGTCTTCTCGTCCAGGGGATCGAGTACCGCCACCATCGGAATCCGGCCGATCAACTCCGGAATCAAACCGAACTTCACCAAATCGTCCGGTTCCATCCCTTTCAAGGCTTCGATCGCCTGTTTTTCCCGTTTGGGGTCTTCTCCCGACTGGATAAAGCCCATCGACTTTTTGCCCGTCCGCTGTTCAATAATGCGCTCCAACCCGACGAACGCCCCGCCGCAGACGAACAGGATGTTGCTGGTGTCGATTTGGATGCAGTCCTGGTAGGGGTGCTTGCGGCCGCCCTGGGGGGGGACGTTGGCGACGGTGCCTTCGAGCATTTTCAACAGCGCCTGCTGCACACCTTCCCCGGACACGTCCCGGGTGATGG
Organism: Lyngbya sp. CCY1209; assembly: GCF_035615495.1. Classification (GTDB taxonomy): domain Bacteria; phylum Cyanobacteriota; class Cyanobacteriia; order Cyanobacteriales; family Microcoleaceae; genus Limnospira. The sequence goes on along the minus strand of NZ_JAJENU010000603.1, from coordinate 28,773 downwards.
AGGGATTTTCGCTCTTGCGGGCGATCTTGTCGATCTCGTCGATGTAGACGATGCCCCGCTGGGCTTCCTCGACGTCAAAATCGGCCACCTGCAACAGCCGCAGCAGGATATTTTCCACGTCTTCCCCGACGTATCCCGCTTCCGTGAGGGTCGTCGCGTCGGCCACGGCGAAGGGGACGTCGAGCATTTTGGCCAGGGTTTCGGCCAACAGGGTTTTGCCGCAACCGGTCGGACCGATCAGCAGGATATTCGATTTTTGCAGTTCGATGTTATCTTCGGTTTGGCGGTTGCCTTTGCCTTGGACGAATCCGAGGCGCTTGTAGTGATTGTAAACCGCCACGGACAGCACTTTTTTGGCTTCGTCCTGGCCGATTACGTGGTGGTCGAGGTAGGATTTGATTTCCCGGGGTTTGGGAATTTGGTTGAGGGCGACGCGGCTGGGGGCGTTGCGGCGTTTGGGGGCGGGGGCGGGTTGCGGGCGAGGTGCCGGGGGGACGGGAGGAGCCGTCGCGGAATCGAACAGCTCCTCGTCCAAGATTTCGTTGCACAGTTCCACGCATTCATCACAGATGTAGACTCCGGGCCCCGCAATTAGCTTGCGAACCTGCTCCTGGGATTTACCACAAAAGGAACACTTCAGATGGGAGTCGTACTTAGACATAGTTGCCTCGTTGTTATGTTGCGGGAACAGATTCTCCCGGAACCGGAAGATTCTGCTTGAATATCACCTGATCTATTAGACCATATTCTTTGGCCTCTTCGGCGGACATGAAGAAGTCGCGCTCGGTGTCGGCGGTGATGCGATCGATGGGTTGGCCCGTGTGGTGAGCCAGTAAATCGTTCAGGGTTTGCTTGTGGTAGAGGATTTCTCGGGCTTGGATTTCGATGTCGATCGCCTGTCCCTGAGCGCCGCCGAGGGGTTGGTGAATCATGATCCGGGCGCTGGGGAGGGACATCCGCTTGCCGGCGGCTCCGGAGGCCAGCAGAAACGCGCCCATACTCGCCGCCAAACCATAACAAATGGTGACGACATCGGGGCGGATTTGTTGCATGGTGTCGTAAATACCCATGCCCGCCGTGACGGAGCCGCCGGGGGAGTTGATGTACAGTTGGATGTCTTTTTCGGGATCTTCGGCTTCCAAAAAGAGCATCTGGGCGCTGACGGCGTTGGCCACGTCGTCGTCAATCGCCGTCCCGAGAAAGATGATGCGATCGCGCAGGAGGCGGGAGTAGAGGTCGAAGGCCCGTTCTCCCATCCCCGACTGTTCGACCACCATCGGAATCACGCCAGCCTGGGGGGTTCCGGCGCCGAGGGCACTGGAAGCGCTGGTGATGTCGCCGGAATGGCGGCTCCGAATGGAATTGTGAGAAGACTCAGAGATAATCATCGGAAATTGGTCGTTTAATCCTTAAGTGCGTTCAAAAAAGGGGAGAATTTGGCGCTCGGGCTAGGTTAGCCCGACCATTTCCCGATCGTGAGCGATCGCCGGCCCGTTTCCGGTTGAAATTTTAGCGAATCTATTTCTATTATGCCGGAAAACTCAGGGGTGGGAGTCGGAGCAACGGGCGAATTTCCCCGACTCATTCCCAATATCCGCCCTAGGGCGTTTCGTCGGTGACGACTTCGGTTTCCACCGCCACGGCTTCTTCTGCTTCGGCATCTTCTTCTTCGCCTTCGGAGCCTTCGCTCAACGTCCCTTCGGGGACGAGTTCGACGGTGGAATGTTCAGCCAACCAGGCGTAGGTTTTTTCCGTGATCAGATTGTCCGTCACCACCTGGCGAAGGCGGTCGGGATCGACCTCCTGGCCCTGGAGTTGGGCCATCATTTTTTCTTCTTCGGCTTTAATTTCTTCCTCGCCGACGGTGATGGACTCGGCTTCGGCCACCTTTTTGAGGGCCAGACTTTGCTTGAGTTGGGCGATCGCTTCCGGGCGGAGCTGTTCCCGCATCCGGGGGACGGTGTCGCTGTTGAACAGTTGTTTGACATCGATGCCCATGTTGCTCAACTGCATGGCCTGCTGGGTCAACAGGCGATCGACCTCTTCCCGGATCAGGGTTTCGGGCAGGTCTACCTGCATCTGTTCCACTAGGGCCTGAGCCAGAGCTTTATTTTTATTTTGGGCGGTCTGCTCGGCTTTTTCCTCCTGAAACTGCTTTTCCAGGGATTCCCGCAGTTCGGCGATCGTCTCGTATTCGCTCACTTCCTGGGCGAAGTCGTCGTCCAACTCCGGCAGTTCTTTTTCCTTGAGCTCCTTGAGGGTGATGGTGAAGGTCGCCGGACGTCCAGCCAGTTCCGTGTTACCGTAATCTTCCGGGAAGGCCACGTCCAATTCTTTGGTTTCCCCCGGACTCATCCCCTCGATGCCTTCGGTAAAGCCGGGGATGAACTGACCTTCGGTGAGTTCGACCTGGAAGTTTTCGCCGCTCCCCCCTTCGATTTCCTGGGGTTCGGCGCCCTCTCCGGCGGGGGTGTAGTACCCTTTGAAGTCAACGTAGGCGACATCTCCCTTTTGGGCAGGCCGCCCCTCGACGGGGATCAGGGTCGCCATTTTGGCCCGTTCCCGCTCCAACACTTCATCCACTTGGGCTGGGTCGTATTTGGCTTCCTCAGCTTTGACCTGAAAACCTTGGTACGTTTCGAGTGTGACCTCTGGCTCCACGTCCACGGTTGCCTTGAGGGTGAGGGGTTGGCCCGGTTCGTACCGGACGATCAGATCGTCCACGTCCCCCCGCAGTTCAAAATTGCCGATCGCGGGGATTTTTTCCTGTTCGACGGCCTTGGGGAGGCACTCCTGCATCAGGTCGTCCAGGGCTGCTGCCTTGATCCGGGCTGCTCCCAGGCGTTGGACGAGGATGTGGCGGGGTACTTTACCCTTGCGGAACCCAGGAATGTTGGCGGAACGAGCGTATTTCCGAATCACCTGCTCGTAGGCGTTCTTGGACATTTCCGGAGGGATTTCGATGTCGAGCCCGATTTGGCTGGCGGGAAGTTTTTCCTGGGTTACTTTCATAAGTCGTGATATTCTGAAGTCAATCCGTCTGAAGTCGATGGGCTCCCTCACATTTTAAGGGTGGGGAGCGAAAATCTAGAGATTAGCCAGTATAGGATGCTCTCGGCGGCTGCGTCCAACCCGAAGGCGATCGGGACGGGGCGTCACCGATCTCGAATCTGGGGCGAAGGCATCCGAACTGGGATGTTGGTTGCATCCACTCCGATTAACTATAATATGATCCCAAGTGCGATTCGTTCGGGACGATGGCTGGACTGGATGTGGAAATCTCCCAAACGGCGATCATCGCGGCGGGAGGTCGGGTTTAAAGAAATCTAAATTGTTGTCTCACCGCGCCCGATCGCCGATATAATTCAAGGGTTAAGTGCCATTGCTTCATTAAAAAAATTACCATTCGCTCTCATCTCTTATTAAAATTTCTGATTTATTGTTAAACTGTCCAACTTTCCGGGGAGGAAACGAATTTGTCGAAATCCTATCGAGTTGCCATTTTGGGTGCGACCGGTGCCGTGGGGACCGAGTTGCTGGAGTTGCTGGAGAGCCGGGATTTTCCGGTGTCCGAGCTGAAGTTGCTGGCGTCGCCGCGATCGGCGGGAACCCGCCTGCCGTTTCGGGGGGAGTCGCTCCCGGTGGAGGCGGTGGGCGATCGCAGCTTCGACAATGTGGATCTGGTGCTGGCGTCGGCGGGGGGATCGACCTCCAAGGCTTGGGCCGCCAAGATTGTGGAAGCCGGAGCCGTGATGGTGGACAACTCCAGCGCCTTCCGCATGGACCCGGAGGTGCCGCTGGTGGTCCCGGAGGTGAACCCGGAGGCGGTGGCCGGCCACAAGGGCATCATCGCCAACCCCAACTGCACGACGATCTTGATGAACGTGGCCGTCTGGCCCCTGTACCAGGTTCAACCCGTGCGGCGGATCGTGGTGTCCACCTACCAATCGGCCAGCGGGGCCGGGGCGCGGGCGATGGAGGAGGTCAAAACCCAGGCTCGGGCAATTTTGAACGGGGAGACGCCGCCAACGGAGATGTTCCCCTACCCCCTGGCCTTCAACCTGTTTCCTCACAATTCTGCCCTGAACGAGTCGGGGTACTGCGAGGAAGAGATGAAGATGATCAACGAGACGCGGAAGATTTTCGGGGTGGACGACCTGCAAGTTTCGGCGACTTGCGTGCGGGTTCCCGTACTTCGCGCCCACTCAGAAGCGATTAATCTGGAGTTTGATCGCCCCTTCGATGTCGCCAAGGCGCGGGAGATTCTCTCTCAGGCGCCGGGGGTGAAGTTGGTGGAAGACTGGCAAGCCAACTATTTCCCGATGCCGGTGGATGCCACGGGCCGCGATCCGGTGTTGGTGGGGCGCATCCGCCAAGATCTCTCCCACCCCTGTGGCTTGGAATTGTGGCTCTGCGGGGATCAGGTTCGCAAGGGTGCGGCCCTCAACGCGGTTCAGATCGCGGAATTGTTGGCGGAAAAAGATCTCCTCGGCCGTTCGTCCAAGGCGTTGAGTTACTAGGGATTTTCAACCGGTTTCGGCATCGAATTCAGTTCTCACTCGGGGCGAAAGCGGCCGGGAAAGGGTGACAGAGCGACGGATACAAGAGACAGCAAAAGTGACGCAAAAGAGATGGTAAGTTTTGGAAGAGTGATGACGGCGATGGTGACGCCGTTTCGAGAAGATGGCAGTGTCAACTACGAGGAAGCGGAACGGTTGGCGGCCCATCTGGCGGCGAATGGCAGCGATACCCTGGTCGTGTGCGGTACGACGGGGGAATCTCCCACCCTGACCTGGGAGGAGGAGTACGAACTGTTTCAGGCCGTGCAGCGGGCGGTGGCGGGCAAGGCGAAGGTGATCGCGGGCACGGGGTCGAATTCCACCCACGAGGCGATCGCGGCGACCCAGAAAGCTGCTAAACTGGGATTGGATGGGTCGCTGCAGGTGGTTCCCTATTACAACAAACCTCCCCAAGAGGGCTTGTATCAACACTTTGTCGCGATCGCCGAAGCCTGTCCGGATCTGCCCATCGTCCTCTATAACATCCCCGGACGGACGGGACAAAATCTCCAACCGGAAACCGTCGCCCGTCTGGCATCGGTTGCGAATATTGTCGCCATCAAAGAGGCGAGCGGGAGTCTGGACCAGGCCAGTCAAATTCGGCGTCTGACCCCCCCCGACTTCAAGATTTATTCGGGGGACGACTCCCTGACGTTGCCCTTGCTCTCGGTGGGTGGAAGCGGCGTGGTGAGTGTCGCCAGCCACATTGTGGGCCACTCGATCCAAGGGATGATTCGGGCGTTTGAAGCCGGCCGGGTGCTCGAAGCAACTGAAATTCATATCAAACTCTTCAGTTTGTTCAAAACATTGTTTATCACGACCAATCCCATTCCGATCAAAGTGGCGCTCAAATGGTCGGGTTGGAATGTCGGCGGCTGCCGTTCCCCGATGTGCGAACCGTCCCCGGATGTCATCGAAAAGATCGGGGCAGTTCTGAAGGAATTAAGTTTGCTCGAAACCCAATAATTTGGATGGTGAAATCCGGGTTTCAGACCATTGAATATTTGTAGTTGATGGGGCGCTCGACTGTTGGCAGCAAATCGGGCTGTCCGGTGTTCTATCAATTGCGATCGCGAGTTAACAACTAGACCCAAAAAAGAGGTTTATTATGACAAAAAACGGATCGTCTTCCAACCGAACCAGACCGTCTTCGAGAGCGGCGAAAATCTCAAAGAAAAACGCCAACGGCAACGGCGGCAACAACGGCGTAAATGACAACTCGCCCAAACTCAAAATTATTCCTTTGGGCGGGCTGCACGAAATCGGGAAAAATACCTGCGTCTTCGAGTACGAAGATGAAATTGTCCTCCTCGACGCCGGACTGGCTTTTCCCACCGACGGGATGCACGGGGTCAACATCGTCCTCCCCGACGTCACCTACCTGCGGGAAAACCGCCACAAAATCAAGGGGATGATCGTCACCCACGGCCACGAAGACCACATCGGGGGCATCGCCTTCCACCTGAAACAGTTCGACATCCCGGTCATCTACGGTCCGCGGCTGGCGATGGCTTTGCTGCAGGGCAAATTGGAAGAGGCCGGTGTCGCCGATCGCACGGAATTGAGAACCGTCCGGCCCCGGGATATGGTGCGGGTTGGCAAAAATTTCTTGGTGGAATACATCCGCAACACCCACTCCATCGCCGACAGCTTTACGGTGGCGATCAATACCCCCGTGGGGGTGGTGATCCACAGCGGCGATTTCAAAATCGACCACACCCCCATCGACGGCGAATATTTCGACTTCCAGCGGTTGGCGGAGTACGGCGAAAAGGGTGTCCACTGCCTCCTGAGCGATTCCACCAATTCGGAAGTTCCGGGCTTCACCCCCTCGGAAGCGTCGGTGGCCCCGAATATGGAACGGATCATTTCTGCGGCTTCCGGGCGGGTACTGGTGACGACGTTCGCCTCTTCGGTGCACCGTTTGAATATCATCCTCGGCATCGCCCAGAAATTGGGGCGATCGGTGGCTGTGGTGGGGCGATCGATGCTGAACGTCATCGCCCACGCCCGCAATTTGGGTTATATCAAATGTCAGGACAGCCTGTTCGTCCCCCTCAACGCGATCCGGGACTTGCCGGATGAGAAGGTGCTGATTTTGACGACGGGTTCCCAGGGCGAACCCCTGGCGGCGATGACGCGCATCGCCAACGGTTCCCACCGACAGATCAGTATCAAAAAAGGCGATACGATCGTGTTTTCGGCGAACCCGATTCCCGGCAACACCATCGCCGTGGTCAATACTATCGACAAGCTGATGATACAGGGGGCCAACGTGATTTACGGGCGGCATCACGGCATCCACGTTTCCGGGCACGGCTGTCAGGAAGATCAGAAGTTGATGTTGGCCCTCACCCGTCCCAAGTTCTTCGTCCCGGTGCACGGCGAACACCGGATGCTGGTGCAGCACAGCAAGACGGCCCAGAGTATGGGCATCCCGGCCGAGAATATGGTGATCATTAATAACGGTGACGTGGTGGAATTGGGTCAAGATTCGATCCGCATCGGGGATAAGGTTCCCTCGGGTATCGAGCCGGTGGATTCGTCCCGCACGGGATTTGTCCGGGACGACGTGCTCAAGGAGCGGCAGCAACTCGCCGAGGATGGCGTGGTGACGGTGGCTGTGGCGATCGGCACCGAGGGCAAGCTGTTGGCGACCCCCGAGATTCACCTGAAAGGGGTGGTGATGTCGGCGGACCGGAGTTTGTTGAAGAAGCAAATCGTCCAGGCGATCGAAAATACCCTCAACGATCGCTGGTCGGAGTTCAGCCGTGACCTGGGCGACGATCAGGGCAACGAGATCGACTGGGTGGGGGTGCGGACTCAGATCGAGCGGGCGATCGCGCGTCTGCTGCGTCGCGAGTTGCAGAGCAATCCCCTGCTGGTGTTGCTGATGCAAACCCCCGAAGAGGCCCCGGCTTCTTCCCAGAAACCGACGGGACGGCGGCGGCCCCGGACGGCGGCGCGGGTGGCGTCTTAAGGCTAGGGTGTAGGGTGTAGGGAAGAGATCGCGATTTTCTCTTCGACTCCCCCATCCTTCAGATCCGGGGGCGGTTCGCAAACCGCCCCCACCATTATCCCTGGAATGTTGATTTAAAAATCAATTCAATGACAGGATTTCCAATAATGAATAAAACAGTATCAGAATCGAGGTTTTTTGTCAACCTGAAAACCTATTTTTTTTGAAAGCTGAAAAAGACGGCGGCCAGGACAATCAAACCGAGTAAAGCCAGGGGAGCCCAGAGGTTGGAAAATGCGATCGCGGTTGACATGGAAGGAAAATCGGATCGGATCTAAAGATGGGATTAAAATAGAGAGTAAAGTCACCCAGGGGGGCAACCCATGACTCAGACCGATCTCGTCCAGTGGCTCAGTGAACGGACGGCTCTCAGCCTATTGGAGTTTAACATAATTGAGACGATCGCGCCCCAACTCGAAGATCGCACCGTGCCGGCTGAGGGGGTGGTGGCGTCCAAGGGGACTTCCCCGGATGGACTCTACATTTTGCGTTCGGGGGAACTGGAAAATCCGGAGCGGGGGGCGAAGGGTGAAAATGGCTTGCCGGGGGTGGCGATCAATTTGCGATCGCTGCTGTTGAATCGTCCGGTTCAACAAACTTTAATTGCCAAAACGGACTGTCAATTTTGGGTGATGGAGGCGGAAGCATTTCGGAAGTTGGCGGAGGTGCATCCAGAAATTACCCAAGCGTTTTCGCAACAACTCGCCGAAGAGGTTGACGAACTTTCCGCCCAACTGATTTACGAGCAGGAACGGCTGACGATTTTGCGGCCCTATTTGGTGCCCAGGGCGAGGCGGGGAATTGTGGGGCGGAGTCGGTACGCCGTGCGGCTGCGATCGCAGATCAAAGACGCTTCAAAAACTCGGAAATCGGTCTTGGTTTTTGGGGAACCGGGGGTCGAAAAAGATAATATCGCGGCTTTGATTCACTTCGGATCGGGCGATCGCCGGGAACCGATCATCAAAGTTGACTGTTCTACAGTGCAGGCGAGCGGTTCCGATTTGTTCGGACGCCTCGGGGGAAAGTCGGGTTTGATCGAAGCCTTGGGAAAGGGAACTTTGGTTTTGAATAATATCCAAGAATTGCCCTCAGAATTAATTCCGGCGATCGCCAATCTGTTGGAAAATGGGCTGTATCTCCCCGTCAGTCGGAGGGAAGAAGACACCCCCACGGCAAAAGTCTCGGAAGCCCGAGTGATCATCATTTCGGAAAAGATTGTCGCCAACGTCGATAACTTGGTCGGAATGACGGTCAAAGTGCCGCCGCTGCGGGTACGAAAATCGGATATCGAGGATTGGGTAAATTACAATATCAGCTTAATTTGTCGGGCGAAAGGAGTCGATCGCGTCCGCATCACGCCGGAAGCTTTGCGGCGGTTGCAAGCCTACGATTTCCCCAACAATTTGCGGGAACTGCGGAACCTGATCGAACGGGCGATCGTGCAGCTTCAGGGGTGCGAAGAAATCACCGAGGAAATCATCTGGCCCTCCCAAAGTAAGAAGCAGCAATTCCGCGTCAACTTGCTCAATTCCTATCCGAAATTCCGGCAATTTCTGCGGAGTCCCTGGTGGCCCGATCGCATCAATTACGGCTTCACGGCGGCGGCTTTCGCGGCGGTGGTGGCTATTTTATTTCTCGGCCCCCAGACGCGATCGCAAAATTTCGCCCTCAATCTGTTTTGGGCTTGGTGGTGGCCGCTGGTGCTGCTGATTTTTCCCTTTTTGGGACGAATCTGGTGCGCGGTTTGTCCGTTCATGATTTACGGAGAAATTACCCAAAAACTCTCCCTGTGGCTGTTCCCGCGCCAACTGAAACGGTGGCCCCGGCAGTCGGCGGAACGGTGGGGCGGCTGGTTTTTGTTCGGGTTATTCGCCCTAATTTTGCTGTGGGAAGAACTCTGGGATCTGCCGAATACCGCCTACCTTTCCGCCTGTTTGTTGCTGCTGATTACGGCGGGGGCGATGATTTTTTCCGCCATCTTTGAACGGCGGTTTTGGTGTCGCTATTTGTGTCCCATCGGCGGGATGAACGGAATGTTCGCGAAGTTGTCGATGACGGAATTGCGGGCGCAGCAGGGTACCTGTTCGGCGGAATGTAACACCTATCAATGTTATAAAGGAGGGCCGCAAAAAGGGGAGGGACTGGAAACGGCGGGATGTCCGCTATATTCCCACCCCGCCCAGTTGGAAGACAACCGGGATTGCGTGTTGTGCATGACCTGTTTGAAAGCCTGTCCCCACCGTTCGGTAGAGGTAAATTTGCGCCCGCCGGGAATTGAGTTGTGGACGACCCACATCCCCCGCAGCTACGAGGTAGCGCTGTTATTTTTACTGTTGGATGTGGTCTTTTTGCACCATTTGCCCGAGTTGCAGGGTTATTTTAATTTTACCCTGAATCTCGATAACTTTTGGACGCATTTGGGTATCTCTGTGGTGATTTTGAGTTTGCCCGCGATCGCGCCTATTTTTGCCCACAGTATCTATCGATTGATTGTCCCAAATAAACCCCGTCCCTTTGTCGAGTTAGCCTACGGTTTTCTCCCCTTTGTACTGGCGTTGAATGTCGCCCATTACCTGCGGTTGGGATTGGGAGAAGGGGGGCGAATTCTGCCCGTCGCTTTCGCTACGTTTGGGCTAGATGGTTCGAGTTTGCCCGTCTGGGTGGCACATCCGGCGGTGATCGAATTTCTACAGGGTTCGACGCTATTTTTGGGAATAATAATGGCGATTTTGCTGACGCAGAAAATTGCCCGCCAACCGCTGCGCGTTTTGTTGCCGTGGCATCTGGCGACGGTGGGTTTGGGCGCGATCGCCTGGCAGGTTGTGGTGGGATATTAAAGCCAACCGTGGGGGCAACCTTACAGGGTTGCCTAAAATTAGAGTTGTGTTAGTATCGATAAACCCCAAATCTATTTGCGATCGACACCATGACGAGACTGCGTATATTAACCCTGGTACTCGCTTTAATTCTCGCCTCGCCGCTATCCGCGATCGCCCAGACGGTTGAGGAGTTAGTGAAACGGGGTGTGGAAGCGGGAAATCGGAATAACCACGCCCAGGCAGAACAGATCTTTCGCCGAGTTATCCGACAGGAACCCGGAGATTTTCGCGGTTACTACGGGTTGGGTTTGTCTCTGGCACAACAGGGGGATTTCGAGGGGGCGATCGCCAATTTTGAACGGGCGATCGCACTCAATCCCAATTATGCCCTCGCCTACAATAATTTGGGCATCGCCCTGGCAGAACAGGGAAACTACGAAGAAGCCATTTCCTATTTTAAATCGGCGCTGAAACTGGTTCCAAACGATGCGAGGATGTATTATAACTTAGGGTTGGCTTTGGCGCGACAAGAGCGCCTCGACGAAGCGATAGCCAACTATCGGGAAGCCCTCAAACTCAATCCCAACGATGTCAAAACTTACTATAACTTGGGCTTGACGTTAGCCCGACAGGAGAACTATAGGGAAGCGATCGCTAATTACGAACGGGCGATCGAACTCAACCCGTCTTACGACGGTGCCTATTATCACTTGGGTTTAGCCTTGTATGAAATGGGGGAAATGGAGGAGGCGATCGCCAACTTAGAAATGGCGGTAAAACTCAATCCGAATAATAACCTTGCTTACTATAATCTCGGGGTTTTGCTGTCTCAAATGGGGGAACTTGAAGGGGCGATCGCACAATTTAAAGAGGTCATAAAACTCGATCCGGACAATGCCGAAGCCCATTACAATCTCGGGATTTTGCTGTATGAAACCGGACAAGAAGAGGCGGCGAGGGAACAGTTGGAAATCGCCAATCAACTCGACCCGAGTTTGGAATTTTCCAGCGATCGCTGATTGCTAAAATATCGCACTTTGTTCAAAATTTCTCCTACAAAAAATCGGTTGATCGGTCATTGGGTAGGGCGATCGCATTTCTTTGCTTTTCAAAAAAACGGAACGGGCGCCCGACCCGTTCCCGTTTCAATCCATTAAACAGAAGTTTCCGTCAAACCCGCCGGACAGCCGACGCCGGTGCCGCCCAAACCGCAATAACCGCCGGGGTTTTTGCCCAGATATTGCTGGTGGTAAGACTCGGCGTAGTAGAATTCCGGGGCGGACGCGATCTCGGTGGTAATGGTCCCGTAACCCGCCTTAGAAAGGGCTTCCTGATAGCGATCGCGGGAGGCTTCGGCGAGTTTTTTCTGCTCGTCGGAATAGGTGTAAATCGCGGAGCGATATTGGGTGCCGGTGTCATTGCCCTGGCGCATTCCCTGGGTGGGGTCGTGGCTTTCCCAGAACAGTTTCAGCAGGTCCGCGTAACTGATGACCTTGGGATCGAAAACCACCAAAACCGCCTCGGTGTGACCCGTCATGCCGCTGCAAACTTCCTCGTAGGTGGGGTTGGGCGTGTGGCCGCCCGCGTAGCCGACGGCGGTGGTGTAGACGCCTTCTTGCTGCCAGAATTTGCGCTCGGCGCCCCAGAAGCAGCCCAGACCGAAAACGGCCTGTTCCATACCTTCCGGGAAGGGCGGCTTGAGGGGGTTGCTGTTGATGTAGTGGCGATCGGGCACGGGCATGACGCGATCGCGCCCGGGCAGGGCTTCTTCCGGTGTCGGTAGGGTTTTCTTTTTGCCGAATCCGAATAGTACCATAAAATTTTTGAGTGACTGCTTAACGTTCCTTTACATTGTAGGGGGTTCGTCGGCGAGGGTGAGGGCGAGTTGGTAAATTTGGCGGCGGGGGAGGGCGGTTTTCTGGGCCAACTGGCGGCTGGCCTGCGATCGCGAAAGTCCCTGTTTGAGGAGGTGTTGCAGTTCCGACCGCAGCGCCTCTTCCGAGGGTGGTGGGGATTCCCGACGGGCTCCGGCGACAATCAAAGTCAATTCTCCCTTCGGGTCCCGTTCAGCGTAGTATTCCACCGCCGCTTCCAGGGTGCCGCGCCAAAATTCTTCGTGGAGTTTGGTCAGTTCCCGGGCCACCACCACGGCGCGATCGCACCCCAAAACCCCCGCCAGATCGGCTAAAGTTTGGCGCAGTCGGTGCGGTGCCTCGTAGAATATCATCGTCCGTACCTGCGATCGCAATATTTCCAACCGTTCCTGTCGTTCCTTGCCCTTCCCGGGCAAAAACCCCTCGAAAACGAAGCGATCGCTGGCCAGTCCCGAGGCGCTCAACGCCGTCAGACAGGCGCTCACGCCGGGGACCGGCACCACCGGAATCCCCACTTCCAGGCAGGCGGCGACCAGTTCCCCCCCCGGGTCGGAAATTCCCGGCATCCCCGCATCCGTCACCACGGCGACGGTTTTTCCGGCCAACAGGCGATCGAGCAATTCCGGAATTCGCTGCCGCCGGTTGTGTTCGTAGTAGCTAATTTGGGGGGTTTGAATTTGAAAGTGATGCAACAATTTCCCGGTGTGGCGGGTATCTTCGGCCGCGATCAGATCGGCCGCTTTCAAGGTTTCGACGGCGCGAATGGTCATGTCTTCCAAATTGCCGATGGGAGTGCCGACGACGTAGAGGGTTGCGGGTTGCAGGTGCATGATTCGAGCAATTTTAAAATAAAAACCACAGGGCGACAATGAGACCGACGCTAAAAAGCAGAGAAAACTTGACGGCCCGTTTGAAGCGTTGGCTGAATAATCCCAGCACGTTGATGACCGTCAAAATCAAAATCACAATTCCGATATAAACGACTTTTTGATCCTGATTTGCCACCAACGGATTGTCTTGGGAGACGTCCGGTTGAATGGGTTCCGCATCCAACGGGTCAACTTGGGCGACCCACCGTCGATCCGGGGGTTCGGAAGGATTTTTGATCATGGGCGATCGCGATCGATTGATGAATCGAGAGAGCTTGCCACCGTTTCGGATTCCGGTCTTTTGCCAGACTATCACAGTTGGCGCCATTCCCGACTCTTTTCGCGTGAAGAGTTTGGTCCGGCCGAGTCGAAACCCATCGTTGAAAGAGAACCGGAATGTGTTAGAGTTGGGCATATTTTCAACGACTGTCCCGCGATCGCCGTTTCCGGATGGCGATCGCACCCACTCCAATGGAGAGAAATACCCATGACCGCATTTGAAGCTCCGACCAATCTGATCGTCACGGCTTACAACGAAAAAAACAAAGCAAAAGAGGTTTTGAAAACCCTGAAAGAAATGCAGCGGGCCGGAATTATTTCCATCGTCAACGCCGCCGTCATGGTCAAGAATGAAAAAGGGAAGGTTTCCATCAGCGAAACCGGGGATATGAACGCCCGCGGCGGTGCCGTCGTCGGCGGAATTGCAGCCGGATTGATCGCCCTTTTCAACCCCGTCGGCGCGTTAGGGTTGATCGCGATGGCGGCCGGGGGTGCCGGGGTGGGGGCTGTCATTACCCACTTTATCGACCTCGGATTTCCCCAGGAAGACCTCAAAGATCTGTCGGAATCTTTGACCCCCGGCAGTTCGGCGATCATCGCTTTGGTGGAACAAACTTGGGTCGAAAAAGTGTGCGAAGAACTCGAAAAATTCCAAGGTAAAATGTATCGCCGAGCCATCAAAGCGGACATCGCCGCCCAGTTAGCAGAAACGGCAAAAAAGGTTGAGCCGACCGTCGAATCTCAACCCGAATAAAAACTGTTAATTATCGGTTTCGGGTGCGTTCAATTCCTGGACGCATCCGACCAATTTAGAATTGTTCTCGCCGCCAGTGTTCCGAGGGGAGGTCGTCGATAAACCGAGACGGAGCGCTCGGGGAACCCACCACCGCAAGCGATCGCATCGCCCGAGTACAGCCGACGTAAAATAAGCGGCGCTGTTGGTCGAGAATCACCTGCTTTTCTTCTTCGGGTCGGCTTTTTTCCAGGTGCGGAAGTGTATTTTCCTCCAAACCGACCACGGCGACAAATGGAAATTCCAAACCCTTGGCATCGTCCAGGGTCAGGACTTTAATTTGCGGCCGGTTCAGATCGATTTTTTTTCCCGATATAAACGTCGCCTGTAATCCCAACTCTCGCATCCGATCGGCGATTTTTTTGCCGATTTTTGGTGTCGGACATAAAACCGCGCCGCCGTGCAGCGGCAGGCGAAACGTTTTGGCAGAATCCAACAAAAACTGGCCGATCGCGACCGCTTGCGAGTCAAAGTCATCCGTCAGGTAAATGGCGGGCCAGTTGCCCAAATAGGGGGACGGTTTGGACTCCGAAAACTCTTCCTCGCCGGCGAGAATATCGGCACAGGCGATCGCAATTTGTCGGGTATTGCGATAATTTTGACGCAGGATCGAGGTGTGGCCGGTCACTTTCAGTTCCCCGTGAATTTGGTTCCAACTGAAACCCCGCTGGTGGATAGATTGGGAGGCATCAGCGGTCAAATAGACGCGATCGAACGTGGGAGTCAACGCCAGCACGAAACGCAACGCGACGGGGGACAAATCCTGGGCTTCCTCAATAATAATTGCCCGGTAAGGTTTTTGAGTCTCGGCCAGAATGGCATCCAAAGCCATGCGACACATCTGTTTCCAGACGATCCAGCCTTTGGCTTCCATGACCCGTTTCCAGGTACAGTATAAGTGCCACAGCACCGTCCTTGTCGAGGGATGTAGGGAAAATCCTCGCCCCTGTCGCGGATGATTTTTGTAAACTTCGAGGCTGGAAATTCCCCAGCCTTCGATGACATCGATGAATTCTTCTAATAAGTAAGAAAATCCCAAATTTTCCAGCTTTTTGATATTTTTTATATGAGATTTATCGGCGGAATTTTTGACAATATTAAGCGCCTTTTTTAGGCAAAGTTTGCACTGTTTATTGTCGGCAATTGGGGGATGGGAGTAAGAATGTTGGTAGTGTTGTCGCACCAAATCGTCAACGGTCGTCACCTCCACCCCCAGCCGTTCCGGCTTTTGTCCGAGAAGCTGCTCCAAAAGCTGTTTGGAATAGGTGACGAGGGCGGCAGAATGGGTGACGAATAAAATGGGTCGATGACCCGAATCTACCAATTTTTTGACCCGGTAGAGGGCGATGATAGATTTTCCCGTACCCGGCCCGCCCTTGATCAAAATGGGGCCGCGAATCTGAGAATTTGCCAGATGTTTCTGTTGGGGATCGAGGGCGAGTAAAAACTCGGTAATATCTCCCTCCAGAAACCGATCCAAATCCTCCGGCTTCATGAGATTATATTTGGGTTCATCTCGGATCTCTTTCAAGGAGCTGGGGAACAAATTATCCAGGATGCGGCCGAAAATGCGATCGGGAAGTTCCAGGTTCAGGAGATCGCCCTCGGTTTTTGCCGCCATCAAACCCCGCCAGTATTCCCCGGGAATTTGCCACTTTCGCAGATTATTGTGCGTCAGATATTTTGGCAGTTTTTTCCAGTCCGAATGGAGGGGATTATTGGGGGCGATCGCGGGCTGTTTCAGACTTTCGGTTTGCGGCTCCGATTTCGGAGCCGGCGAATCCGCCACGGTCAGGACTTTCAGTGGGCCGGGGACGGGAAGGTTTTTATATGTGTTTTCCCTCCGCTTGCGAATGCTCAGGAAGGTGACGGCATCATTTTCGACCGTGTAAAATAGGCGATAGTTGCGACGAAATTTGATGCGATAAATGTCGGTATTTCTGATTTTTCGCGTATTGTATCCGGTGAAGAGCGGGTGCTCTTGGAAACGGCCGACGACTTTGGGAAGGTCGTTTTTAACTTGCATCGGCAAATCGAATATTTCATTGATGAATGTTTTTGACATGAACAGTTGCCAATCATGTCCTCTGGCTGCAATCATGATAGATATCACCTCAAAATAATGGCGGCAAACGGTCGGACTTGCCCCCGACCCGACGGATGTCAGAATGGGAGATCGGCGCGTCGATGCTGCACTGCACGGAGGGGGGCGAATCAAGCGATCGAGAATGGGTCAATCTGCGCTCTTGTCAGGCCCGAACCATTCAGTCGGTGCGGCAATTGGATGCAATTTTTCGGAGAAGTTGACGACTTGATTAAATCAATCTTAAAATATGTAGGCTCGGAAAGGCGACCGTATAAACTCGTAAATCAAGCCGGAATCGGGTCGATGTGACAGGGGTTGAAACGGTAAATTTGCGGATCGATCGCATATCGATCGCCCCCGAACCCTATCAAAATGGGGTGTAATTTCCGATGTCGCCCACCGGAAATTGTTGACGAACCCCCTGTTCGACAACTTCGGCAACCCCCGCCACCCCGTCGCCAACCACTTCTACATCCGCGCCGTCGAAAAGGAACGCCCCGAACTGGGCATCCCGTCAGCCGAGCGCCTGGGAGATTGGGTTCCCGACGCCGGAAGTATGTCAACGTTAAACAATGGAACGAAGTTGCACGGCCGCATCGTTCAAACGATGAGTTCCTTCCTTCACCTGAGTGATGCCACTGGCGGTTTCTTGGGAGGCTCGGTTGAGGTCATTCATCGCAATGAGTACCTGTTGAATTGCGGTGGCTTGCTGCTTGACATTGAGGGAAATTTGCTGGGAGCTAGTCACAATATTGTTGACCGAACTTGTCACCCCCGAGAAGGCTCGGGCTGTCTCTTCCGCAATGCCGACATTTTCCGCCACAGTCTTCGTCCCTGCCTCGGTGGCGGAAACCGTCTCGTCGATCGCCTTTTGAATCTCATTCACCAGAACATTTATTTTCTTCGCCGAACCCTTACTTTGGTCTGCAAGTTTGCGAATTTCACCGGAAACGACACCCAAACCCTTCCCCTGTTCGCCCGCCCGCACGGCTTCCACGGCGGCATTGAGAGCCAGCATATTAGTTTGATTTGCCAAGTTACTCACCAGGCTAGAAATCTCGCCAATCTGATTCGTTTGTTCGCTCAAACGCCGGATGTTAGTCGCGATCGCGGCAACTTTATCCTGTATAATTTCCATCCCTTGAAGGGTGCGATCGACAGCCCGGGTACCCCCTTCTGAGAGAGAGAGGGCGGCGCGGGCTTCCCGGGCGGCAGTTTCCGCCTGTTCGGCACATTGGCGCGAAGAAGCCGCCAATTCATCCATCGTGGCGTTCGTTTGGTTGGCGGCGGCTGCCTGATTTCTTGCCGTCCGTTCCTGCTCCTCCACGGTACTCAAAATTTCACTGGAAGAACTGCCAATTTGAGCCGCCACCCAATCAATCGGTTTGATGACTTCCCGACTGATAAAAATCAAAATTAAGATGCCCAATACAATGCCGGTTGCCGTACCGACGACATTGATCGCGATCGCCAGTTGAGAGAGATTTTCCATTTCCGCCTCGCGATCGCGCAACAAGTCTTCTTCGATCTGAATCATGGCGGCGATCGTCGCCCGAACCTCATCCATCTTGCCTTGACCTTCTCGGGTTAAAAATCGAGCCAGGAGTTCCTCGTCTTGGTTATTGATTTTGAGTTGAATGTTAACTTCTATCTCCCGCAATTTAAGGTCAATGAGGCGCTCCAAATCGTCAATATTTTCCTGCTGAACCGGGTTGTCGCGGGTGAGTTCGCGAACCTCCGCCACCAGAATTTCCACATCCTCTTTACCTTGGAGGTAAGGTTCGAGAAAACTTTCCCGATCCGCCACCAAAAAGCCCCGCTGGCCCGTTTCCGCATCGACCATCGACTTTTCCAGGCTTTTCAAGTTAATAATAACCTTATAGGTGTGTTTGACCCAATCGTTCGTTTCGTGCAGGCGATTGATTGTCGTCCACGACAGCACTCCCAGACCCGCCATCAGGACGAACATGATACCAAAGCCGACCCGGATGACGGGGGCGAGTTTAATTTTGCTTGTCATTGCCGAATTTTAGATGTAGAATAAAAGGAAAAAAAATCCCTTATTTGATAATATCAAATCCGATCTTTTGCCCGTTCTCCGAATTGAGATGCTGGCCCAGGAGAGTGATTCAAAACAATGGCCGACAATCATTATCGCATCCGGTTGGCAGCGATCGCGGAACTGCCCGAACTGCAAAACATCGAACGAACCGCCGCCCGATTATTTGCGACGGTGGGTTTGGCGGAAGTCGCCGAAAGCGAACCCACACCTTCGACCATTTTGCGGCATCACCAAGCCGCCGGACGGGTGTGGGTGGCGGCGGACGATCGCGATCGCCCCGTGGGATTTGCGATCGCCGCAGTGCTCGACGGCTGCGGCTACCTGCAAGAATTGTCCGTCCACCCGGCCCACAGTCGCCGGGGTTTGGGAACCCGCCTCGTGGAAACAGTCTGCCACTGGGCGAAACATCGAGGTTATCCGGCCGTCACCCTGTCCACATTCGGCGATTTACCCTGGAACGCCCCGTTTTATCAAAAATTGGGATTTCGGATACTCGGGGAAGCGGAACTGACCCCCGGACTCCTGGCCGTGCGAACCGCCCAGGCAAAAGCCGGTTTTCCCGTTGAAAGGCGGGTTTTCTTAAAATTGGATTTTCTCGATGGGGAGTAGGGAGGCTCCAGGAGTCAGGGGAGGCTCCAGGAGTCAGGGGAGGCAGATTTATGTCAGATCCGTACAAATTCCCCAATCATCTTCAGATGATTTTCGCTACAAGAAAAGGGAATTGATTCCCAAGCGGTGCAGATTTCCCACCCGTTCCTCGGCTCCCTCCGCTTCCTCCGCTCCCTCCGCTTCCTCCGCTCCCTCCGCCCCCCATTTCTTCAAGCGGCGGCTTCCGTAGATTTGATGAGGGGAAATCCCAAATTTTCCCGCTGTTCCAGATAGCGGCTTGCCACCCGGCGGGCGAGGTTGCGGATTCTGCCAATATAGCGCGTCCGCTCCGTCACGGCGATCACCCCCCGGGCGTCGAGGAGGTTGAAGCTGTGGGAACACTTGAGCACGTAGTCCAAACTCGGAAGTACCAAACCCCTGTCGATCAACTGTTCCGCCTCCTGTTCGTACAGGGAGAATAGGTTGAACAGCAAATCCGGGTTGGCCGCTTCAAAATTGTAGGTGCACTGTTCGATCTCCCCCTGGAGGTGGATGTCGCCGTAGTTGAGATCGTCGGTCCAGGCAATTTTGACGATCGCCTCCACATTTTGCAGGTACATCGCCAACCGTTCCAACCCGTAGGTGATCTCAATGGAAACCGGGCGGCAGTCGATGCCGCCACACTGCTGAAAGTAGGTGAATTGGGTAATTTCCATCCCGTCGAGCCAGACTTCCCAACCCACGCCCCAGGCGCCGAGGGTGGGCGACTCCCAGTTATCCTCGACGAAGCGGATATCGTGATCTTCGGGATGGATGCCGAGCACCCGCAGGGAGTCCAGGTAAACCTCCTGGATGTTGTCGGGGGAGGGTTTGATCAGAACTTGATATTGATAATAGTGCTGGAAGCGGTTGGGATTTTCCCCGTAGCGGCCATCGGTGGGGCGGCGGCAGGGTTCGAGATAGGCGACAGACCACGGTTCCGGGCCGATCGCCCGCAGGAAGGTGTGGGGGCTCATGGTCCCGGCGCCCTTTTCCGTATCGTAGGGTTGGGCGATCAGACAGCCGCGATCGCTCCAAAATTGGTTGAGAGTGGCAATGACAGATTGAAAGTTCACGTTCTCGATCGCTAATTCGTTCCTAAAATTTAATGATACTTGCCCTCACGCCCAAGGAGGCAGGGGAGGCGGAGGAGGCGGAGGAGGCGGAGGAGGCAAGCTTATATAGCAACCGCCAGAACGGTTAGGACAGATCTGCCAATTTGAGACCCGCCTTGAAATGAATTTCAAGGCTCACAGCAAAAGTCCACGCAAGCGTGGACTCGGTTGGAGCATAACCGTCCTAATATCAAATCCGGTTATCCCCTCCTCAACCTCCCCAATCATCTTCAGATGATTTGAGCTGTTAGCTTGGGAATTGATTCCCAAGCGGTCCAGATATCCCACCCGCTGCCCCCTCCGCTCCCTCCCGACTCCCTACACCCTACACCCTACACCCTACCCCCTACACCCTTATCCGACCATCCGCATCAGCCGCCCGCCCCGCCTCAACAGCATATCGGCCAATTCCACGATCCAGGGATTCGGCGACGCCTGGGGTTGGGCCTCCATCACGCAGGCGAAGGCCTCATCTTCCAAGCCGGCGGGGAGGCGGGAAGCACAGGCGGCCAGGGCGATCGCGGGCGATCGCCGGTTTCCCATCTGGCAGTGGACGAGGAGATCTCCCCCGTCGGGATCGACGGTTTCCATAAATTCGATCGCCCGGATGACGTGTTCGCGTTGGGGGAGGACGTACTGGGGATCGCTGTCGGGGATGTGGATGTCGTCGAACTCCAATTTCAGGCGGTGGGGGACTTGGGAAATAAATTTGGGGAGGGAGTCCCCGGAATTGGCGATGGAGATGATATGTTCGACATCGGCACCGCGATTTTTGTGGACGATATAATTTTCGAGTTGCAGTCGGGAGGAAATCCACAGTTTGGGGAGGAGGGGGTGGCAGGACTCGGAACCGCGATCGCCCGCCATTTCGGTGCTGGCCTCCGCGACCTCTTCGTTGAGGCGATCAACGATGGTTTGGGCGATGGATTGGACGTAGGGATCGGGGTCGTCGATCGCCCGCTTGATGCCGGCCAGGGCCTCGGCCGTCCGCACGAATTGGAAGGTTTCGAGCACTTTCGCCCGGACGTAGGGATCGGGGTCGTCGAGCTTGTCGAGGATGGCCTCCCAGGTGGCTTCGCGATCGCTTTTCGCCAGCACTTCGATCACCCGGGTGCGGACATCCCCGTTGGGGTGGTTCAGGGCGCGGATCAGCACGTCCCAGGCCGCCGGGGTGCCGATCGCCCAGAGCCCGTAAACGGCGTTGGCGTTGACGTAAAAATTGGGGTCGTCTAGGGCCGCTTCCAGTTGGGGGATCACCTCTTCCCGATCCAGCAGTCCCAGGGCCGTCGCCGCCCGACCCCGGACGTAGCGATCGCAGTCGTCGGCCAGAACCCTTTCCAGGGGCGCGATCGCGGCCGAGGATTTCAGGTTCCCCAGGGCCGTCGCCGCCCGCCAGCGGATCTGGGGATCGTCGTGGTTGAGGACTTTTATCAATCCGGCGACGGCGCGATCGCTCCCGATCTGCCCCAAGGCCCACACCGCCCACACCCCGGCGCTCGGAACCGTCTCCCCCAGGGCCTCCATCAGGTGCGGTTCGGCGGGGTAGCCGATCTGAACCAGGGCCCAGGCAGACCAGGCGTTGACTTCCCCGCTCTCGTGTTTCAACCCCTTCAACAACCAGGGGATCAGGCGGGGCGATCGGGTCCGTCCCAGCAGGCGAATTTTGAGCGGCAGGGGGATTTTGAGCTGTCCCACCAATGCGAAAGCCTTCGTCTGCAACCGGGGCCGGATCGCCTGGGTGAGGGCGATGCCCCGGATCGGATCGACCCGCAGCACCCAGCGCATCACCCGGACGACGACCTCTTCCGAGTCGCTCCCGGCCAGCAGCGCCGCCAGGGAATCGATGGGCAACCCCCTCTGGTACTGCTGTTGGAGCTGCGCGTCGTCGCACTGGTGCAATTGCTGTTTGAGCTGTTCGATGTCACGCGGATCGGCCATGAAGGGGCACTCAATTCGCACAAGGGGGCAATCTGACGGGGAACCCGGGGGGTCGATCTCAGGCTCGGTGCGCCGTCACGGTCATTATATCCGAAGCGTGTTGGGATGCGAGGAGAATCGTTTTTTTATTTAATGTTAATAGAATTATCGCAATTTTTTTGCTCGTCTTTTTAGATGTTCTAACACTTCATCGGTGAACGGATTTTCATCTTTTTTGAGAGTATCGATTGAGTGACTGATGCGCTGAAGCGCAACAACGGGTTGCGACGCCCTTTTTCTGGCTTTTATAACCGGAGTTTCGGACTCGGGGATTCGCCCCAAGTCGATCGCGCTCCGGCCGATATCAAAACAATCTGGATAACTCATCCCGGCCCCCAGCGCATCGTAAAATCCGGTGGAAAATGCGATCGCGACGCGGTCTCCGATGGGGCGATTCATAACGTGCGTTTGATTCGGTGTCCCCTGCCATATCATAACCGAAGTTTGCCTCGAAATGTCAACTCGATTCACTCGAATGCGCGACAGTCCCGGACGGCTAGTCTCTTCTATGGGTGGAATATTTCTCGCCCTCACCCCCGACCCCTCTCCCAATTTTGGGAGAGGGGAGTTTCACCTATTTTGTTGATAGGATTTGGGAGGTTTCCGTTTGGGAAATGGGCGGTTTAAACCCGATGCGATCGCCCAATATCCACATTATATATCGGGGGTGAAAAAGGGCGGCAGGCGGTTTTATCATGTGAACCACTTCGATAAATGTCCGGTACATTTCCGGATGCCGGGACGTGAGTTGGAGGAGGCGATCTAAATATCCCTGCATGAAACGGGTCATCAAATCCGGTTTTTTTCCTTCCGTGGTTTCCCAGCGACTATCTTCCCCCGTCGCCATCAGCCAGGGGTCGCGAATTTTGCCCGCCAATTGTTGTTGAAATCGGCGGGTGAGTCCGGTCATCCCCTGCGGGTGGTCGAGACATTCGGCAAGGGTTATCGCCCCCACCGCCGCCGTCGTCATCCCCTGTCCGTAAACGGGATTGAAGGCACAAACCGCATCGCCGAGAACCGCCAATCCTTCCGGCATCCGGGATAATTTTTCGTAGTGGCGGCGGCAATTTTCCGTCCGCCGATAACAGTGAATTGGAGACAGGGGTTCGGCATGGCGAATCGCCTCGTATAAAATCGGGTCGGCGAGACTTTCGGCAAATGCCAAAAATCCGGCTTCGTCGCCGGGGGGATAGTCCCGACCCAATCCCGCCAAGGTCAAAATCCACTGATTATTTTCGACGGGATAGAGAACGCCACCGCGTTTCTGATGGGGTGGGGAAGCTTGCAAATACAAGCCTTTCCAGGGGGCGGTAAAATTCGCCGGAATTTGATACCGTCGGGAAGCATAACCGAGAAATGAGTTGATGACGGTTTCCTCCGGGGAGCGATCGCCCAATTCTTCCAGCCATTTGGGAGTCGATGAATTGCGACCGCTGGCATCGACGACCAGATCGGCGGTCAGGGTTTCCGGCTGCGATTCTTCCGGGGAATTTTGCCCGTATTTTTGATATCGAACGCCGACAATTCGGGACGTTTCGGAATCGGTTAAAAAGCCCGTAACTTTGCTATTTTCGAGTAATTCAAAGTTGGAAAACTGTCGCAGGCGGCGGGCGATCGCCCATTCCAAAAGAGGACGGCTGCAAGTCGCCGTCAACAGATCCGAGGAAATGTTGGGTTGTCGCGTATTTCCCACATACCAACGAAAATCCGTCGTCCAATTCAACCGGGGCACTCCCATCGCCATCAATTCGGCTTCCAAACCGGGAAATAGCCCTTCGAGGATGTATTTTCCCCGAGTCAAAAGGGCGTGGACGTGGGTGGCTTGGGGAACGCCGGGGCGGCGTTCGGGTGCGTCCGGGAAGCGATCGCGTTCGATTAGGATAACCCGTTCAAAGCGATCGCACAAAATGCGGGCGGCGAGGAGTCCGGCGATGCTACCGCCAATGACAACCGCTTGGCAAAGGTGAGAATGTGTCATCTGAAATTAAAGTTAGTGATTCCAACCCATTGTAGGGGCGAATGGTATTCGCCCTCCGAGACCATCGGAAACAGACAAGAGACCATTAGATCAGATCTAGTTTTTTAACTAAACAGACTCCCAATCATTGATCGATTATTTTTGCTACAAGAAAAGGCAATTAAGTCCCGAGCGGTCTGAATATTTATATGGAAACCAAACCCACTCGCCCCGGCGATCGATATATCCCCAATCCGCCCCGAGTCGGACGGCCGCGAGTCCGTTTTCAAAGGCGGCGGCGCCGTCGAACTGCGGGGGGATTTTCATCTCGCCTTTCGTGTCGATGTATCCCCATTTCTCCCCGATTTTAACGGATGCCAATTTTTCGGAAAATGACTTGGTTTCGGAAAAGTTTCGAGAAAATTTTGATGTCCCCGTTTTGTCGATATATCCCCAATTTTTACCGATTTTAAAAGGAGCCAAATTTCCGGAAAAATCCCAGGCGAAATCAAACCGGGGCGCGATCGCGATCTTCCCCGTTTTGTCGATATAACCGATTTTCCCATCCGCGACCACCATCGCCAACCCCTCCGAAAAGCGCCAGGTGAGGTCAAATTGGGGCGGGACGACCCGCTCTCCCCGTCCGTTGATATATCCCATTTGGCGATCGACCCGCACCGCCGCCAACCCTTCTCGAAATTCCGAGGCGCTGTCAAAGTCGGGGAGAATTACAAATTGACCGGTTTTATCGATATAGCCCATTTTGATGGAATCCGATTCGGATTTGATGCCAACCGATGCCAAATTCGCTCCGAAACTCCAGGCGAAGACAAATTGACGGGGAATTATTGCGTTTCCAGTTGTGTCGATAAATCCCCATTTTCCGTTTAATTTTACCGCAGATAATCCCCGGGAAAAGCTCCAGGCGACATCGAATTGGGGGGGGATGACGGGGCGGTTGGTGCGATCGATAAAACCCCATTTCGATTTGACCGCGATCGCCGCCAACCCTTCCGAAAATCCCGAGGTTCCGTCGTATTGCGGGGAAATAACCATCCGGCCGCTTTTGTCGATATATCCCCATTTTTCATTTTGGCGGATGGGGAACAGGGGCTCTGAGGTTGGGGATGCGATCGCCTCGAAAATATTGCCGTTTACCATATCCCCCTTTAGCGGTCAGCCGTCAGCTTTCAGCCGTCAGCTTTCGTCAAATTCCCCCCCATTATATCATATAATGAAACGACCCTGCCCTTGAAAAGGGGGGACTTTGAGTCAACCGGCGTACCTGATCAACTTGAAAATTACCGTAATACTTTTTACTTTTTTAATTCGAGTCGGAACATACTATTTGAGAACGACACAGTGCCGGCGGGGCCGCAGGATCATGCCCTCCCGTTCCAACTTCGTCATCATCCGGGTGACGCTGACGCGGGTGGTTCCGATCACATCAGACATTTCCAAATGGGTGAGGCGGAGGTTGATTAACGTGCCCTCTTCGACGGGACAGCCGAACTTTTTCGCCAGCCATCTCAGAAAATTCAACAGCCGTTCGTCGGTGCGTTGGGTTTGCAGGAGGCTGTGTAGTTCCTCCATCTGGTGCAAATAGTATAAAATCCGATCCAACTCTTGGGGCCACTGTGCGGAGGGGATAAGATTGACTTTGACCGGCGTCAGACATTCAATTTGATAGGGGTTGAGTCGGGACAGGGGTTGACCGATAATTTCTCCGGGTCCCCAATATCCCAAACCGATCAAATTTCCCTCGTCGCCCCAAGTCAAGGTGCGGACGACCCCCTCCTCTATCTTCCACAACGCATCGGGCCAGAGGGGAACGAAATCGCCCCGGCAAAAACGGCGGGATTTCAGGTTGTCAGGGACGGCGACAAGCTGCAAGGTAGCCACGGCAACACCTACGGGAATGGGGAACGCTTACAGCAAAAAGCGTAACGCTTTTAGGTTAACTGAAGGTTTAAACGAGATTAAAAACGAGATGAAATTCGGGTTGGGAGTCGGCAAAAGTCAACAGACAACAGGCGACGGGCGATAGTTGGGAGGTATAGCGCTGTGCGCTGGGGTGTAGGGTGTAGGGATGGGAAATTCCCTTGTCATCAGGATTTCAAGGTTTGTCCTCCTTTCGGAAACTGTAAATAGACGATCGCTCGCCGCTATATAGCAGTGTGAAATGATTCGTGAAAATTTGAGCGGCTCAAAGCCCCCAGGATTGGGGGTTTGGGGGCCAGGTATTTTTCAGAATGACTTCACGCCGCTATACATTCCTACGATTGATTTGCCAGGTGTCCCAACCCGGCCTAGGATGTGGGATAATCTCAAATCCCGATTCGCGACAGCGCACTTATCGCCAACCCAAAAACATCTGTAGTGGCGGTAGTCGGGAATCGCGAGAAGGACAATTTAATTGTCAATTATCAATTGTCAATTATCAATTCTTCCCCACACCCTTATACGGAGGTAAAATCGTGGCCCTCTATCTCGACTCAGCCATTCTCCCGGAAGCCCAGGCCGCCAGCCAGTTCGGATGGGTGAAGGGAGTCACCACCAACCCCACCCTGTTGGCGAAAAGTGACCTTTCCCCGGAAGAAACCCTGAAGGGACTCCGGGAACTTTTCGCGGGGGAGATTTACTATCAACTCGCCGCTTTGGATTTCGAGGGAATGGTTTCGGAAGCCTGGGCGGCTTACAATATCCTCGGGGAACAGACGGTTTTGAAGGTGCCCGCCACGGCTTTGGGGTTCCACGTCGTCTCCCACCTGTCGCCGAAAATTTGCTGTTCCGTCACCGCCATTTACAGTGCGGCACAGGCAGCGGTGGCGAGGGAAGCGGGGGCCAAATATGCGATCGCCTACGTCAACCGGGCCACCCGACTCCTGGGAGATGGCGTCGCCCTGGTTCGGGAGATGGCGGACATCCTCGCCGGAAGCGACACCAAAATTCTCGCCGCCAGTATCAAATCCCCCGCAGAAGCCGCCGCCACCCTCCAGGCGGGCGCCTACCACCTCACCCTCCCCTTCGACATCCTGCAAGCCCTCACCACCCACGAACTGTCCGAGCGAACGGTGGAGGAGTTCAGCAACAACGGCCGGGGATTGCTCGATTAAAATATAGCTTTCAGCAGTCAGCTTTCAGCTATCAGCTTGCCGTTTAGGGCCGATCGCGCGGAGGTTTTGGACTTGAAGGAATCCCGAAAAATGCAGTTTCTCGGATTGCATAAACGCCGCGACTGCGTACAAATATCAAAAAAACTGTAGTTGACTGACAATTAGAGACAGATGTGGACGAAAAGCGGGTGGTCTATCTGGGTGGCGATCGCGGGTTTTTACGCTCCGGCGGGATGGGTTCAACTCCCGGCATTGGCGGAGCCGACACTCATCGCCCAACAGTCCGATTCGGGCGCGGCGGATGCCAGCTTGCAACGGGGAATGGAACTGTTGCGAGAAGGGACGGCAGAATCGCTGCGGGCCGCAATTCCCTATTTTGAGGAGGCGGCGAGGTTGTACGAACAGACGGGCGATCGCGCCAACCAAGCTTTCGCTCAACTGGCATTGGGTCGAGTCTACAGTGACTTGGGGGAAAAGCAACAAGCCCTGGAGTATTACGAGCAAGCGCTACCTTTATTTCAAGCGGTGGGCGATCGCTCCCGGGAAGCTACCACCCTCAACAATATCGGTAGGGTCTACTCCGCCTTGGGGGAAAAACAGACAGCCTTGGAGTATTACGAGCAAGCTTTGCCCTTGAGACGAGAAGTGGGCGATCGCTCCGGGGAAGCCACCACCCTCAATAGTATCGGTGGGGTCTACTCCGCCTTGGGGGAAAAGCAGACAGCCTTGGAGTATTACGAGCGAGCTTTGCCCTTGAGACGAGAAGTGGGCGATCGCTCCGGGGAAGCCACCACCCTTTACAATATTGCTTTTCTCCAACGTTCCCAAGGCTCACTCACCGAAGCCCTTGCCAACATGGAACAGGCGATTGGCCTAATTGAAGAACTCCGCAGCCTCGCCCCATCTGGCGAACTCCGCCAAACCTTTTTCTCCACCGTTCAAGACCGTTACCAGTTCTACATTGAGCTATTGATGCAACTGCATCAACAAAACCCCCAAAAAGGATATGACGCGATCGCATTCCACGCCAGCGAGCGATCGCGCGCCCGGACCCTGTTGGAATTGCTGCGGGAAGCCAACGCCGATATCCGCCAAGGTGTCGATCCGGAATTGGTGGCCGAAGAACGCCGTTTGCAACAAAAACTCGATGCCGCAGAAACCCGCCGCCTGGAAATTTTCGGCGACGACAATTCCACCCGCACCCAAAAGGAAAATATCCAAGCGGAACTCACCGAACTTTTGAAACAGTACGAAGAAATCCGAGCCCGAATTCGCGCTGCCAGTCCCCGCTACGCCGCCCTCACCCAACCGCAACCGCTGACGTTGGTGGACGTGCAACAACAGGTGGTGGACGAAGAGACGGTTTTGTTGCAGTATTCCTTGGGGGAAGAAAGCAGCTATCTCTGGGTCGTCACCCCCACGGAAATGACCGTCCACGAACTGCCGGGGCGAGAAGAAATTGAAGCCAAAGCGGATGATTTTCTGTACGCCATCACCAGTGTTACCCGACGCGACAATCCGCGCTGGGTGAATGCCGCCGCCCGGGAATTGAGCGAAATGATACTGCAACCCGCCGCCGATCACTTGCAGAAAAAACGACTGTTAATTTCCGCCGATGGTA